>JBPBQT010000462.1:0-10304 GCA_050955065.1 Janthinobacterium lividum | reverse complement strand
GCGGCAAGCGCAAGCGCGTCGCCGAGGCCGGCTCGCAGCAGCTCGAGGAGAACGTCGATTCGCTGATCGTCGTGCTCAACGACAAGCTGTTCGACGTCATGGGCGACGACGCCGAGATGGACAAGTGTTTCCAGTGCGCGGACGACGTGCTGCACAACGCGGTTGCCGGAATTGCCGAGATCATCAACGTCGACGGTCTGGTGAACGTCGACTTCGAGGACGTCAAGACGGTGATGGGCGAGCAGGGCAAGGCGATGATGGGCACCGCGACGGTGGCCGGCGTCGACCGTGCGCGTCTGGCGGCGGAACAGGCGGTCGCCAGCCCGCTGCTCGAAGGCGTCGATCTCTCGGGCGCGCGCGGCGTGCTGGTGAACATCACGGCCAGCCGCTCGCTGCGTCTGTCGGAAACCCGCGAAGTGATGAACACGATCAAGAGCTACGCCGCGGAAGACGCGACGGTGATCTTCGGTACGGTGTACGACGACGCGATGGGCGACGCGCTGCGCGTGACCGTGGTCGCCACCGGCCTGGGCCGTACGGCAAAGAAGGCGGCGCACCAGGCGCCGATGACGCTGCTGCGCACCGGTACCGACAATGCGCCGATGGCAGTCGGCAGCCATCCGACGGCAACGAATTCGACGGCGGATTACGGCTCGCTCGATACGCCCGCGGTCTGGCGCAACACGCGTGAAACCGCGGCGTCGCACGTGGCCGCGCTGCAGGAAAAGGGTGTCGATACCTATGACATCCCGGCCTTCCTGCGCAAGCAGGCGGACTGAGATGACTGACCACGACCGTTCGACGCATGACGCTTCAGAAACGGCGCAGCGTGCCGTTGACAAGGGAATGTGACGCGCCTCGGGCAAGGAGCGGAACGGTAATGTGTCATAAAAGCGACGGCGCGCCGGACGAGGAAGCCTCCCCTTGGTCCGGCGGGCCGCCGTGTCATCGAAAAGTAACAGACGGCAACAGATTCGAAAGCCGCGATGGAAGCGACTTTGCTAGAATAGGGGCTATGAAGTACAAAAGCGCGATTGGGAAAATCAATCAGTAAAGTTTATTAAAAAAGTTCATCCAATGTTAAAGCAGCGCACTATCAAGACGATCGTAAAGACAGTGGGGATTGGTCTGCATTCGGGGCGGAAGGTGGAGTTGACCTTGCGTCCGGCTGCTCCCGGCACGGGCATTGTCTTTTCACGCATCGATCTCGAACCGGTGGTGGACATCCCGGCGACCGCGCATGCCATTGGGGGGACGCGCATGGCGTCGGTCCTGGAAAAGGACGGGGCGCGTGTTTCAACCATCGAACATCTGATGTCCGCCTGCGCCGGGCTGGGGATCGACAATCTGTATGTCGATATCACGGCCGAGGAAATTCCAATCATGGACGGCAGCGCGGCATCCTTTGTGTTCCTGATCCAGTCGGCCGGGATCGAGGAGCAGAATGCAGCCAAGCGTTTTATCCGGATCAAGAAAATGGTCGAGGTACGGGAGGGCGACAAGTACGCCCGCCTCGAACCGTTTTTCGGATTCAAACTCAAATTCACGATCGATTTTCACCATCCCGCGGTCGACAAGACCGGACAGGAAGTGGAGGTCGACTTCGCCGAGACGTCCTACACCCGCGATATCGCCCGGGCCCGCACCTTCGGTTTCGCCTATGAGTTCGAGGCGATGCGGGAGCTGGGGCTGGCGCGCGGCGGCAGCATGGAGAACGCGATCGTCCTGGACGAATACCGCATTCTGAATGCCGACGGGCTGCGCTACGAGGACGAATTCGTCAAGCACAAGACCCTGGACGCGATCGGCGACCTGTATGTGGCGGGCAGCCCGTTGATCGGCGCCTACACCGCCTTCAAATCGGGACACGGGCTCAACAACCTGCTGTTGCGCGAAATGTTCGCGCACGAGGATGCGTTCGAATTCGTCACGTTCGAGGATGCGAGGACGGCGCCCAAGGGTTTCGGGCTGGAAGTGCAGGGCGTGTTCGCCTGAAGATGCCCAACGCGAGGCATTGCCGCGTACGCTGAGCGGGCGTGTAATAATCCGCAAAAAAGGGTGCCTTGATCGGCGCCCTTTTTTTTCGCCCGTTTTCTTGCCGGACCGATACCTGTTCCGGCGACCGTTTGACCACATTCATGGCCTTTTTTCTCGTATTTGACGCCTTTTTCCGGAAATTTTCATCGAATGTATCGCGGACGAAGCGCGCGCGCGTGGGCGGCCGGAAATATCGGCGCACGTTATGATGAAAATGTTCCAGGCAGGCTGCTTCATGTCTGCGTCCCGCCACGCGAAACGTCCCCCCAGCCGCAGATCCTTGCCTCCCGGAAGCATCGTCAATGTGGATCGTCGATATTGCGTTAAAGCGGCCTTACACGTTCATCGTGATGGCCTTGATGATCCTGATGGCGACGCCGTTCGTGATCTTCACGACACCGACGGATGTGCTGCCGAATATCGATATTCCCGTCATCAGCGTCATCTGGACCTATAACGGGCTGTCCGCGAAGGACATGGCGGATCGGATCACCTCCGTCAATGAACGCAGCCTGACGACGACGGTCAACAATATCCAGCACGTCGAGTCGCAATCGCTGCCGGGCATCGCCATCATCAAGCTGTTTCTGCAACCGGACGCGGTGCTGCCGACCGCCATTGCGCAAACGGTGGCGAATGAGCAGGCCCAGCTGAAGCAAATGCCGCCCGGCGCCACGCCGCCGCTGGTCATCAGCTATTCTGCTTCCAGCATTCCCGTCATCCAGTTGGGACTTTCCGGCGAGAACGTCAGTGAGCAGCAACTGGGCGATGCGGCGTTGAATTTCCTGCGGCCGCAGATCGTGACGATCCCGGGCGCGGCCTCGCCCTATCCATACGGCGGCAGAACGCGCGCCATTTCCGTCGATCTGGACACGCGTGCGTTGCTCGCCAAGGGTCTGACGCCCAGCGACGTCGTCAACGCCGTCAATGCACAGAATCTGATCCTGCCGACCGGGACTGCGAAGCTCGGGCAGACCGAGTTCATCGTGAACATGAACGGATCGCCGGCGACCATCGCCGACCTGAACGATATTCCGATCCGCACGGTCGACGGCGCGACCACGTATATGCGCGAGGTCGCCCACATACGCGACGGTTCCATTCCGCAAACCAATGTCGTCCGGCAGGACGGCAAGCGCGGCGTACTGATCACGGTGCTGAAAAACGGCAATGCGTCGACGCTCGCCATTGTCAGCTCACTGAAGGCGATGCTGCCGCGTTTGCAGCAGACGGCGCAGCAGGGGATCAAGATCACCCCTTTGTTCGACCAGTCGATCTTCGTCAAGGCGTCGATCTCCGGCCTGGTCCGCGAGGCGCTGATCGCTGCGCTCCTGACCGCGGCGCTGATCCTGCTGTTCCTGGGAAACTGGCGCAGCACCATCATCATCGCGGTGTCGATCCCGCTATCGATCCTCTCGTCGTTGATCGTTCTGCATGCGCTGGGGCAGACGATCAACATCATGACGCTTGGCGGATTGGCGCTGGCGGTGGGGATCCTGGTCGACGACGCCACCGTGACGATCGAAAACATCGAACGTCACCTGCACGAGGGCGCGGCGCGCTACGATGCGATCCGCGACGGCGCCGGCGAGATCGCCGTCCCGGCGCTGGTCTCCACGCTCTGCATCTGCATCGTCTTCGTACCGATGTTCTTCCTCACCGGCGTGGCGCGTTACCTTTTCGTGCCGCTGGCCGAGGCGGTGGTCTTTGCGATGCTGGCCTCTTACGTGCTGTCGCGCACCCTGGTGCCCACCCTGGCGCTGATGCTGCTGAAGGATCAGAAGCCGACGACTGGAAATTCCAGCGCAGCAGGGTCGGCGAAATCCAAGGGCTCTCTGTTCAGCCGGCTGTACCACCGGTTCGACGAACTTTTCGAGAAGGTACGCGGCAACTACATCGTGTTGCTGAGCACGATGCTGGTGCGCCGCAGGCTGTACGTGGGTGCGTTCCTGGGGTTTTGTCTCCTCTCCTCGCTGCTGGTGTTCGTGCTGGGCCGCGATTTTTTCCCGAGCGTCGACGCCGGTCAGATCCGTTTGCATATGCGCGCGCCCACCGGTTACCGGATCGAAGAGACCGCGCGTCTGGCGGATCAGGTCGAGCAGGTGGTCCGCCAGACGCTGCCCGCCAGCGAAATCGACACGATCGTCGACAACCTGGGGCTGCCGAACAGCGGCATCAATCTGTCTTACAGCAACGCCGGCACCATCGGCTCGCTCGACGGCGAGATCCAGATCGCGTTGACGGCGGACCATCATCCTTCCATCGGTTATATCGACACGTTGCGCCGGGTGTTGCCGCAACGGTTCCCGGGTGTCGAATTCTTTTTTCAGCCGGCCGACATCGTCACGCAGATCCTCAATTTCGGCCAGCCGGCCGCCGTCGACGTGCAGATCCGCGGCAAGGACCAGGCGATGAATTTCAAGGTCGCCAGCGCATTGATGAAACAGATCGCGCATTTGCGTGGCACGGTGGACACCCACATCCAGCAACGTGTCGACGCGCCGGTGTTGACCCTTCTGATGAATCGCAGTCGCTTGCAGCAACTGGGGCTGAGCGCGCAGAACGTGACCCAGGAAGTATTGATTTCACTATCGGGAAGCTCGCAGACGACGCCGTCCTTCTGGCTGAGCCCGGACAACGGCGTCGAATATCCGTTGTCGGTGCAGACGCCGCAATACCAGGTACAGTCGCTCGACGATCTGCTGCGCACGCCGGTATCCGGCCCTTCGGGCGGGCCGCCGCAATTGCTGGGCAACCTCGTGCAGGTACGGCCGGACGTTCAGCCCGCGGTCGTCAACCACTACAACATCCAGCCGTCGACGGACGTCTACGTGAGTGTCGAGGAGCGCGATCTGGGCGGCGTCGCGAGCGACATCCAGAAGATCGTCGCGCAGGCGCGCAAGTCTTTGCCGAAGGGGACCGAAATCAATCTGCTGGGGCAGGTCGCGACGATGCAATCATCGTTCATAGGACTGGGCCTGGGTGTGGCGATGGCCATTGTGCTGGTGTATCTGATCATGGTCGTCAATTTCCAGTCCTGGCTCGATCCCCTGGTCATCATCAGCGGGCTGCCCGCGGCATTGGCGGGAATTGCCTGGATGCTGTTCCTGACCCGCACGCACCTGAGCGTGCCGGCCCTGACAGGCGCGATCATGACGGTCGGGGTGGCGACCGCCAACAGCATTTTGGTGGTGGCGTTCGCGCGACAGCGACTGGATGCGGGCGCCGCGCCGCTGGCCGCGGCGCTGGAGGCGGGCGCTACCCGGATTCGCCCGGTCCTGATGACAGCGACCGCCATGATCATCGGCATGGTGCCGATGGCACTCGGTCTGGGTGAGGGCGCGGAACAGAACGCGCCACTCGGGCGCGCGGTGATTGGTGGGCTGCTGCTGGCGACCATATCGACGCTGCTGTTCGTACCGCTGGTGTTCGCCGGCGTGCACAGCCGTCTCGCGAAGCGCCAGGCGCGACACGACGCCGAGCACGGCCGCGAATCCGGCGACAAGTCCGACGACAAGTCCGGCGACAAGTCCAATGAAGAGCATGAAGACAAGCACGACAACAAGCGCGACGCGCCGCCCTCGGGCGTGACCGCAGCGACATGAGAGCCGACATGAGCGAGACACCGCAGGCCGAACCGCCGCAGGGCGAGGAAGGCAAGGACGTGCCGGACCGGGCGCCGCATCGGGAGCCTGCAAAGGCTGGCGAGCGTGAAAAGGCCGACGCGCCTGAGAAGGGTGACGCGCCCGAAAAGGCCGACGAGGCCGACGAGTCCGAAAAGGGCGACAAGTCCGAAGAGGCCGACAAGTCCGAAGAGGCCGACAAGTCCGAAAAGGGCGACGAGTCCGAGAAGGGCGAAAAGTCCGAGAAGGGCGAAAAGTCCGAGAAGGGCGAAAAGTCCGAGAAGGGCGACGAGTCCGAGAAGAAGGACGGGGCCGGGAAGAAACGCACGGACCAGCATCTCGTCTCGCGGCCCTTACCGCCGCGCGCTCTGGTACGCCGTCGCATAAAGCGCATTGGCTTGGTGGTGCTGGTGATCCTGCTGATCGGCGCAGCCTGGACGATTTACGGCAATCTGCGCAGTCGCCACCGGACCGAAAAGGTCAGTCAGCAGGATAGCCGGCAATTCGTGACGGTGGTACATGCGACCCAGCAGGGTGGCGAGGGCGACGTGGTCCTGCCCGCCACGTTGCGCGGGAATGTCGAATCGCCGATTTACGCGCGTGCCAGCGGCTACGTGCTGCACTGGTACGCCGACATCGGTGCGCGGGTGGTGAAGGGCCAACTGCTGGCGCTGCTCGACACGCCTGAAATCGATCAGGAATGGGCGCAGGCGGTCGCACAGCGTCAGCAGACCGCATCGGCGCTGGCGTTGGCGAAGACGTCCGCCGCCCGCTGGCAGCAACTGCGGCAGCGCGACGCCGTCTCACAGCAGGAGCTGGACGACCGGATGGGCAGCTATACCCAATCCCAGGCCAATGAGGCGGGGGCCGACGCCAATGTCCAGCGGCTCGCGCAGCTGCGCGCCTTCAAGCGCATCGTCGCGCCGTTCACCGGCGTCGTGACACAACGCAACATCGATGTCGGCGACCTGATCACCGCGGGGAACGGCGGTACCGGGCGGCCGATGTTCGTGCTCGCGCAATCGGACCCGCTACGCGTGTATGTGTCGGTGCCACAGGCCTACTCCACCAACGTCGCGCTCGGGGAACCGGTAACGGTGCGCCAGGCCGAGCTACAGGGCAAAGTCTTCACGGGCGCCATCACGCATACGTCGTCCGCCATCGATGTGCCGACCCGCTCGCTGCAGATCGAAATCACTCTGCCCAACCACGACGGCCTCCTGCTGCCCGGAGCCTATGTGCAGGTCACCCTGCCACGCGCGTCGCAGGGGCGCTGGATCGTGCCGGGCAATGCGCTGCTGTTCCGCGCCGAAGGGCCACGTCTGGCGACGGTGGCCGCGGATGGTCATGTGCATTTGCTGCCCGTGGTCATCGCGCAGGACACTGGCAAAACGCTGGAGATCGCTAGTGGCCTCACCGCGTCCGATCGCATCATCGTGAACCCGGGCGACGCCCTGGCCGAGGGCGATCCCGTCACGATCGCGCCCCCCAAGGCACCCCCGAAAGCGTCGGCCGCGAAGCAGGCGAACACGTCGCAAAAGGCCTCCACATGAAGCGGTTGCATGGCAGCCTCGTGCTGTGCGCGGCGTTGCTGACGGCGTGCACGGTCGGGCCCGACTATAAGCGCCCCGCGGTGGACACGCCCGCGCAGTGGCGCACGGCCCCCTACTGGCAGACCGGGGCGCCCTCGCATGCGCCCCTGTCCCTCAGCTGGTGGCAGGTGTTCGACGACACGATGCTGAACGATCTGGAACAGCGCTTGTTGGCCAACAATCAGTCGTTGCAGTCCGCGAGTGCGCACTATGAAGAGGCGCGCGCCTCGCTGGCGCAGGCCAGCTCCGCGCTGTTTCCGCGGCTCGCGGTCAACAGCGGCCTGGAACGGGAAAAAATATCCGGCCAGCGTCCGGTGCAGCGGTACAGCACGCCGAGTCAATCGACCGTGCAGAACGACATCACGCTGGAGGCGGGCGTCAGCTATGAAGTCGACCTGTTCGGCCGCGTGCGGCGCACCCTGGAAGGCGCGCACGCGGCCGTCGAGCAGGCCAGCGACGATCTGGCGAACGCACGGCTGGTGCTCACGGCGAATCTCGCCACCACCTACTTTTCGCTGCGGGAGCTCGACGATGAAATCGACGTCGTCCAGCGTTCGCTGGCGTTGCAGCAGCGGGGGCTGGATTACGTGGTGACGGAGCATGACCTGGGTTCCGTCTCCGGGCTGGACGTCATGCAGCAGCGCTCGCAACTGGACGCGAACCGCACGCAGGCGCAATTGCTGCTGCGTCAGCGCGCGCAGTACGAACATGCGATCGCCGCGTTCATCGGCGTGCCCGCGCCGGCCTTTTCGCTTGTCGCGCGCGTTGCCCCGCTGCCGGTACCGCGTATCGACCTCGCGCTTCCGAGCGCGTTGCTGCAAAGACGCCCGGACGTCGCCTCGGCGGAACGGGCGATGGCGCAGGCCAACGCCCGGATCGGTATCGCGCGCACCGCCTATTTTCCCGATCTGACGCTGTCGCCGACGATCGGCTGGGAAAGCACGCGGTTCGCCTCGATGCTGTCCGCCCCTTCATTGCTGTGGTCGATCGGCAGTTCGCTGGGCGAAGTCGTGTTCGACGGGGGCCTGCGCCGCGCGGCCGTGGCGTTTGCCCAGCAGGATTACGTGGCGGTACAGGCCGATTACCGTCAAACCGTGTTGACCGCCTTCCAGGAAGTGCAGGATGGCGTGACCGGTCTGGCGGTGCTGGATGGGGCCGCGACGCAGGCCCATATCGCCTCCGCCGATGCCGAAAGGCTGCTGAGCCTGGCGAACGATCGCTATTCAGGCGGTCTGGTGGCCTACCTCGATGTCATCAGCGCGCAGGAGCAGCTGCTCACCAGCCAGCGCCAGGAAATCCAGATCAAGGGGCAGCAGGCCGGACTGGTCGTGTACCTGGTCAAGGCGTTGGGTGGCGGCTGGAGCGCTGCTCCCGTCACCACCGATCTTCACTCGGGTAAGTCCGGCTAACGCGGCGATGCCGCCGCTTGTGGCCGGAGACGACTCGCGCGGCGCGCGCGGATTGCGCCTCCTCTCGCCATGTGTTTCTCCGCGAACGCTACGCTCGGGAGAACATGACGGACAAGGAGCAACCCCGTGTCGCGTAGAACGTTTATCAAAAATATCGGTTATGCTTTCGCCGCCGGGGCAGCGCTGCGCCTGCCCTGGGCATCGGCGCAACCCGTCGTCGCGGTGCCTGACGCGGAGAACAGCCACCCGATCGACCGCATCCACCAAATCCTCATCGTCGACGGTTTTTCGCTGCCGAGCCGCCTGCCCGATCGAATCGGCATTTACATGGAGTCTCTCGGACGCGTTTATCCCGCGGCGCAGCGAACGCTCTGGAGCGGGGACGCCGTGCGTGCGCTGATCGCTCAGGAATTCGATGGAAATGTCCTGCAAGCGTTCGATATGCTGAAACCCTATGCGTACAAATCGGATCTGGGACGGCTTTGCATCCTGTTCGCGCAAGGCGGCCTGTATAGCGATATCGCGCTGCAGCACGAGCAGCCTTGGGCAATACCCACGCGCTATGGTTTTGGCATCTTCAATCAGGCTTGGCGCTGGCGTAAAACCGTTAGCACGGTATCCAACAGCCTGATCTGGTCGCAGTCCAAAAGAGCGGAATTGGCGTTGGCCATCGAGAGGATCGTGGTGCATTGTCGAGAGCGTTACTACGGCGATGATCCCGTCGATGTTACGGGTCCGCGCGTGCTGGGTTACGCATGCGCCGCGGCCGCGACCGATCGATGGCGCAAAATGCTTCCCGACGATCAATACCGGGGTGTACATGAAGCGCCCAGTCTGGAAGTGGATCTTCCTTTCATCGCTCGAGAAAACGAAAGGACGGTGGTTGCGATCCGGCCCCACCGCCGTCCCGGCGACTGGAGCGGGGTCGGGCTCGGGACCAACAATTATCAGACGATGTGGAACGACAGGAACGTCTACGTCTAGAAGGCCGCCAGAGCGTTGCCGGGCGGCGCGTCGCCTGCGTCCCGCAGTCACACCGTCGTGCTGCCCGGCATCGTGTTCGGCCGGAACTGCTGCATCGGTTCGCCCGGGATGTCCTTCATCAACGGCGCGGCGGCGGTCATCGTCGGCCCCTTCACGCGGCCCCTTCACGTGGCCCCTTCACGTGGCCCCGGAGCGCGGCCTCGTCATCGCAGGTCTCATAGGTGACGACGCGCGCCGGTTTTTCGAAGTCGGTCGGCAAGGTGTACGCCTGGCAACCAGGTTCGGCCTGGAAGTGGGGGAGCGCGGACGTCGACAGGGCCTTTAAAGCCTGCGCTGGTGCCGGCCGATCATCTTT
The DNA here is from genome assembly GCA_050955065.1 of Janthinobacterium lividum. GTDB lineage: Bacteria > Pseudomonadota > Gammaproteobacteria > Burkholderiales > Burkholderiaceae > Robbsia. The sequence goes on along the minus strand of JBPBQT010000462.1, from coordinate 304 downwards.
TCGAGCGAATCGCGCAGCGGCGAGGGCTCCAGGCCCGCACGCAGCGCGTCGAGACAGGCCAGCCCGGTAGCGCTCAGCCGCGCGGCTTTCGGCGGCACGACGGGCACGGGCGCCAGCGGCCGGATGCGCACCTTGACGACATCCACCGACCAGCCGCGGGTGCGGAGAAACCCGACGAGCTTCGGTTCCAGATGGCGCAGGCGCGCCGCCAGCGCGCTGTGCGGCGTCAGCAGCGTCAGCACGCCGTCGTTAGCCGATGCGGCGGCCACGTTCGTGCGCAGGTAGTCGGGCAGGCAGGCACCCA
>JBPBQT010000461.1:0-10349 GCA_050955065.1 Janthinobacterium lividum | reverse complement strand
TCAGTTCAACTGACGCAGTCGGCGTCGCCGGTACCGTACAGGAAGTGACGATCGCGGCCGCGGACGCCCGCGCGGCGCCATCAACGGGACATCGAATGCAGACCACTTCGAAGCAGACCGTGAAGCGCATCCGCGCCGCGCTGCTGCGGCGCATCTACCGCATCCAGCTGGGCGCCGAGCAGAGCGTGTCGCTGGTCATCGTCGGCGGCGGCGCGACCGGCGTGGAACTCGCGGCGGAACTGCATCACATGGCGCGGACGCTGCACACCGCCGGCGCGACATACGGGCCGGCGCGTCTCCGGATCACGATCATCGACGCCGGTGCGCGCCTCCTGCAGGCTTCGCCGGAAGACGTCTCGCAGCGCGCGACGCGCCTGCTGACCGAATGCCGCGTCGAGATCCTGAATCACCGCAAGGTGGTGGGCGTCGCGGCAGGGGCGGTCACCCTCGACGACGGCACGACGCTCGCGGCCGACATGGTGGCCTGGGCCTCGGGCGTCAAGGCCCCCGCCTTCCCGGGCACGCTCGGCCTGCCCGGCACCAGGACCGACCAGCTCCGCGTCACCGCCACGCTGCAAAGCCCCGACGACGCCGCGGTCTATGCGCTGGGCGACTGCGCGAGCCTGACCCCCGCGGGCGCCGAACGGGCGCTGCCCGCCACCGCCCAGGTCGCGCATCAGCAGGCCCTCTACCTGGCGCGGGCGCTGCGCGGGCGCCTGGCCGGGCGCACGCCGGGGTCCTTCGTCTTCAAGGACCGGGGCAGCCTCGTGTCGCTGGGCGCCGGCGACGCGACCGGGTACGTGGTCGGCAGCCAGCCGCGGAAGACCCGCTCGCTGCACGGCCCGTTGGCGAAGGCGCTGTACGTTTCGCTCTACTGGCTGCATCGGCGGGCCCTGCACGGTTCGCTCGGCACCGTGCGGCTGATGCTGGTCGACCGCCTGCGCAAGGTGCGACGTTTCGGCGTGAAGGTGTACTGAGCTGGGGCCGCGATACGATGTGCGGCGTGCGGCGTGCGGCGCCTTGCAGGCCGCGCCTTGCAGGCCGCGCCTTGCAGGCCGCGCCTTGCAGGCCGCGCGTAAATCCCTTCCGCGGATAACCTTATCGCGAAACGATGGTTGGTCGCCGCGCCGCGGCGCCCTACCCTGGACGTTTCGAGCAGGCCTCAGGGCCATCCAGGAGTCGAAGATGCGCGTCGAATTCATCGGCATGATCCAGCCGAACAAGGTGTCGGAAATCCATCCGGCGCAGGGACCGGCGGTGGATGTCCCGTACCTGCAGCGCTTCGCGCGGGCGCACGAGGACGCCGGTTTCGACCGGGTGCTGGTGCCCTATCACTCGACCAGCCCGGATGCGATGCTCACGGTGGCCCACGCCGCCAGCGTGACCCGGCGCGTGCATTTCATGCTCGCGCACCGTCCGGGCTTCGTCGCCCCCACGCTGGCCGCCCGGCAGCTGGCGACGCTGGACCAGCTGAGCGGCGGCCGGCTCGCGGTGCACATCATCTCCGGCGGCAGCGACGCGGAGCAGCGCCGCGACGGCGATTTCCTGTCGCACGACGAGCGTTACGCGCGCACCGACGAATACCTGGAAATCCTGCGCCGCGTCTGGACCGAAAACGCCCCGTTCGATCACACGGGAAAGTACTACCGTTTCGAGCAGGCGTTCTCCGAGGTCAGGCCGCGGCAGCAACCCTGTCTGCCGATCTACTTCGGCGGCGCGTCGGCGCCCGCCATCGCGGTCGCCGGCAGGCATGCCGACGTCTACGCGCTCTGGGGCGAATCCAAGGACCAGGTCGCCGAGCAGATCGCCCGGGTGCGGGCGGCGGCGCGCGACCATGGCCGGGAAGTACGCTTCTCGGTGTCGTTCCGGCCGATTCTCGCCGCCACCGAAAAAGCCGCGTGGGAACGTGCCGATCACATCCTGGAACGTACGCGGCAACTGCGTGCCGGCCAGGGACTGGAACAGGGCGCGCCGCTGCAAAGCGAGGGCGCCCGGCGCCTGCTCGCCGCGGCGGGCGACGGCGTGCGCGCCGACGACCGGCTCTGGACGGGCGTGGCGAAGGAACTCGGCGGACGCTCGAACTCCACCGCGCTGGTCGGCACGCCCGGACAGGTCGCCGAGACGCTGGCGGAATATTACGCGCTCGGCGTGACGACCTTCCTGGTGCGGGGTTTCGATCCGCTCGAGGATGCGCTCGACTACGGCCGGGAACTGCTGCCCCGCACCCGGGAACTGACCGAACGCGTTCGACAGGCCGCGTGAGCGTCGTCCCTCTCCCACCCATCCCATGCATCTCGAAAAACTCCGCCGCTGCGTCGCCGACCTGACCGCGCTGGTCGACGCCGCGCCGTCCGAGGCGCCGCTACGCGACGCGGGCGCGATACTCCTGCGCCGTCTGATCGCCGTCGACGACTGGCTCCCCGACGACTGTGCGCGCCCCGCGCCCGAGCGCTATCAGCAATACCTGCTGTACGCGGATCCCCGGCAGCGCTTCTCGGTGGTCAGCTTCGTCTGGGGACCGGGACAGGCGACGCCCATTCACGACCATACCGTCTGGGGCCTGATCGGCGTGCTGCGCGGCGCCGAATGCAGCCTGCCGTACCGATACGACGCGACGGGTCTGGTCGCCACCGGCCCGGAGGAACGGCTCGAACGCGGCGAGGTGGCGGCGGTGTCGCCTGCCATCGGCGACATCCACCGCGTGCGCAACGCGTTCGACGATCGCGTGTCGATCAGCATCCACGTCTATGGCGCGGACATCGGCACCGTGCGGCGCGCCGTGTACGCGCCGCACGCGCCGCCGCGGGAATTCGTATCGGCTTACTCTAACGACATGCCGCTCGTCGCCGCCTGACCGGACTGCATGGCGCGCGATGCATTGCCCATCACGCGGACCATCACCCGTCGCCGCCTGAATTTCCGAAGGAATCCCATGAGTGCTTCTTCCGCTTCTTCCGCTTCTTCCGCCTCTTCGCCCGCGTCGCCCGCAACACCGTCGTTCCCGTTGCGCAGCGCCGACGACGTGCGCCGCGCGCTGCTCGCCCGGCAGGAAATCGCGCTGCTCGATGTGCGCGAGGAGGACCCGCACGCGCAGGGCCATCCGCTGTTCGCGGCCAATCTGCCGCTGTCCACGCTCGAGCTGCAGGTGGCCGCGCGCCTGCCGCGCCACGCCGTGCCGATCGTCGTGTTCGATGCCGGCGAAGGCCTGGCCGAGCGCGCCGCGCACCGCCTCGCGGCGCTCGGCTACCGGAACGTGGCGCTGCTCGACGGCGGGCTCGACGGCTGGGCGCGCGCCGGCGGCGAGGTGTTTCGCGACGTCAACTCGCCGAGCAAGGCGTTCGGCGAACTGGTCGAGTCGCGGCGGCATACGCCGTCGCTGACGGCCGAGGAAGTCCAGGCCCTGCTCGCGGACGATGCCGACGTGGTCGTCCTCGACGCGCGCCGCTACGACGAATACCGGACGATGAACATTCCGGGCAGCATCAGCGTGCCGGGCGCGGAGCTGGTGCTGCGGGCGCAGGCGCTGGCCCCGAACCCGGCGACGCGGGTCATCGTCAATTGCGCGGGCCGCACGCGCAGCATCATCGGCACGCAGTCGCTGGTCAACGCCGGGCTGCCGAACCCGGTCGCGGCGCTGCGCAACGGCACGATCGGCTGGACGCTCGCCGGCCAGACGCTCGAACACGGCAGCGCACGCCACGCCGACGCGCAGACCGGGCGCGACGCGGCCGGTCTGCCGCAACGCGCCGCCGCGGCGCGCGCGCTCGCCGATCGCGCCGGCGTGCGGCGCGCGAACCTCGCCGAGACGCGCGCGTGGGCCGCCGACGGCAGCCGCACCACCTATCGTTTCGATGTGCGCACGCCCGCGGAATACGCGCACGCGCATGTACCGGGCTTTCTCGGCGCGCCGGGCGGACAGCTGGTGCAGGAGACCGACATGTTCGCGCCGGTGCGCGGCGCGCGGGTCGTGCTGATCGACGACGACGGCGTGCGCGCCAACATGACCGCCTCGTGGCTCGCGCAGATGAATGTCGAAACCTTTGTGGTCGAGGCCGCCACGCCGGCCGATTTCAGCGCGACCGGCACGACGCCGGGCGCCGCGCACGCGGGTGTCGCCGACATCGGTGCCGATGCCAACGCCGCCGGTGCCGGTACCGATGCCGGGACCAATGACGCCGCCGAGCTGTCCTGCGCGCAGCTCGCCGAATTGCTGGACGATCCCGCGTCGGGCGCGCTCCTGCTCGACTTCACCAGCAGCGCGCGCTATGTCGCGCGGCACATTCCCGGCGCGTACTGGCTGCTGCGCTCGCGCCTGGCGGAAGACCTGCGCGCACTGCCCGATGCGCGACGCTATGTCGTGACATGCGGCACCGGCGCGCTCGCGCGCTTCGTCGTCCCGGAACTCGCGGCGCTGACCGGCAAGCCGGTACAGGTGCTGGAAGGAGGCACCGCGGCGTGGATCGCGGCCGGTCTGCCGCTCGCGGGCAGCGAGATACCGTCTGCGCCGGCGCCGGGATCGCCGGGATCAGGCGCGGTGGCCGCATCGCCCACCGCATCGGGCGGCCTCGCGTCGCCGCGCATCGACCGCTACCGCCGCCCCTATGAAGGGACCGACAACGCGACGGACGCGATGAACGCGTATCTCGAATGGGAATACGGGCTGGTCGCGCAACTCGCCCGCGACGGCACCCACGGCTTCACGGTGCTCTAGGAAAACGGCGCCACGAAGCGGAGGAAGCGCCGGAGGCTCAGGAAGCGCCGGAGGCTCGGGAAGCGCCGGCAGGCGGCGGCTGGTGCACCATCAGATTTTCGAAGTCCCAGCCGCCCGTCGCCATTTCGCCATAGCGCCCGGCCACCAGATAGAAAACCGGCGCACCCCGCTGGTCGGCACCGCTCGTCAGGAGCAGCATCAGCGCTTCGAGCTCGATCCCGGCCAGCGACGCGGCATCGTCGAACAGACGGAACGGATTGACGCCGGCAAACTCCGCGCGCGGGATGCGCAGGACCTGCAGGACGCGGTCGTTCCAGACCATGGCTTCCCACCGGAGATCCTGCGTCGGACCGTGCGCGGCAAGCTGGCTCGTCAGTTCCGGCAAGACCTGGTCGAGGTGCAGATGCAGATGATCCTGCGTGCGGCTGCGCAGCGGGTTGATGACGACGCCCAGCTGCTCGTCGCGCAGCGGCGCGCCGCCGGCCTGCGCGACGAGACCCCGGTGATGCCACGCGTGCGCGAAGTAAGGGATCGCCCCGGCCTCGCGCAGCGCGGGCGCCTCGAGTCCGTCTATCCGCGCGAGCGGGAGGAGCAGGAAATGCGTGACGCCGCGCAGGTCCTTCTTGATGACGTAGCCCGCCGCATGGTCCACGACGCGTACGTCCGGAGACGGCGCAGGCGAGTCCGCCGCCACCGGCAGCGCCATGACGATTTCCCGCAACGCGTCGCGGCCCGCGTTCACACCCGCGCAGTAAGCCAGACCGAACATCATGCATGCCACTCGGGCGGTGCTTCCCATCCTCATCGGTTTCTCCCTTGCTGACGAAGCGGCAGCGGCAGCGGTAGCCGTCATTCGCCGCAACCGTCGGCGCGATGCCGACCGGCACAGTGTGGGGAAAGCGCGCTCAAACGGGAGGCGGGGATTCGCCGCGAAGTTTCCGTCTTCGCCCGCCCTCGCAAGGTGGACCAACGGGATGGGCTGACGGAATGGGCTCGCGAGATGCGCTCACGACATGGGATCGCGGGACGGGATCGCGGGACGGGATCGCGGGACGGGATCGCGGGACCGGGCGGCATCATTCCTCGCCCGCGACCTGCGCCAGGATCTGCGCCTCGGTCAGATCCGGCGCGAGCATCTGGATCAGGTGGCACGCATAGTGGCGCAGGAAATTGCCGGTACGCACGCCGATGCGGGTCGTGTTCGGCTCGAACATATCGTCCGAATCGAGCACGACCAATTGCGTGTCGCGCACCGGGTCGACGGCCATCGCGGCGAGAATGCCGACGCCGAAGCCGAGCTCGACATAGGTCTTGATGACGTCGGCATCCATCGCGGTCATCACGATATCGGGCGCGATGCCGGCCGCCTCGAAGGCGGCGTCGATATGCGAACGGCCCGAGAATTCGAGATCGTAGGTGATCAGCGGGTAGGCGCTGACTTTCGCCAGACTCAATTCGTCCTCCTTGACCAGCGGGTGGTCGTGCCGCACCGCGATCACATGGCGCCAGGAGTACGACAGGAACGTCGTCATGTCCGGATAGAGGTTCAGCGCCTCGGTGGCGATACCGATGTCCGCCTCGCCGCTCAGCACCATCTCGGCCACCTGCTTGGGGCTGCCCTGACGCAGCGCCAGATTGACCTTCGGATAGGCGGCGCGGAACTGCGGCAGCACCCTGGGCAGCGCGTAGCGCGCCTGGGTGTGCGTGGTCGCCAGCACCAGCCGGCCCGCGTCCTCCGCGGCGTAATGGCTCGCGGCGCGGCGCAGGCTCTCGGTGTCCAGCAGGATGCGCTCGACCAGATGCAGCACGCCGGTGCCGGGGGGCGTCAACGCCGTGAGCCGCTTGCCGCGGCGCACGAAGATGTCGATGCCCAACTCGTCCTCGAGGTCCTTGATCTGCTTGCTGACCCCGGACTGCGACGTGTGCAGGACATTGGCGACTTCGGTGAGATTGAGATTGCGGCGCACCGCCTCGCGCACATAGCGCAATTGCTGGAAATTCATGATTCTGCCGTGCTCGTCGGAACTATCGCTGATCGTCCGGTCCACGCGCACGCACAGGTCGTCCCTGGCCGGACGCGCAAACCTCGTCTTTTTATTATGTTCGATTAACGATTTCGTCAGGTGCTTATCTGCTTGCCGGGAAAAAGCGGGACAGGATCCTTCGAAACCGCTTAAACCCCTGTTTTGATGGAGTAATCAGCACGGGATAACATTTTACGGAATAAGTAAATGGCAAATCAATCGTTAGCTGCGCGGCGTTCGGCCGGCGCGTGGGCCACCCCTGCGCATCGCCGTCAGATGCCCCGACGCCGATGGAACCACAGCGCAAACGGCAGCGTCAGCAGCTCCGCGCCCAATACCGTCAGCCAGACGCCTTCCTCGACGAAGAGCCGGGGCAACAGCCACAGCATCGCCAGCAGACCGATCCAGCTGCGCAGCGTCGCGATCGCCGTGGCCGGCAACAGCTGTTCGCGTGCGGTCAGGTACCCGGAGAGCAGGAAATTGCCCGCCGCCGGCAGGAGCGCGAGCGCATACCACAGTGTGGCGGTTTTCAGGATCGCCAGCGTGGCGGCGGCCTTGATCGAGAACAGCGTGCCGATCGGCCGCCAGAAAACGATCATCACCACCGCGACCAGCATGGCGAAGCCGAATACGCAGCACCCGCACAGGACAAACGCACGGCGCGCCGATGCGGGGCGGCCGCCCCCGCGATGGAACGCGACGATCGGCTGCATGCTCTGCACCAGCGCGCCCAGCGTCACCGCCGAGATCATCGTCATGTATTCGATGACCGCGAAGACCTCCAGCCCCGCATTGCCCAGACGCGCGAGGATCGTCCAGTTGAACGCGACGACCGTGACCGTTGGCGCGAGTTCGAGGAGAAATTCGGCCAGGCCGGTGCAGACGATCGCCACATTGTACGACCCCGCCGCGAACGCGCGGCGTACCGGGCGCAACCGGTGCGAGCGCCAGAGATGGTGGGCCAGCATCGGACCCGTCGCCGCGATCTGGCTCACTCCGGTGGCCAGCGCCGCGCCGTTGAGCCCCCATCCCAGCCGCGCGATGAACACGTAGTCGAGCACGACGTTCAGCGCGGCACTCGCGGCCAGGCAATTCAGGCCATAGCGCGCCGCGCCATCCACGCGCAGGAAGAACTCCAGCGCGCAGGCGAAAATGGTGAAGATGCTGAAACAGGCCGACACCCGCAGGAACGCGACCGTGCTGGCCTGCAGTTCCGCGTCCGCCCGCATCGCCCGCAGCAGCAGGGGCGAGCCGAAATACAGCACGAGCGCCAGCACCACGCCCGATCCGACCATCAACCACAACGCCTGCGTGAATATCGCGCGCGCCACGTCGACGTGCCCGCGCCCGAAGGCGCGCGAGATCAGGGTCGAGGCCCCCACCCCGATCAACACGCTGAACGCATAGGGCAGGAAGACGACGGGCAGCGCGAGACTCAGCGTGGCGAGCGCCGACGAACCGAGATAGCGGCTGATGAACAGGCCGTCGATGACCATGTACGTGCAATAGATCCACGCGGCGGCGACAGCGGACGCGGCATAGGAGAAGAAATGCCGGTGCACCGAGACGACATCTTTATGAAACATGGGACCGTATCAGTAATCCGCACGCGGAAATCGCATGCGGTCGCCACGCGGGCGCCCGGCGCCCGCACACCGGGTGCGCCCCCCTCGCTCACACCAGAAATTCGCGCAACTGCAGGGACCGTTTGACCACACCGGAACGGGGCGACGCATGACCGTCCTCCGCGTGCGGACTCCATTCGGTATCGAACCCCTGGACGACGCCCAGATACGGTCTCGCCGCGGCCAGCACCACCTCGTGATCCATTCCCTCGGCCTCGACGACGCCTTCGCAGGGGTGATCGATCGCCCATACCATGCCGCCATACACGCCCGCCGCCACCTGCAGCGTGGTCGCCGTATTGAACGGCACGATCGATACGGCATCCTCGATACGCAATATCGAACCGTACCAGATACTCTTACCGCTGTCCGACATGATCAGTATTCCCAAATAATCCGCACCCGAAACGATGCCTTCGGGCTTGAGGACCTGCGTGCGGTCGGGATTCTGGCAGGTCCGGTCCCGCCACGCGTCGATCGATGCCATCGTCGCATCGCACGGCCGGTACGCGTAATAGACCGTCGGCCGATACAGGCGTTCCCCGGGTGCGCGACAGGTCAGGTAATCGGCCAGCGAAATCGACTCGTTATGGGTGATCATCATCCCGACATACGGTCCCTCGGGCATCCAGGACCTGACCCTCACGCCGGCGCCCGGCATCGGGAAATACGCCGCCACCTTGTCGTCTCCCTGCGTGAGCACGGCGTCGGGCAGGGTCGTCTCGTGCGTGCCGAGTCCGAATTCGGCCGGCTGGTTCATTTCCTCGAGCAACCCGATCACCGACCAGGTGTTCACGAAGGTATGCGAAGGAACATCGTCGCCGATCTGCTGCATATCCCGTTCGGCCACCTGCATCACCTTCACGCCGAGGTCGCGGGCCAGTTTCGCCCAGGCTTCCCGGGAGGCCGGCACCGCGTCCGGCGCGCAGGCCCTGGCCGCCATCTCCAGCAGCGCGGCCTTCGCGAAATGCGAGATGAGACCGGGATTCGCGCCATGCGCGATGACGGCGGTGCGCATGCCCGGATGGGAACTGCGCGCATCGAGCACTTCCTTGCGCAGCGCGTAATTCGTCACGCGGGTATGCGTGACCGGGTCCGTATAGCCGCCCGACCAGGGTTCGATGCCGGTATCCAGGTACAGGGTATCGGTATGCTGGCACAGCGTGATGAGCGCAAGCGACGACGCGCCCGTCGTCAGATTCAGCAGAAAGACGTGCGGGCCCAGCAGCGGCTCCAGCAGCGCGCGATGGTTCTCCGACGTCACCCGGGTTTTCATGTAAGTGATGCGCGGACCGTAGTCGCGCCGGATGTCGTCGGCCGCGCCCAGGGGATCGATCGCCACGAACGTGACATCCTGCGCCATTTTCGACAGCAGGATCGGCATCAGGGCGCGACCGATCGCGCCGAACCCGACGAAGACGATCGAAGTGATTCTTTCGTGTGCGCGGTCATTCCTACCTGCTTCAGTGCATGCCTGCGTGACTGCCATCTTGGACTTCCCCTTCTTGAAATCGGATTGACGCGGTACAGGCGCTCGCTTCCCCGGCACCGTTGCCACGCACGGGCAGCGTCGTCGCCCGCAGTGGAGGACCTTCTCATTGCCTGGAGAATGTAACGTACGGCGCGCCGCGCGGCGGCGGGGGCGCGCAAACGTACGCCGGGGCGCGCAGGAGACCGACCCGGCCCGGCTTGCCGCGGCGGCGGGGCCGAACGGGGCGGGCGCCATGCGAAGCCCGACAAGGGGGCGCGGACCCGCGGCGCGTGTCCGGCCTGCGTCGTTCAAGGTGCGATCGCGGTCCGCGACACGATGTCGATTGCCGAGGTGAGCGTGTCACGGACATACGCCGCGCGGCACGATGGCGGCCGCGGGCACGGTGGCCGTCGACCGCGGGCATCCTTATTGCTTGTCAGTGGTGTTGACCTTACCTTCAGGAGCGACACTTATGAGTATTTTCAGCGCCATCCTTGGCAAGATCTTCCCGTCGCACG
>JBPBQT010000460.1:0-10712 GCA_050955065.1 Janthinobacterium lividum | reverse complement strand
ACGATTGCTTTCAGATCCTCCGCGCTTAGGCATTGCAGGCTGTGTTCGACGGTTTCGCCCATCGGCCCCGCGGCGGACGCGCGTCCCGGCGCATCGCCGCTGTGCAGATAGGCGAGCAACTCGGCGTCGGACCAGTCGCCGATGCGCGGACATGCTGATCCTGGTAAAAATGCTCCCGAGCGACAGACCCCGGTCCGCTCATGAACCATCTGGTTAGTTTGTGACCAGGCCGCATCATAGGCCGATCCAGATGACGCGCACGTTTTTAACCTTACGATCAGCCGACAAGGCTTTCTGGCCCGACCGCTCGTCACGGTGGCACCGCACGACGAAATACCCGTTGAAACAGGCATATTCTGCTTTGCAAAACTCACCATACGGTACAAACACGACAATCGCGGTGGGCACCGAGGACGCGCGGAGATTTCTTTCAAAGAGAAAGGAATATGACAGGACTGAAAGCGCCATACGGTCGCATGCGTCGAAATGTCGCATGCGACATTTCCGGCAGGCCCGCCTGCATCATGCTTCTTGCGTGGCTGCATGCCGGCGTGGGCGAAGGCATGCGTCATTCCCCAATGCCCTCACCCACGCCGGCGCTCACCTCGTCATGGATGATCGATCGGCGCCTGCATCGCACCGATGCGCACACGGTACAGATGCACCGGATAGTGCACGGTGGAGGGCTTGCCGCCCGTCGTCGCGGGGGTCCGGTTGATCTGGGCGGCGGGCATGTAGAGATAGCCGTCCTGCACCCACATCGCGTCGATTCAGGTCAGCCGCGGATCCGAGATCACGGTCGTCACCGTCCGGTCCGGCGCGATGCGCTTGACGCTGCGTGTGTTCAGATCGGACGCGTGGATATTGCCCGCGGCGTCGATCGCCGTGCCGCCGGTGCTCCAGGTGTCCAGCCAGTGCTCCGCATGCGTGTCGACCTCCGCGGGTGACAGGGCCGGGTCGTCCAGATAGCGGGTGGCGATGCGTGCGAGCGGGCCGGGGATCGCCTGATAATACAGAGAGGTGCCGTCCGGCGAGACCTCGAGCTGGTCGAGTCCGACGCGCTTTTCCTTGCCGCCGGGCCAATGCCCTTGTTGCCCGAGTCGACCGCTCACAACATGCCGTCCGGACCGATGCGCAGCGCGTTCACATGCATGAAACGATGCGTCGGGTCGGTGCCGTCGCCACACTGGTTCCATGCGGCATCGGGATAAGGGTGCAGACTGCCGTCCTTGCCCACCTCGGCAAGGCTGGTGCCGGGTCCTTCCGATTGCGTCAGCGAGACGAAGATGCGCCCGTCGCGCATGACGGTCACGCCATTCCAGATGTGGTCCGACGTGGCCACCGATTCGAGACGCGCATCCTCGAGCGTCGGCAGCGTGGGCGGCAGGGTATCGGCAGCCCGCGCCAGTGTCGGCAGGCCGAGCATCAGGCCGAGCGCCAGGCTGATCGCGGACAGCGCGGGCGCACCCAACGCGGCCATGCGCCGCAGGGGCGAATCGGCGCGCACGTCGCGGCGCGGGGCGAGGGAGAACGTGAAGCGGGAATCGAAGCGCCGGTGAAAACGCGATGTCGAACGCAACGTCATGATCGAGTCATTCCTGGCGGGACACCGCTGTAAAGAAATCCCGGCATCGGGGGGCGGATGGCGGGCGCGGCAGTGGCGCCGCCATCATGGACATGCTGCACGCGCGCTCCCTCCGCGCCGGATACACGTCGCGCATCACCTCGAGATTTCCTCGAGACTGCGCCCCAGCGTCCGCGGACCGAATCCGCCGATCGTCATCACCACGACGGCCATCGAACCCGCGATCAGCGTGAACACGCCGCTCACGCCAAGGCGATGCAGCACGAAGGCGATCAGGAAGCCGGACAGCATGCCGCTGATCCGGCTCACCGAATACACCAGGCCGATCGCCCGCGCCCGCACCCGGGTCGGGAACAATTCGGCCTGATACGTGCGATAGGAAAATGTCATGCAGTTGCTGGCCAGCGTCATCATCAACCCGAGCGCGATCAGCATGCCGGGGGCGCGTTGCTGCGCAAAAACGATGCCCACCAGCGCCATCGCCGCCGCGGCGCCGGCGATCAGCCACTTGCGTTCCACCTTGTCGGCGACCAGCATCGCCAGCAGCGGGCCGATCGGATTCGCGAACGCGATCACGAACGAATACAGCAGGCTGTGCGTGAACGTCACGCCCTTGGCGGCGAGTAGCGTCGGCACCCAGCTCGCGAAACCGTAATAGCCGATCGACTGAAAGAAGTTGAACACCAGCAGCATGATGGTGCGCCGGCGGTACGGCGCGCGCCACAACTCGCCCTTGCCCGCGACCTCGATCTGGAAGGTATGGTGCTCGACCGCCGGCGCCGGCAGCGGCTTGCCGGTCGCGCGCTCGATCTTGCGCTCCAGGCTGGCGACGATCGCCTCGGCTTCCGCCGCTCGCCCCTTCTGCAACAGCCAGCGCGGGCTTTCCGGCAGACCGAGGCGAATGAACCAGACCAGCACCGCGCCCAGACAGCCGATCCACACCACCCAGCGCCAGCCGTCATAACCCAGCGGTGCGATCGGCACCAGGCGCCAGGCGAGGAAGGCGATCGTCGGGATCGAGGTGTACTGGACCGCCTGCACGAAGGCATAGGAGCGGCCGCGAATGCTCGCGGGCACGAACTCGGAGATGTAGGCGTCGATGGTCACGAGTTCGGCGCCCACGCCGATACCGGCCACCACCCGCCAGAAGATGATCCAGCCGGGGTCGCTTTGCAATGCCATGATCAGGCTGGCCACCGCATAGCACAACAGCGCGCCGACGAACACGCGGCGACGGCCGATGCGATCGGCGATGAAGGCCACCGCGAAGGTACCGATAAAGACGCCGAAGAACAGCGCCGCGACGAATGCCCCCAGGCTGCCCATGTCGAAGAACGACGTGGCGTTGTGAACGAAGATGCCCGCCTTCACCAGACCCGGGCCGATGTAGGCGGTGAGAAACATGTCGTAGATCTCGAACCAGCCGCCCAGCGCCAGCGCGAAGATGATCCACCAGATGGGGCCGCTTGCCGGCAGGCGGTTCAACCGCGCGGAGATCTGCGCGGCATCGACCGGCGCGGTGGAGGAGAAAACGGCGGACGTTGCGGATGGGGGGGGCGCGTTCGCCGAGCCCGGGGGGGTGGCGGAACCCGCGTTGGAACCCGCGGCGTAAAGCGTATCGTGCGCGGGCGGCTGCAACGACGCATCAAGCGTGTTTTTCATTGTCTGTCTCCTGTAGGGTCTTGCCGGCGATGGCTGCTCGGGCAGCACTTATCGATTCGCCACGCGTGCGGCCGTGCCGCATGGCCATGGACCATGGACCATGGACACGCGCACGACCGGCTTCGCGGATTTACACCGGACAGCCCTTGCCGCGCAAGATGCTGTTGAAGCGCTCCGGGTCCGACGTGCCGGACTGGTTGTTCGCGCGGATCTTTTCCTCCTTCGCGGCGTGCGCCCGCACCAGCGGCAGCAGCGTCTCGATCTGATCGTACGGAATCGCCACCACGCCGTCGGCGTCGCCCAGGATCAGGTCGCCGGGCGACACCGTCAGACCCGCGCAGGCGATCGGTACATTGAGTTCGCCCGGGCCTTCCTTGCTGGGTCCGCGATGCACATTGCCGCGTGCGAACACCGGGATCACGCCTTCGGCCCACTCGGCCACGTCGCGGATCGCGCCGTCGATGACGAAGCCGCCGATCTTCTTCGCCAGCGCGGAGGTGCGCATCAGGCCACCGATCAACGCCTGGGTCAGGTCGCCGCTGCCGTCCACCACGATGATGTCGCCCGGCTGCGCGATCTCGATCGCCTTGTGCAGGAAAAGGTTGTCGCCAGGGCGCACGCGCACGGTGATGGCCGGGCCGCACAGGCCCAGCGTCAGCGAACCGTGGTACGCCTTGAGCCCCATCGCCCCGGTGCTGCGGCCCATGCAGTCGCTCGCGTGCGGCACCGGCACGTTGCGATACGCGTCGACCAGTTCCGGCGAAGGCACGCGGTCGCGCGTCCCGATATAAAAACCTGCCGGCCAGCCGGGTTCGCGTGGTTGTGTCATGTCTTGTCTCCTTTTCAAAGTGTTTCGGGATTGACGCAGGCGCGGCGGTCCACCGGCGCACCGTCGAGAAAACCCAGGCAGTTGCGCACGGCGCTGATCGACACCGCATCCAGCGCGGCGGGCGTGGAGCCTCCGACGTGCGGCGTGGTCACGACATTCGGCAAACGCGTGAACGGATGTCCCTCGGGCAACGGCTCCACCAGGAAGGTATCGAGCCCCGCGCCCGCGAGATGGCCGCTTTCCAGCGCGGCGGCCAGCGCCGTCTCGTCGATCAGCTCGCCGCGTGACGTGTTCAGGACGATCGCGCCGGCGGGCAGGCGGGCCAATGCCGCGGCGCCGAGCAAGCCGCGCGTGGCGGGCGTGACCGGGCAATGCAGGCTGAGCACGTCCGACACCGCCAGCAGATCGTGCAGGTCGGCGTACCGTGTCGCGCCTTCCGGGACGACGTCGGCGGGCAGCGCCGGGTCGAAGAATCCGACCTCCATGCCCAGCGCCTGCGCGAACCGCGCGACGCGCTGGCCGATCTGGCCGAAGCCGACCAGCCCCAGACGCCGGCCGGCGAGTTCCACGCCGTCGCCGGTGCGCGTCCAGCGGCCGGCGCGCAGTTCGCGGTCGAAAAAGGTCAGGCGTCGGGCTACCGCCAGCATCAAGCCGAGCGTCAGCTCGGCGACGGACTGCGCATTGGTGGCGGGCGTGGTGTACACCGGAATGCCGCGCGCGGTGGCGGCTGCGACGTCGATATTCGTGACCCCCACGCCATGCTTCGAGATGACCTTGAGCGTGGGACAGGCGGCGATGGCGGCGGCGCTCAGCGTCACGGTGCGGGAGATCACCGCGTCGAATGCATGCTCGCCCATCAGCCGGGCGACTTCATCGACGTTCTCGGAAGCATCGGGGCCGGCGGCACCGCCGAGATAGACGACCGAGCAGCCGGCCTCTTCCAGCAGGCGCCGACCGGCGACGGCAAGCGTGGGTGCCGTCATGAGAAAACGATAGGTCACGGCGTGTCTCCTTGAAGTCCGATTTCTTATGAACCGATTATTGACCTCGCGAACGATAGAATCTATTGTCTGAATCTTATATTTCAATTCCTGCGGGGAATGGATTGGAAACACGCGATCTGCGGTATTTCACGATGGTGGCGGAACTGGAGCATCTGGGGCGCGCGGCCGAGGCGCTCGACGTCACCCAGCCGGCCCTGTCCAAATGCATCGACCGTCTTGAAAAAATTTGCCAGGGGCAATTGCTGGAACGCATCGGCCGCGGCGTGCGGCTGACCGAAGCGGGTCGCCTGCTCTATGAACGCGCCCGGCTGATGAACCAGATGCTGGTCAGCACCCGGCAGGACATCGAATCGCTGGCGAACGGGGGGGCGGGGCATATCCGCGTCGGTGCCGCCGCCACCGTCGCCGAATTCCTGCTGCCGGACATCTGCCGCGTGCTGCTGGCGGAGTCCGCGCGCGTCACGATCGACATCCAGATCGGCATGAACGACGTGTTGCGTGCGATGTTGCGCGACGATCAGCTCGATATCGTCGTCGGACCGCTGCTGGCGGACGAACGCGAGTTCGTCGCCCGGCCGATCGCGCGCGACCAGGTGGTCGTGGCGGCGAGCCCCGCGCATCCGTTCGCGGGCACGACACCCTCGCTCGATGCGCTCGCAAACAACGCGTGGGTGCTGCCCGCGCGGACCGTGGCGACCCGGCAATGGCTCGAACGGCGGTTCGACGCGCATGGGCTGGCCGCACCGAACGTGCAGATCGAGGCGAGTTCGATCGCCGCCCTGCCGCGCCTGATCGCCGAGACCCGGCTGCTCAGTTTCCTGTCGCGGCGCAACCTGACCGAGGGGCGGCCCGGCGCGCCGCTGATCGAGATTCCGAACCCGCTGACGACGATGGACCGGCATTTCGGCGTGCTGTTTCGCGCCAAGCGCTATCTCACGCCGGCCACGCGCCGCTTCATTGCGATCGCCGAAGCACAGGGGGCCGGGCTGAACGATTAGAATCACCGAACCTTCTCCATTTCCATTATGCGGATGTCATGAAATCGTCCCAGCCGAGCGTGATTCCGGCGACGCCGGATGGCGCACCGAACAGCGCGGGCGCGGCCGACGCAGCCGACGCATCGGGCGTGGCCGTACTGGACCGCGCCTGCGCGATCCTGCACGCGTTCCAGCCCGATGACGACGGCCTGACGCTGGCCCAGCTCGCCGCGCGCACGGCGCTGTACAAGAGCACGCTGCTGCGCCTTGCCGACTCGTTGATCCACCACAGGCTGCTGGTCCGGCTGGAGGATGGCCGCTACCGCATCGGTCCGGCCTGCTTCGCGCTGGGCGCCCTGTACCAGCGCAGCCTCAAGCTCGGCGACATCCTGCTGCCCCTGATGCGGGAACTGGCGCAGCTCAGCGGGGAAAGCGCCGCCTTCTACGTGCGCGACCGGGACCTGCGCGTCTGCCTGCACCGCGTGGACTCCCAGCACGCGATCCGTTTCCATGTGCGCGAGGGCGATGTGCTGCCGCTGGGCTCCGGTTCGGGCGGTCTGACCCTGCTCGCCTTCGCCGGTGAGCCCGGCGCGCGCTACGCGCGCATTCGCGCCGCGGGCTATTGCGTGTCCGTCGGCGAGCGCGACCGGGACACCGCGGGGATCTCCGCGCCGGTCTTCGGCGTGCGGCAGGCACTGCGGGGCGTCCTGACGCTGGCGGGGCCGAGTTCACGGGTCGATCGGGCCTTCATCGATCGTGTCCTCCCCGAGTTCCTGTCAATCGCCGCGCGCAGCAGCGAGGCACTGGGCGGCGACGCCGAGCAGCTGCGCGACGCGATGCAGCAGCGCTGAGACGCCGTGCGCCTGGCGCGACGCTTCTCCTGCTTCACGCCTGATGCCGGCCATCAGCCACCGGAAGAAAGACGGGCGGTCAGTACGCTACCGGTGCTCGAATCGGTGATGAAAAGCCGCTGCGGGTCGCGCGGATCGAAGGCGACATTCGTGATGGTCCGCCCCGCGCACGACGCAATTCTCGCGAGCGGCTCGCCATGCGGGTTCAGCACGAAGACCGCGGCAAGCGACGCATGCGCGACGAACAGATTGCCGTGCGCATCCATCGCCAGGCCGTCGGGACCGCTGGTGCCGTGAAAACTCGCGAAGCGCCCGACCTTGCTGGTGCCGCCATCGGCCTGCAACGGCAGGCGCCAGACCGCGTTGTCGCGCGTCATCGCGACGAAGAGGACTTTCTCGTCGGCGTCGAGCACCAGTCCGTTCGGGCTCGGTCCGTTGGCGAGCAGACAATCGAGCCGGCCGTCCGATGCCAGACGGTAGACGCGTCCCGTCGGATCGCTCAGGCCCGTCTGGCCCTGGTCGGTGAAATAAATATCGCCATTGCGCGCGACGATCAGGTCGTTCGGCCCCTTGAACCGCTCGCCGTTGCGCCGGGCGATCACCCCATGCGGCGCGCGGGGCCCGTTTGCAGACATGGGGTCGAGCGCGAGCACGCCGTTCTTGTAGTCGGCGATGAGCAGCTTGTGCTCGGGATGCCAGGCCAGGCCATTCGGTTCGCCATCGTATTCGGCGACCAGATGCCATTCGAGCGTGTCGGCGGGAATGCCGGACGCGACAGATGCGGCGAACGGGGCAGACACGGCGGACGCGTCCGGTGCCGCGATGCGGAAGATCCGGCCGTGCGGGATGTCGACGACGTACAGGTTGCCCTGCGGATCGAAACACGGCCCCTCGATGAAGCTGTCGATCGCGGCACCACCCTTGTTCGCGCGCGACCACTCCGTCACCACGTCGGGCTTGCGCCGCGACGCCGGCATGGCGGTGTAGACGGTGGTTGCCAGGACGGGGGGAGGCGGCGCCCAGTTCATGCCGTTCCTCCCGGCTCTTCCGGCTCTCGCACGTTCTTCGCGTGCGCCGCGAGATGCCGCTCGGCGGGCCCGTCGTAACGGTAGGCCATCTGGCGCGGCATCGGCCCCTTGTTGCGTTCGGCGCGCCCGGTCTGCTCCCAGGCGTGCGACAGGATGCCGACCGCGCGCGAGAGGCAGAAAATGCCGCGCGCAAGCTCCGGCGCGAATCCCAGTTCCGCGTAGATGACCGCGGTCGCCCCGTCGATGTTCATCGGGATCGGCCGCGCCTTGCGGTGTGTCAGCAATGCCTCGACGCCACGCGCAATCGCCGCGTAGCGGCCCGGTACGACGCCGCGCGCCGCTGCGGCGTCGGCCATCGCCAGCAGGGGGGCGACGCGCGGATCGACCGGATGGAAACGGTGACCGAACCCCGGCAGGTACTTGCCCTGCCGCGCGATGTGAGCGTCGACGCCCCGCGCCACCGCCGCTTCCAGCGACGCGCCCGCGGCGATGTCGCGGTCGATCGTCTGGTACAGCTCGACCGCCTGTTGCCCGGCACCGCCGTGGACGTCGTCGAGCACATTGATCGCCGAGGCCATGGCGCCATTCAACGGCAGCCCGCAACTGACGGCCATTTGCGCGATCGCGATCGACGGCGCATGCGGCCCGTGGTCGACCGACGCGACCAGCGCCGCCTCCAGCAGCGCCGCCTGCTCGTCGTCGGGCAGCTCGCCGCGCACCATCAGCCAGATCATTTTCGGAAAACTGACCTGGCCGATCAATTCCTGTATCGGGTAGCCGCGTACCCGTATCGATCCCGGATGGATATCGATGATCGAGGTCCGCCAGTAGTCGGCGGCCAGTGTCGCAACATCGGGAGGCGCAGTCATGTTCGGGATCGTCCTTGTTGGGGGTGGGCGGGTGGCGCGGGCGTCATGCATCGATCTCTTCGAGCGGGCGGCCGCGCGTGGACACCCGCCGCGGCGGAATGAAAGGCCGGTTGCAAACCGGATGTCAGATCGTGCCGGCGGCGCGCAACCGTGCGATCTCGTCCGGCGGCAGGCCGAGCCGCGACAGGCGCGCGTCCGTATGGGCGGACAGTCGCGGCGCGGGACAGGCCGGCCCCGCCGCATCGCGCTCGCCGACGGCGTTGCTCATCCGGAAACCCGCGCGCGTGACGCGCTGGACGTGCTCGCCGTCGTCGAGCGCACGGATGAATTCGCGCTCCGCCAGCTGCGGCTGCGCCAGCGCCTCCGGCACGCTCAGCACCCGCCCCGCGGGCACGCCCGCGGCCGTGAGCCGGTCCTCCCACTGCGCGGCACTGGCCGACGCGAGCGCCGTTTCGATTTCCTGCTTGAGCGCGGCGCGATGGCGCTTGCGCGCATCGCGTTCGGAAAAACGCCCATCCTGCGCCAGCGCAGGCCGGCCGATGACGTCACACAACGCGATGAATTGCCGGGTTTCGTTCGCGGCGATGTTCAACAGGCCCTCTCCGCAGGCAAAGGTCCCCGACGGCGCGGCGGTGAAGTTCTCGTTTCCCATCGGCGTCGGCGCGACGCCGGCGTTCAGGTAATTCGAGACCACCCAGCCCATCGTCGCCAGCGTGGATTCCAGCATCGACACGTCGATCACCCGCCCCGCCCCGTCGCGCTGCGCGGCCAGCACGGCGGCGCAGATGGCCAGCGCGGCCGTCAGCCCGCCCACCGTATCGGAGACCGGGTAACCGACCCGTAGCGGCGCGCTGTCGCCGTCGCCGGTGACGCTCATCGCGCCGGAAAAACCCTGGATGATCTGGTCGTAGGCGGGACGATGCGACATCGGCCCGTCGTTGCCGAAACCGGAGATCGCGCAATAGACCAGTTTCGGGTTGACCGCCAGCAACGCGGCGGGACCCAGCCCGAGCCGTTCCATGACACCGGGCCGGAAGTTCTCCACCAGCACGTCGGCATCCCGCACCAGCCGGCGCAGCAGCGCCTTGCCGGCGTCGTGCTTCAGATTGAGCGTCAGCGACTCCTTGCCGCCATTCACCGCGACGAACGACGCCCCCATGCCGCGCGCGGACGCCGCGACGTCCGCGCCCAGTCGGCGCGCCAGATCGCCCCCGTCGGGATTCTCGATCTTGACGACGTCGGCACCGAGCAACGCAAGCTGATAGGTGCAGAAAGGACCCGCCAGGACATTCGACAGATCGAGGACACGTATTCCAGACAGCGGCAACGGCAACGGCAACGACATGATGGGGGCACCCGCGAACGACGAATATTCTGTTGGACAGAACGACGTTCTATTAATTGACGAGACTCGAATCTACGCCGCGCCCTGCTTCGCGCCTATAGGGGTTAGCGATAGGCGTGGATCAGGTCATGCGGGATAATGCCGAAGCTGAATCCCGCAAGCACAACCGGACAACACCATGAATTTTCATACGCGCAAGTGGGTCAAGCCCGAGGATCTCAACGCCAACGGCACGTTGTTCGGCGGCAGCCTGCTGCGCTGGATCGACGAGGAAGCCGCGATCTACGCGATGTGCCAGCTCGGCAACCCGCGCGTGGTGACCAAGTTCATCTCGTCGATCGATTTCGTCAGTTCGG
The DNA here is from genome assembly GCA_050955065.1 of Janthinobacterium lividum. Classification (GTDB taxonomy): domain Bacteria; phylum Pseudomonadota; class Gammaproteobacteria; order Burkholderiales; family Burkholderiaceae; genus Robbsia. The sequence continues at coordinate 206 of JBPBQT010000460.1, read as the reverse complement.
CGCGCCAGGGCGATGTGATCGAACTCGGCATGACCGCGACGCATTTCGGCCATACGTCGATCACCCTGAGCTGCGAGGTGCGCAACAAGGTCACGCTGAAAAGCATTCTGACGGTCGAGCGGATCGTGTTCGTCAACCTGGGAGAGAACGGCCTGCCGGAACCGCATGGCAAGACCCGCATCGTCTACTCCGAGGACGACGAGCCG
>JBPBQT010000459.1:0-11240 GCA_050955065.1 Janthinobacterium lividum | reverse complement strand
CCGGCCGCGACGGCACCCGCGGCAGGCGCGGCGCCGGCGGCCAGCGCCGCACCCGCCGCTGCTCCGGCGGTGGCCCCGATGTCGGAAGTCGACGTCGCGCAGGTGCTGGGCGGCCTGGCGGCGCAGCGCTCTGACAAGCTGAACTGGCAGACGTCGATCGTCGACCTGCTGAAGTTGCTCGATCTCGACAGCAGCCTCGATTCGCGCAAGCAACTGGCCGCCGAGCTTCAATACTCGGGCGACACCAATGATTCGGCGACGATGAACATCTGGCTGCAGAAGCAGGTCATGCAGAAGCTCGAACAGAATGGCGGCAAGGTGCCCGCCGAACTGAAGTAAGCAGGGCGCCGGCGGGCCGCGGGAGGGGGACGGGACTTCGCGGCCGGCTCCTCACGGGCCCGCGATCGGGATTTTCAGATAACGCACGCCGTTGTCTTCCGCCGGCGGCAGCTCTCCGGCGCGAATGTTGACCTGGATGGCCGGCAGCATCAACGTCGGCATCGACAGCGTCGCATCCCGACTCTCCCGCATCGCCACGAAACACGCCTCGCCGATGCCTGCGCGCAGATGGATGTTGTCCCGCCGCTGCGCGGCCACGGTGGTTTCCCATTCGACGGGTCGCCCTTCGGGCGGGTAGTCGTGACACACGAACAGCCGCGTGGCATCCGGCAGCGCGAGCAACGTCTGTGCGGAACGGTAGAGCGCGCGTGCGTCTCCTCCGGGGAAATCGCAGCGGGCGCTACCGATATCCGGCATGAAAAGGGTATCGCCGATGAAGGCGAGCGGTGTCGTGTCGCCGTCCCCCTCTTGCAGATAGGCGATATCGGCCGGCGTATGCCCGGGCACCGACAGCGCCCGCATGCGTAGCGATCCTACATAAAAAATCTCGTCGGCCCGAAACAGGTGGTCGAACTGGGAGCCGTCGAGTCGAAACCCGGGGGCGAGATTGAAAACCTTGCTGAACGCCCCCTGCACTGCGCAGATTCCCGCGCCGATCGCGATGCGCCCTCCCAACCGGCGACGCAGATAGGGCGCGGCCGACAGGTGATCCGCATGGGCATGGGTTTCGAGCAGCCATCGCACACACAGCCGATGTTCCGCCACGAAGGCGACGATCCGGTCGGCCGCGGCCGTCGACAGACGGCCGGCCTTCGGATCGTAGTCGAGAACCGAATCGATGATCGCGCACTCGCCGCCGGCCGCTTCCCACAGGACATAACTGATGGTCGAGGTGCCCGCATCGTAGAAAGGTTCGACGCGCGCGGTGGGATGGGCCGGCATGAATCTCTCCAGAAGACGCAGCGATATGCCCGACGCGCATTCGACCTGCGGCGGTCGACGCCCGGCGCCGCGCTCGAGTGTGGCGCCGGGATGTGGCACAAACCGCTCACGCGAAACATTTGGTGACAGTTTACGCGTCGGGATCGAAAAATTGACGAATCAATCCCGAGCTTGTTGGTATGCTTACATACCTTATAAAAAAAGCCGAGAGATCCATTATGAAGAAATTGATTGTCGCGTTGGGTGCCATCGCCACGACGGCCAGCCTGCTGACCGCCGTACCCGCGCAAGCGCGTCCCCACATGGTCTGCGAGCGCGTCTGGATGCACGGTCATCCGGAACGTCGCTGCCACCCGATGGGGCCGATGCATCGCCATCACGGCGGCGCACGCTACTGATCCTTCGGGACCGGCCGGACAGGGACGGGCGTTCGCGCGATGCGGGCGCCCGTCCCTTTACTTTTTCAGCACCGCGATGATCGTGTCGACATCCACGGGCTTGACCAGCAGACGATCGAAGCCCGCGGCCTGTGCCCGCCGGTGGCTCTCCTGATCGCCATACCCCGAGAGGCCCACCAGTTGCAGCTGCTCGGCCGAATATCGGCTGCGCAGCCGCTGCGCGACCTCGTATCCGTCCATGCCCGGCATGCTGATGTCGAGAATGACCGTGCGCGGCAATGCGGCCTCGACCGCGGCGAGCGCCGCCGGGCCGTCGTGGGCCAGGCGCGTGGGATAGCCGCACAGGTCCAGCAACATCCCCAGACTCTCCGCCGAATCGACATTGTCGTCGACCACCAGCAGATCATTGTTCTGTTCCATCGTTTTTTCCCGTGCGCGGCGATCTCACCGCCCGTGCGTGCCATGCCGGACGAGACGAGCTGCCTGGTTGATCGCTGTTTTCATTCGGCGAATGACGCAGAGCGTCAGGACGGCGGCTGGCACGGGGCGCCATGTCGACGGGTGACGGGTGGCGCCAAGTCAGCGAATGACGCCCTGCGAGCGAAGGATTATACCGTTGTCGCCTGCGCGGGCGGTGTTACTCGACCGTTTCCACCGGATGCAGGTCGAGCCAGGCGCCCTCTTTCGCATCGAACAGCCGCGACCGGGTGATGAAACGCCAGCCGGTCGGCCGCTCGACGGAGAACATGCCGCCGTTGCCCTGGACGATGTCGATGATCAGTTGCGTATGCGCCCAATAGGCGAATTGCGCCGCGCCCATGTAGAACGGCACCCCCCCGATCTCGCCGAGCCGCACGTCGGCGCTGCCGACGAGAAAATCCGTCGCGGGAAAACACATCGGCGCGCTGCCGTCGCAGCAGCCCCCGGACTGGTGAAACAGCAGCGCCCCATGGGTTTCGCCCAGGCGGGCGAGCAGATCCAGCGCGGCGGGCGTCGCGACGACGCGCGCCACCGCCCCGTCCGCGCCCGACACGCCCTCGGCTGCGCCGGCCGGGGCCGCTGGAGCCGCTGGAGCCGCTGGAGCCGCCGGGGCCGACCGGGCAGCCGACGTGGCAGAATCGCCGTCCATTCAGAAGAACCCCAGCGGCTGGTCGCTGTAGCTGACCAGCAGGTTCTTCGTCTGCTGATAATGGTCGAGCATCATCTTGTGATTTTCCCGGCCGATCCCCGACTGCTTGTAGCCGCCGAAGGCGGCATGCGCCGGATACGCGTGATAGCAATTGGTCCAGACCCGGCCCGCCTGGATCTCGCGGCCGAAACGGTAGGCGCGCGTGCCGTCGCGCGTCCAGACCCCCGCGCCCAGCCCGTACAGCGTGTCGTTGGCGATCTCCAGCGCTTCGGCCTCGTCCTTGAAGGTGGTCACCGCCAGGACCGGCCCGAAGATCTCCTCCTGAAAGATGCGCATCTTGTTGTGTCCGCGAAAGACGGTCGGATTCACGTAATACCCGTTTTCGAGCTCGCCGGCGAGTGCCGCGCGCCCGCCGCCGATCAGGCATTCGGCGCCCTCCTGGCGGCCGAGATCGATATACGACAGGATTTTCTCGAGCTGTTCGCGCGACGCCTGCGCGCCGATCATCGTCTGCGCGTCGAGCGGGTGGCCCTGACGGATGCGCTTGACGCGTTCGAGCGCGCGCTCGATGAAGCGCTCGTAGATGCTCTCCTGCACGAGCGCGCGCGACGGGCAGGTGCAGACCTCGCCCTGATTCAGCGCGAACATCGTGAACCCCTCGAGCGCCTTGTCGAAATAGCTGTCGTCCGCATTCATCACGTCGGCGAAGAAGATGTTCGGACTCTTGCCGCCGAGTTCCAGCGTCACCGGAATCAGGTTCTGGCTGGCGTACTGCATGATCAGCCGTCCGGTGGTGGTTTCCCCGGTAAAGGCGATCTTCGCGATACGCTTGTTCGACGCGAGCGGCCGCCCCGCTTCCAGACCGAAGCCGTTGACGATGTTCAGCACGCCCGGGGGCAGCAGGTCCGCGATCAGTTCGGCGAGGACCAGCATCGACGCCGGTGTCTGCTCGGCGGGCTTGAGCACGATGCAGTTGCCCGCGGCCAGCGCCGGCGCCACCTTCCAGGCGGCCATCAGGATCGGGAAATTCCACGGAATGATCTGGCCGACGACGCCCAGCGGTTCATGGAAGTGGTAGGCGACCATGTCGCCATCGATTTCGCTGAGCGAGCCTTCCTGCGCGCGGATGCAGCCGGCGAAATAGCGGAAATGATCGATCGCGAGCGGAATGTCGGCGGCCATCGTCTCGCGCAGCGGTTTGCCGTTGTCGATCGACTCGGCATAGGCCAGGCGCGTCAGATTCTGCTCCAGACGGTCGGCGATACGGTTCAGCACCTGGGCGCGATCGGCCGGCGACGTCCGGCCCCACGCGCGTTTGGCCGCGTGCGCGGCATCGAGCGCCAGTTCGACGTCGGCGGCCTTCGAGCGCGGCACCGACGTGAACGGCAGGCCGGTGATCGGCGAGAGGTTGTCGAAATATTCGCCATCGAGCGGCGGCACCCATTGTCCGCCGATGAAGTTCTCGTACTGCTTCTTGTACGGAAACTCGACGCCCAGGAACTGCATGTCCGCGTGATTCATATGTGCTCCGTATGTCGCTGCACGGGCGCGGATGCGCGCCGCAAGAGGTGCCGGCCCCGGGGCATGAGAAGGCAGGGGCATGACAGGCTCCTGTCCCGTCGCCCTGTGCGTCGGCACGTCAGACCGCATTTATGCCGTGGATGCGTCAGGCAACGCAATCGTGGTTTTCATCAGGGTCTACCCGATCGCCGCCGTGGAGACGATGCCCGGCGAAAGCGCCGTGCCTGAGCCGAGGCGAAGCGATGCACACCGATGCAAAGCGACGCACGGCGCCCGAACTGTCAGAATGGTCGCATCGCCACCGCCCCACCCACGCACCGACAGGAGACCCCGCGCATGCTGACCCTCCATCACCTGAACAATTCGCGCTCCCAACGCATTCTCTGGTTGCTCGAGGAACTCGGCGTCCCGTACGACATCAAGCGCTACCAGCGCGATCCGGTGACGATGCTGGCGCCCGCCGAGCTCAAGGCGGTGCATCCGCTGGGCAAATCGCCGGTCGTCACGGACGGGGCGCTGACGCTTGCCGAGTCGGGGCTGATCGTCGAGTACCTGATCGAGCGCCATGGCAAGGGACGTTTCGCGCCGGCGCCCGGCAGCGACGCGCGACTGGATTTCCGCTACTGGCTGCACTATGCGGAAGGCTCGCTGATGCCGCTGCTCCTGATGAAGCTGGTGTTCCGCCGCGTCGCGCAGACGCCGGCGCCGTTCTATATCCGTCCGGCCCTGAAAAAGGTCGCGAACGGGGCGCAGCAAGGTTTCGTCGATCCGCAGTTGAAACTGCACCTGGATTACCTCGAAGCGCGACTGGGGAACAGCGAATGGTTCGTCGACAACACGCTGAGCGGCGCCGACATGCAGCTGAGCTTCCCGCTCGAGGCCGCCGGCGCGCGCGCCGGCTTCGCCGACCATCCGCGTCTGGCGGCTTTTCTCGCCCGGGTCCACGCCCGCCCCGCCTATCAGCGGGCACTGGAAAAAGGCGGCCCCTACCGGCTCGCGTAGGATGAGCGCCCCGGGCTGCGTGCCCCGGACGAAGAATCGGCGTCGCCGTATCATTTATCCTGGTTCCGATACGGGATCAGGCCAGCTGTGTCGGGTAAGATGGTCGGTGTCGTTCCAGGTTCCGGAGAGCCGATAGGCAGGCACGGGCACGAATGTTAGAATACTGCGCCGGCGTACCAGGCAAGCAGACGCCGGGGTACCGGGCAGACGGGCCAGGCCCGCGGCGCCCCCGCCTGTCGATCATCGAAATCAGATGGAGTTACGCGTGTCCCCCAGACGGATCTTTCGCCCCTTGCTGGCGCTGCTACTGTTCAGTAGCGCGAACGTCCTCTGCGTCGCGCAGGCGCAGACGCCCGCTCCCGACACGATGGCCGCGCGCATGATGGCGTGCGCGGCCTGCCACGGCACGAAGGGCGAGGGCAACGCCGCGTATTTTCCACGGCTGGCCGGTCAGCCGCCCGACTACCTGTTCCATCAGCTTCAGGCGTTTCGCGGCGGACACCGCAAGTACCCGGCGATGAATTACCTGACGTCCTATCTGACCGACGACTACCTGCGCGAGATCGCCGCCTATTTCTCCGCGCAGCAGCCGGTCCTCCCGGCGGGCGCGCCCGTGACGGTCGCCCCCGCGGTGTTCGAACGGGGCCGCATGCTGGCGACGCAGGGCGACGCCGCGCGCGGCATTCCCGCGTGCGCGAGCTGCCATACCGCCTCCTTCACGGGTCGCCTGCCGGCCATTCCCGGCATCATCGGCCTGCCGCACGATTATCTGAGCGCGCAACTGGGCGCATTTCGGACCGGTGTCCGGCATGCGCTCGCCCCGGACTGCATGCAGCAGGTCGCACTCAAGCTGAGCGACGCCGACATCGGCGCGGTCAGTGCATGGCTCTCCTCGCAGCCGGTGCCGCAGGATCTGTCGCCGGCCCCCGCCAGCCCCGGGCAATTGCCGCTGGCATGCGGCAGTCAGACCACGGGTGGGACTGCGGCTGGCGCCGCCGGTCGGGCCACTACGCGCTAAGGAGCAGAGACCCATGTCACGCAAGACCCTCCATGCGCTGTGCGCCGCGGCCGTGATCGGCGCGGCGGGCTTCCTGCCGGCGCTGCTCCCGGGCAGCGGCACCGACATCGCCTACGCGGGCAGCAACGGCGGCGAGAACAAGGCGCCGGCGGTGCCGGTGAATGCCGATGCGCTGGTCAAGCGCGGCCAATATCTGGCCGCGATGGGCGACTGCATCGCCTGCCACACCCCGCGCGGCGCCAAACCGTACTCGGGCAATTACGCGGTGCCCAGCCCCTTCGGCACGATGTACACGCCGAACCTGACCCCGGACAACGACACCGGCATCGGCAAGTGGACGTCCGACGACTTCTACCGGGCGATGCACGACGGCGTGTCGAAGGACGGCAGCTACCTGTACCCGGCCTTCCCGTTCACCAGCTACACGAAGATGTCGCGCGCCGACACCGACGCGATCTTCGCCTATTTGAAATCCCTGGAGCCGGTCCACAGCCCGCAGCGCGCGAACGACATGCCGTTCCCGTTCAACCAGCGGATCATCCTGCTGGGCTGGCGCATCCTGTTCTTCCGCAAGGGCGAATACACGCCGGATGCCGCGCAATCGGCCGAATGGAACCGGGGCCGGTATCTCGTGGACGGCGCCGGCCACTGCGCGATGTGCCATACGCAGCTCAATCCGCTCGGTTCGCCGTACAACGGCGCGGCCTTCTCGGGCGGGCTGATCCCGATCCAGGACTGGTATGCGCCGTCGCTGACATCGGACGCGCGTCTGGGCATCGGCAGCTGGAGCGTCGAGGACCTGTCGCAGTTCCTGACGACCGGCGTCTCCGACAAGGGCGCGGTATACGGCCCGATGGCCGACGTCGTGCACAACAGCACGCAATACATGTCGGCCGCGGACGCGCGGGCGATGGCGGTGTATCTGAAGTCGATCCCGCAGAAGAAGCCGGCGCCCAAGCCGATGCAGTTCGAGGTGTCCGAGGCCTATGGCGAGCAACTTTTCAAGGCGGGTGCGAAGATCTACCAGGCCAGTTGCGCGGAATGCCACGGCGACCACGGCCAGGGTCGGCTGCCGCATTTTCCGCGGCTGGCGAACAACCAGTCGATCATGATGCATTCGTCGGTCAACCCAATCCGGATGGTGCTCAACGGCGGCTATCCGCCGGTGACGTCGGGGAATCCGCGCCCGTACGGCATGCCGCCGTTCGCGCAGACGCTGTCGGACCGCGAAGTGGCCGCCGTGGTCACCTATATCCGCAAAGCCTGGGATAATGGCGGCGAAGCGGTGTCGCCGCAGCAGGTCAACGAGTTGCGCTCGGCACCGCTCGACTGATAAGCTGAGCGTCACGGTGGCCGGCAACGACGTCTCCATGCGTCGTTGCCGGCCGGTTTTTTTTGCGCGGACGGCTCCCGGGCACAGTGTCCTGGTATAACCGAGCGCCTGCCGTGACACGCGCGTTCCCGGTCCCGTCGACGCGAACGCCGCCGGACAGCCTCGTCGGAAAGCACCGTGGACCCGCCGTGCAGTACCGTCCGGCACCCGTTTCCGGCACCCGATGCCCTCTTTCGCCGACCATTCGATCCAGTCTTCGTGGTCTGGCATTCGACCCATCATTCGACCGGCCTCAGACTGGCGCGTTTCCCGCGACGGGCTGGCGAAACTTGAGATTTCATGTCTTTTACCGAACTCGGATTGTCCGAACCCCTGTTGCGCGCCGTGGCCGACCTGGGCTATGAAACCCCCACGCCGATCCAGCAGCAAGCCATTCCCGTCGTCCTCGAAGGGGGCGACCTGCTCGCGGGCGCCCAGACGGGCACCGGCAAGACCGCCGGCTTCACCCTGCCGCTGCTCGAGCGCCTGTCGCGCTCGCCGGCCCGCAACCAGGGCAACGGCAAGCCGGCAATCCGCGCGCTGGTGCTCACGCCCACCCGCGAACTCGCCGCCCAGGTCGAGGAAAGCGTGCGCGACTATGGCAAGTACCTGAAGTTGAAGTCGATGATGATGTTCGGCGGCGTGGGCATCCATCCGCAGATCGACCAGCTGCGCCGCGGCGTCGACATTCTCGTGGCCACGCCCGGCCGGCTCCTGGACCATATGCAGCAAGGCACGGTCGACCTGTCGCAGATCGAGATCTTCGTGCTCGACGAGGCCGACCGGATGCTCGACATGGGCTTCATCCGCGACATCCGCAAGGTGCTGGCGAAGTTGCCCGCGAAGCGTCAGAACCTGCTGTTCTCGGCCACGTTCTCCGACGAGATCAAGAGCCTGGCCGCCGGCCTGCTGGACGCGCCGAAGATCATCGAGGTGGCACGCCGCAACACCACCGCGCAGACCGTCGACCAGCGCGTCTATCTGGTGGACCGGGAGCGCAAGCGCGAACTGCTGACGAAGCTGATCCGCGACAACAACTGGTTCCAGGTGCTGGTCTTCACCCGCACCAAGCACGGTGCGAACCGGCTGGCCGAGCAGCTCGACAAGGACGGCATCAAGGCGCTGGCGATTCACGGCAACAAGAGCCAGTCGGCCCGTACCCGCGCGCTGTCCGAATTCAAGGACGCGACGCTGCAGGTGCTCGTCGCCACCGACATCGCCGCGCGCGGCATCGATATCGACCAGTTGCCGCATGTCGTCAACTTCGACCTGCCGAACGTTCCCGAGGACTACGTGCACCGTATCGGCCGTACCGGCCGCGCCGGCGCGACCGGCGAGGCGTGGTCGCTGGTCTGCATCGACGAGAAGCAGCTGCTGATCGACATCGAGAAAGTCATCGGCCGCAGCTTTCCGAAGGAAATCGTGCCGGGCTTCGAGCCCGATCCGTCGATCAAGCCGGAACCGATCCAGAAGCGCGGGGATCGTTCGGGTGGCGGCGGTGGCGGTGGCGGCGGTCGCAACCAGGCACCGCGCGCGCCGCAGCGCGCCGCGACCGGACAGCCGCAGAAGGCGGCACCCCGCGCGGATGGCGCACGTAGCGGCGGTGGCAACCAGAACGGGAATCACAACGGCAACCAGGCCGGCAATGGCGGCGGTCGTCCGGCGGCGGCGGGTAACCGTGGCCACGGCGGCAATGGCGGCAACCTGGCGGCGCCGTCCCGCGGCGGCCGGGCGCCCGCGGGCGCCGACGGCCGTCCCGCGGCGTTGCTGAGCCAGTCCGGCAACCGCAACGCCAACGGCAATCGTTCGAAGTAACGCACCCACGCACTGACGCACCGGGCGTCGTTGCGGCACCCGCTCGGTCCTGCCGGGCGACGGCGAATCGGATGAGAAAAAGGGGCGTGACCGGTTACCGGTCACGCCCCTTTTGCAAACCGGCGCATGCGTTGCGTCTGCACGCGCCAGCGGGTCGACGTTGCCGCCTCGTCGACCAGCGCATAACGGATGCCGGACGTCAGTGTCGCGTACGGCACGCTGTGCGCCTCGCCGCCTTCGAGCGCCATCAGGTGACAGACCAGACCCGGATCCTCCCCCGCATCCACATGGGTCTCGCTGCGTCGCATGACGAGCCGCCACTGGTGAAAACGGTTCTCGAACACGAAACTCAACAGTGCGCGGCCCTGCGCGCGCAGGCAGCGGTTGCTGCGCGAGGCCTGCCAGAGCGCCAGCACGAGATGCCCGCTGTCGGGGGCAAACACCTCGGCCAGACCGAGCAGCGCGGTGCGCGGCCAGCCTGCCTCATCGATCGTGGTCAACGACAGCGTGAACCCGGCGCGGGCGTCGTCCGGTGCGCGGGAGGCGTGCGCCGCCCCATCGAACCAGTTCTGCAATGCCTCGTCCAGGCCGACAAGACGCGCGGGCCGGCTCGCGTGCGCCCCGACGTCCCCGTCTGCGGCCGGTTCAGCGGAAAAACACATGCTGGGTGAGTTTCGTGAGCGGGTACTGGATGCCCGACTGGACGCGCATCGGCAGGTCGAGCGGCTTGAGCAGCATCTTGATGCACATGTCCGCGGACAGATTGCGCTTGACCAGCCCGTTGATCCGCTTGCTCATCGCGCGGAAACGCTCGCTTTCCACCGCTTTCGCGTTGTAGCGCGCGGCAAACACGTGACGCAGCGCGATATCGGAATCCTCGCTGCGTATTTCCATCAGCCGGCGCGCCAACGCCCCGAACACCGCCAGCCGGCCGTTGCGTTCGACCGCGTTGTACTTCTTGAAGTAATTGAGGAAATGCTTGTAATGACGCACTTCGTCGGAACGGATGTTCGCGGTCAATTGCTTCAGGATCGGCTCGTCGCACGATTCGTTGATCGAGCGGTACAACGTCGCCGTGCCGGTCTCGACGACGCAACGCGCCGCCATTTCCAGCGCGCGCGTTTTCTCGAAGTCCTCGATCTTGCACGTCAGCGAATATTCGGCGAAGAATTGCTGGAAGGTTCCGTCCCAATCGAAGTCCGGCCAGGCGCACGCGATGTACTTCTTCAACGCCCGCCCATGCTGCAGTTCCTCGACTTCCCAGTGCGCGTCGAGCCATTGCGCCACTTCCGCGTCGCCCTCGAAATAGGCCGACAGGTTGCGGCTGTAAAGATCCGAACCACTCTCCACGAACGACGATGCGCACAGCAGCACCACCAGATCCTCGTTTTTCGCGGCCAACGCGGGATCGATGGCGTCGAAATCGATATCTTCGAGCCGCCACGGTAGCGGCGGTACATAGTCGGTCTGCACTTTTACTGCCTCCGAAAGCCGTGCCGGCGGTATGCGCCGTTGCTCGGCGGAAACCCGTCCGCCGGCCACGGTGGCATCCTTATTCGCCATAGTCATGAAATTTCCGTCACACGCGGGATGGCAACCCGCCGCCGCAAGGCGTCCTGCCCTGCGGCGGCGCGGTGCCTCGCGCCAAGTCGATGAAGGGATCGGCCCGCCTGCCTGCAAGGCAGTTTGCGCAACCCGCCCGCA
>JBPBQT010000458.1:0-11598 GCA_050955065.1 Janthinobacterium lividum | reverse complement strand
TCCCGGCCGAACCGCCCCCCCAGATCCGCGTGCTCGCTCCATACGCCATCGTTGCGATAGCCCAGATCGACGCTGCGCACCGGTGTGACGTCGGTCGGCGGTTTTTTCGTCACGTAATTGACGATGCCGCCCGGGCTCGCGAAACCGTACATGAAGCCGCCCAGACCCTTGAGGAGATCGACGCGTTCGAGCTGCTCGTAGGGCAGGCTGATTCCATACGAAATGAAAGGCTGTCCGTCGATCTTGAAACCGTTCTGCCAGTCGATCGGCATGCCGCGAATCGTGATGTAGGAGGCCCACGCACTGTTCGCGTCGCTGTTGTCGGAGACGGACGCGTCGGCGGCGAACAGATCGCCCAGCTTCGCGGGTTGCGCATCCTCGATGTCCTGCCGGGTCACGACCGACATCGAGAACGGCGTGTCCAGTTGCGAGCGGGCGCCGAGCGCGCCGGCGCTCACGGTGCGGCTCAAATGCTGCGGAGCGTCGTCATCCGCCGCATCGGCCCTTACGGCAATGACGGGCAAAGCCTGCTGCGCCGCCGGCGCCCCCGCTCCCGCAGGCCTGGCGGACGCGGTTCCAGACGCGGGGGCCGCGTCATCGGATGTGTTCCGTTCATTCTTCACCTCCTGCGCGCCCGCCCCCTGGCTGAGCGATATCCCGATTATTGCGGTCATGGCAAACTGCATCAATGAAGCGTTCCCCCCGGACGTCTTTCCCCTCGCTGCCACCGTGCCCTCCATTGTAAATGAAAATCATTCTCATTTGAATGGACGGAATAATGCCCTTCCGGGCGCGCTTGCGCAACGTTTTTCGTGGAGGAATGTTCCGATTCCTGCCTACCCGGGCCGTCCGGCATCCTGCCGTGCGAGGACATCGCGCGCCACGCCGGACGGAAAGACGATACAGGGTGCCTGTACGGCACGAATCCGTTCGCATTTCGAAACCTTGCATCGAACAGGGGTTTTCGATGCGTCGAAGGATCGATGAAGTCCTGAAACACAGCGGCTCGTGTCTTTTCCATGAGCGAAATTTTCGGTTGGAAGTGCGTTCATCATTACCGGCAAGGAAATCCTTCAACCGATGATATTTCGCAAAACAAATCTTCTTTTTTTTCATTCGCATTGCTTTCCATAATGGCACGCGCACGGTGCGTTTTCCCGTCCACGCACCGCTGCAAGGCGATGACGCCCGCCTGACGACACTCGCGGCGCACGAGATCCACTCGTGTTGCCAGCCGATCTTCGGCGAATTGGCGTGCGTGATCCGTCTCAACGCCCATGCCGCGCGTTGCATGCAGGCGAAGTGCGTGCTTGCCGCCCTGCTCGCGGTACGCGCTCGCCGCCCGGCGTGGGATGGCACACAGGTCGAGGCACCCGGCGCGCGTTGGCTCCCGGCGCGCGCGCTGGCCGGCTGCGGCGGGTTCTTCGCGTACAAGCGCGTGGAGGGTTCGTGTGCCCTCGCGCTCGATCGCCGGACGTGCTGCCACCACTACCGGCGCCGCGAAGGCGAACCGCGCAGTATCTGTCCGCGACGGGACAGGAGCGAACGCATTGCGCGGCTGAGCGCGGAGCGCAAATCGCGGAACGGATGGACGCCGGCCGCCTGCGTCTGCATCGATGCGGTGCGAGCGACGCCGGCCTGTATCCGTCACCGCTTGAAGACGGCATGCGCCGCTTTCATGAAGGGTACCGGCGAACCATGAACGAACCGACAGTGGCGCCTTGCTCAGATGATGCTTACGACACCCGCATGAATCGCACAGCCGGTATGCAGCAACGACACGTCAATGACACGTCAATGACACGTCAATGACACTTTAATGACATTTTAATGACGCGCGTGATCTCGGCGACGCGCACACCGCTCATCGCTCATCGCCGGCATGTCGCATGTACACGAATCCTATGTAACCGATAGTTTCATTTAATATCAGACAACTCAAAAGCACATAAATTTCTTTGATAAACTACCTGCCCGGGTGAATTTGGAACCCATGCGGCAAAAGAAGTGTTTCCACTCGGGACGTTGGCAAGACTTCACTCATAGAAATCCAGGGAAATGTAATGTCCAAACAGTCTGAACTCGACAAGTTGATACAGGAAAAAGCGAAGCTGGACACGCAAATCCAGGCACTGCGTGCAGAAACGAGAAACAGTGCCCTCGTCGATATCAAAGAAAAAATCGCCGCCTTCGAACTGACTGCCACGGAACTCGGTTTCGGCAGCCAGGCGCATATGCGCAAGCAGGCCATGGATAAACAACGCGGTACGGTCGCGCCGAAATATCGTGATCCGGAATCCGGCAAGACGTGGTCGGGTCGTGGAAAGCCGCCGCTGTGGATCGCCGGTCAGGACCGCGAGCGCTTTGCGATTGCCTAAAGGTTTCATTGGGTGGCGCGTCGCGCCCCTTTTCAATTATTCGAAGCAACATCCCGATTTATTTTCAACGAACATGAAAAAAGCTTTTCCACCGATATATTTCTAAAAATATCTTTCCTGGAATTTTTTGCAAGATCGCCATGTTGATCCTGTTTTTCAGGTTTCCCGCCATCGCGTAACGGGTTCAACGCAATCGAACGGCGACCGTACTCACCCTTCGCCTGGGTTTCGACGACAGGCAATCTCGAGGGAGCGATCGAATCAGGGCACCCAGGATCCGCGCGCGCTGTTCCGCCTTGTCGTTCAGCGCTCGCAGCGCTTCTTGATCAGTGGGCCTATTTAGAAAAGCATGTTGGCAAGGACAATCGGGTTATCGGTCTGGCGAGGAGCACGCACTTTTGATTCGCGATGATACGTCGCCGTCAGCGCCGCGGGAACGGACGTCGTCCGGCGTGGGGACGCATGGTACATGCAGTCACAGGCGCCATTGCAGCCTTATCCGGAGCGGTTGACGGACCGCCTGGTGAGCGGCGCGGCGGCCCATCCGGATCGGATGCTGGTGGCTCGCCGGGGCCTGGATGGCGCATGGATCGAAATCAGCTATGCCGGGATGCTGCATCGGGCGCGCCGCATCGGACAGGCCCTGTGCGAACGGGGCCTGTCGCCGGATCGATCCCTCGCCATTTTGTCCGGCAACGACCTGGAGCATCTGCGGCTGGCGTTCGGGGCCATGCTCGCGGGCGTGCCGTACGCGCCCCTCTCGCCGGCCTGTTCATTGGTATCCAGCGATTTCGGCAAATTGCGCCACATGCTCGACCTGCTCGAACCGGGCCTCGTTTATGCGAGTGATGCGTCGCCGGTGCTGGTTGACTGGCTGCCATGGCACCACACCTGTGGCGGCAGCCACAATGTCGGGATTGCGCTCTACAACGGCGGATCGCTCTACATCGACGACGGCCAACCGGTGGTCGGGAAGTTCGAGGAAACGCTGCGCAACCTGCGTGAAATTTCGCCGACCCCGTACTTCAACGTGCCGAAAGGATGGGAAGCGCTTGCGATGGCGCTCGAACATGACGATGCACCGCGCAAGACCTTCTTCGCCCGTATCAAACTGTACTTTTTCGGTGGCGCCGGCCTGTCGCAGGCGGCGTGGGACCGGCTTGACCGGGCGACCGAGATCCATTGCGGCGAACGCATCCGCAGCATGGCCGGCCTCGGCATGACGGAGACGTCTCCCGGCTGTCCCTTCACGACCCGACCGGTGATGCGCGCCGGCTATGTCGGTTCGCCGGCGCCGGGCTGCGAAGTCAAGCTGGCCCCTGTCGACGGCAGGCTCGAATTGCGGTTGAGCGGGCCCGATGTCATGGCCGGATGCTGGCATCGCGAACACGATGCGTCCGTGTTCGACGAAGAAGGGTTTCGCCGCAGCGGGGATGCCGCCATTTTTCTGGACGCCGGCCATCCGGAACGGGGGCTCCTGTTCGACGGGCGTCTCGCCGAGGATTTGAAGCTTGGCTCCGGGACCTTCGTCAGCGTCGGCCCCTTGCGTGCACGCACGGATAAAGGCTCGATCAACCAGCGTGCGGTTCACCAGCATCGCCGGGAACTCATCGCGGTGATGCACGCGGTCGAGACAGCCGATTCCACCGTGATCCTGGCGGACACCGTCCTCGCCTGACGGCGCGGGTGGAATCCGCTTTCCTGTCCATCGCGCAGCGTCCCGATCGACGGGCCGCGCCGCATGCGGCACGTTGCTTGCTGCCCTACACCGATCCGTTCTTCCCATCCTCACGCCGCCCGCCCCAGGAGTTGTCATGTCGACATCCGTCGCCTCGCCGGATACCCGCTTGGATACCCACTTGCCGCCTCCCGCGCCCGTGCCCTCGCGTCAGGCCGCGCCACCGCCCGCGCCCCGTGCCATTCGCCTCACCATCAACGGCACCGCGCACGAACTCGACGTCGCGCCCTGGGTGACCCTGCTCGACCTGCTGCGCGACAAGCTCGACATGACGGGCACGAAAAAAGGCTGCGACCAGGGTCAATGCGGCGCCTGCACGGTGCTGGTCGACGGACGGCGCGTCAATTCCTGCCTGACGCTGGCCGTCATGCAGAACGGACGCGAGATCACCACCGTCGAAGGCCTCGCCGACGGCGACGCGCTGCACCCGCTGCAGCAGGCCTTCATCGATCACGACGCATTCCAGTGCGGCTACTGCACTCCCGGTCAGCTCTGTTCGGCGGTCGGTCTGATTCGCGAGGGACAGGCCCACACGCAGGACGACATCCGCGAATTGATGAGCGGCAACATCTGTCGCTGCGGCGCCTATCCGCAGATCGTCCAGGCGATCTCGACCGTGGCGTTGCGCCCCGGCGCACCCGCGGGCGACCAGGCAAGCAGCGCTCCCGGGACGGCACTGCGATGAACCCATTCGACTTCACTCCCGTTGCCGATATCGAAGCGGCCATCGACGCCGTCGCGGTCTCCACCACCGTACAGGGCCCCGCGAAATTCATCGCCGGCGGCACCAATCTGCTCGATCTGATGAAGGAGAACGTGATGCGACCGGCGCAACTGGTCGACATCAACGCGCTGCCCCTCGACCGGATCGAACCCACCGCGCAGGGCGGCCTGCTGCTCGGCGCGCTCGCGCGCAACGCCGATACCGCGTACGACGAGCGCGTCAAACGCGACTATCCGCTGCTGAGCACCGCCATCCTGGCGGGCGCGTCGGCGCAATTGCGCAACATGGCGAGCAATGGCGGCAATCTTTTGCAGCGTACCCGCTGCTATTACTTCTACGATGCGGCCGTGCCCTGCAACAAGCGCGAACCCGGCAGCGGTTGCCCGGCGATCGGCGGCCTGAACCGCATCCACGCCATTTTCGGGACAAGCGAGCACTGCATCGCCACCCATCCGTCGGATATGTGCGTCGCGCTGGCGGCGCTCGCGGCGCGCGTGCACGTACGGGGCCCGCAAGGCGAACGCGTGATCGAGTTCGCGGACTTTCATCGCCTGCCGGGCGAGCGTCCGGACGTCGACAACACGCTGGCGCCGAACGAACTGATCACCGGAATCGAACTGCCCGCGGAGGGTTTCGCCAGGCACAGCGCCTACATCAAGCTGCGCGAGCGGGCCTCGTATGCGTTCGCGCTGGTGTCGGTGGCGGCGGCGCTCGAGATCGACGCGGGCGGCACGATCCGCACCGCCCGCCTGGCGCTCGGCGGCGTGGCGCACAAGCCCTGGCGCGATCCCGCGGTCGAGGCGCTGCTGGTCGGCCAGGCACCCACGCTTGCGAACTTCGCAGCGGCCGCCGACGCCCTGCTGAAGGACGCGAAGGGACAAGGCGCCAATGATTTCAAGATACCGCTGGCCCGCCGCGCCGTGGTGCGCGCGCTCGAGATCGCCGCGGGTCTCTCCACCGATACGGAAGTGACGCAATGAAAACGGCAAACACGGTATCGAATCCGGCGCCCGCGCCCCAGGCAACAGGTGTCCCGGCCGCGCCACCCGTCATCGGCAGCGCCATCTCGCGTGTCGACGGCGTCGCGAAGGTGACCGGACAGGCCCGGTACACGGCCGAACATCTCGCCGAGGACATGAGCTACGGCGTGGTGGTGTCGAGCAACGTCGCGAGCGCGCGCATCATCGGCTTCGATCTCGACGCCGCGCTTCAGGTCGACGGCGTGATCGACGTCATCACCCACGAGAACCGGCCCAAGCAGCGCAGCTACGGCCTGTTCTACAAGGACCTGGATGCCGTCGGCGGCACGCCGTTCCGGCCCCTGCTCGACGAACGGGTCTACTACAGCGGCCAGCCGGTGGCCCTGGTCGTCGCCGACACGTTCGAGGCGGCGCGGTACGCGGCGGCGCTGGTGCGGGTGCATTACGAGACGCGTCCGCACGACACGAACCTGATGGCGAACCTGGAACGTTCGCACAAACCCAGCCGCATGAAGGCCGGCTTCGTCCCCCCGCCGCCACCGCGCGGCGAGCCCGATGCCGCGTTCGACGCCGCCGCCGTGAAGATCGACGCCCAGTTCTACTCGGGCGTCGAACATCACAACCCGCTCGAAATGCATGCGACCACCGTGATCCTGGGGCAGGACGACCATCTGACGATCTACGACAAGACGCAAAGCTCGCAGAACAGCCGCCTGTACGTATCGCATGTCTTCGGTCTGTCGCAGGACAAGGTCACGGTGCGCAACCCCTTCATCGGCGGCGCCTTCGGTTCCGGCCTGCGTCCGCAGTATCAGCTCGTGCTGGCCGTGCTCGCCACGCTGAAACTGCGCCGTTCGGTGCGGGTGGTGCTCACGCGCCAGCAGATGTTCACGATCGGCCACCGGCCCGAGACCTGGCAACGCGTGCGGCTCGCCGCCGACGCCGACGGCACGCTGCGCGCGATCATCCATGAGGCCAAGGCGGAAACCTCGCGTATCGAGGATTACGTCGAGGTCGTGGTGAACTGGTCGGGGCAGCTCTACCGGTGCGACAACATCCGGCTCGACTACCAGCTCGTCTCGCTCGACCAGTACACTCCGCTCGACATGCGCGCACCGGGCGCCGCGCACGGCGTGCACGCGCTGGAAATCGCGATGGACGAGATGGCGTATGCGCTGGCGATCGATCCCCTCGCCCTGCGGCTCAAGAACTATGCGGAAAGCGATCCTGCCACGGACAAGCCGTTTTCGAGCAAGGCCTTGCGCGATTGCTATGCACAGGGCGCGGCGCGCTTTGGCTGGGAGAAGCGCTCGCCCGCGCCGCGCTCGATGCGGGAAGGCCGCGAGTTGATCGGCTGGGGCATGGCGACGGGTACGTGGGACGCGATGCAGATGTATGCCAGCGCGCGCGCGGTGCTGTCGGGAGACGGCCGCCTCGTGGTCAGCAGCGCCACCTCGGACATCGGCACCGGCACCTACACGACGATGACGCTGATCGCCGCGGCGACCATGGGACTGCCGATCGACGCGGTACGGTTCGAACTCGGCGACTCGACGCTGCCCGCCGCCCCGCTCGAAGGCGGTTCGTGGACCGTGTCCTCGGTGGGCTCCGCGGTGCAGGCGGTGTGTCAGAAGCTGCAGAAACGCCTGCTCGAACTCGCCGCTGCGATGCCGGACTCGCCGTTCGGGAAAGCCGGCGTGGAAGACGTCGTCTTTGTCGACGGCCACCTGCGGCTCGCAAGCAACGCGACGGTGGCGCTCTCCTATCACCGGATCATGAGCGCCGGCCGGCAGGCCTACATCGAGGAAAAGCATCTGACCCTGCCGAACCTGATCAGGCAGAGCCGCTATGTGCGGGCGACGCATTCGGCCGTATTCATCGAGGTCCGGGTCGACGAGGAACTCGGTACCGTGCGCGTGACCCGCGTGGTCAGCGCCGTGGCGGCGGGCCGGATCATCAGCGCGAAGACCGCCAGCAGCCAGATCAGCGGCGCGGTGGTCTGGGGCATCAGTCAGGCGCTGCACGAGGATACCAAGTCCGACCATCGGCTGGGCCGCTTCATGAACCACAACCTTTCCGAATATCACGTTCCGGTGAACGCGGACATCCACGATATCGACGTGATCTTCGTGGACGAGGTCGACGATGTGGTGAATCCGCTCGGCGCGAAGGGCGTGGGCGAGATCGGTCTGGTCGGCGTGGCGGCAGCGGTCTCCAATGCGATTTTTCATGCGACCGGAAGGCGTGTGAGAAGTACGCCGATCACGCCTGACAAGGTCATGTGCCAGGAGGAGACGACTGGCGGGGCTTGAGGCAGCTGTTGCGGGCGCCGGTGCCGTGCCCCGAGCGAGTCAACCGGAGATGCCTTCGGTGCACCATATGGCTTGTCCAGGAGCCGTTTGCCCAAAGACTGGCGCCCGTCTCAAAGACCGACGAGTCTCAATTTCGCATGTGGGGTGAGGAACCCCGCGTCGGAAATGCTCCATCGACTTTTTGGCTTGTACACAAGCCTGTGTTTTTGTTCGGGTAGTCTCCATAGGACGTGATATTCCCTTCACCCCTTGGAGCTTACATGCGTCGCTCGCCGCCCCCCGCCACCTCGGCGCCCATTGAAGAGACAAGCGATCCGACCCGACGGCGCATGTTGTTGACAGGTGCCGCCGCTGCGCTGGGTACCCTTGCGGCACCCTGGGTGCATGCACAAGGCACCCCGAAGATCCGGATCGGTTACTGGCCGGTTGCCGCCGGGCTGCCTTTCTTTGCCGCCATCGAAAAGGGCTATTTCAAGGAAGCCGGACTGGACGTGGAGCCCCTGCGCTTCGCGGGCGCGCAACAAGTGATGGAGGCGATGTTGTCCGGGCGCGGGGACGGCAGCGCAAACGGGGTCGGCACGGCGAATCTGGGCATTGGCGCGATAGCCCAGCCTGGCCTTTTCAAGATTTTCTGCACGAACCCCAGCAATGTGAAGAATGTGCTCGAAGAGTTTCTGGTGCCGAAGGCCAGCACGATTTCGAGCGCGGCTGGCCTGGCAGGAAAGAAAGTGGCCTGCGGCCCCGGGATCCAGAACGTGACGCTGGCCAGGACCATGCTCGAACGTGCGGGGGCAAAGGGCGCCAGCGTGATCGAGCTGCCGATCGCGCAGCATGTGGCGGCCATTGCGGCCGGACAGGTGGACGGCTGCTATACGCTGGAACCCACGGGAACGGTGGGTCGCCTGAACGGCACGACGCGCACGCTCGAAGCAGGGGTGGTGTCGCATTACATTCTGGGCGATCCCATGGCACCCTGGCATGGCGGCGCCGCCACGCTGACCAGCGATTTCATCAAAAAAAATCCGGCCGTCGCCACCAGGTTCATTGGTGCGTACAGGCGCGGCGTGACCTTTGTCCGGGAACACCCGGACGATGCGCGCCAATACATGAAGGGTTATACGGCGATAGAGGGCCCGTTGACCAAGGAGGTACCGCTGGCGGCCTACATGATGTACGACGAGTTCAAGCCGAGCGACGCGGACTATTTCCAGAAGTTCTACGATCTGTTCACCGACAAGAAAGTCTTCTCGCAGAAAGTGGATGTCCGTCCCCTGCTCTACAAGGCCTGAACGATGAACAAGGTGCCCCCGCCACCGACCGTCGCCCGTCCGACCCCG
Organism: Janthinobacterium lividum; assembly: GCA_050955065.1. Taxonomy (GTDB): domain Bacteria; phylum Pseudomonadota; class Gammaproteobacteria; order Burkholderiales; family Burkholderiaceae; genus Robbsia. The sequence goes on along the minus strand of JBPBQT010000458.1, from coordinate 2,129 downwards.
CCCCCCGGGTGGCTGCCCGCGGCATCCACGGACGCCGCGCCAAAACCGCTGTTGATCGACCGGATCCTGCCGTTCATCGGTCCGATCGTGCTGTTCATCGTCTGGGACCTGGTGGTGCGGGCAGGTCTGATCAAGGCCATCCTGCTTCCCAGCCCGAAAGATGCGCTGGTCACCCTGGTCATCGGTCTGGCGGGAGGGCCCCTGCTGCAGGACTTTCTGATTACATGCGGCCGGACGCTGGAAGCGTTCCTTATCGCGGCGGTCATCGGCATGCCATTGGGCATTCTGCTGGGCAGCAACCAGCGCGCGTACAGAAGCGTGGAGTTTCTTGTCGACTTCTTCCGCTCGACGCCGTCATCCGCATTGATCCCGCTGTTTTTGTTGATCTTCGGCACTTCGGATATCAACAAGGTGGCCATTGCCGCGTTCGGCGCGGTCCTGATCGTCATTTTCAACAGCGCCTATGGCGTGATGAACGCACGCAAGCAACGGGTGATGGCGGCCAGGGTCATGGGTGCATCGCGCTGGCGAATCTTCAAGGACGTGTTGCTGTGGGAGAGCCTGCAGCCCAGCTTCGTCGGCCTGCGCTCGGCGGTCTCCATGGCGCTGGTGATCGTCATCGTGGCGGAAATGTTCATCGGCTCCGAAAGCGGCCTGGGGCACGCGATCATCGACGCGCAACAGGTCCTGAACGTCAAGACCATGTATGCCGCGATCCTGTCCGCGGGCCTGCTGGGCTACGTCTTGAACATCGTCTTTTTGCTGCTGGAGCGGCGCGTGGTGCACTGGAGCGGAAGGTAAGCCATGATCGAAGCCAATGATGGAAAATCGCATCAGGAAGCACATCAGGAAGCGCGCAGCCGACGCCGCCCGGCGCCGTATGCGGATGTCCCCGCCGCGCCATTTCAGCCCGGACCGGCAGGGACACATATCACCATCCGCGGCTTGTGCAAATATTTCGCGGGTTGGCCGCTCTATGAAAACTTCGACCTCGATATTCCCAAGAACAAGATCGTCTCGATCTTCGGCCCCAATGGATGCGGCAAGAGCACGCTGATCAACATGATCGCGGGCCTGGTGCCCATCGATCGTGGTGAAATACTGTTCGACGGCAAATCGCTGCGCGACACGCGCGTAGGTTATGTATTTCAAAACTATCGAGAAGCCCTGTTCCCCTGGATGCGCACGATCGACAACATCGCCTACCCCCTGATCCTGGAGGGCAAAAGCAAGGCGGAAATCGACAGACGCATGGCCGAGCTGGTGGCGTCCTTCGACGTCAGGTTCGATTTGAAGCGCTACCCGTACGAACTGTCCGGTGGCCAGCAGCAGACCGCATCGATCATGCGCGCGCTTGCCCCGGGACCGGAAGTACTCTTCCTGGACGAGCCCTTCTCCGCGCTGGATTTCGAGATGACACTGTTCATTCGCGAGAAACTGCAGGAGGTGTTCATGCAGACCGGTACGACGATGATGCTCGTCTCGCACGATCTGGAGGAGGCGGTGTATCTGGCGGACTATGTGTTGTTGCTGACGAAGCGCCCGACCCGCGTCGCGGAAATGCTTTCATATGACGCAGCCCGCCCCCGTACTGTCGACACCTTGTCGCAACCGCAATTCATCGAAACCAAAAAAGAAAGCCTGCGCATTTTCCAGAAGGAGATGCGCCGCTGAGATCGTCATCGGGATTTGCGATGATCGGTCCGCGAAACGGCATGGCTCTCGACGCCTTATGTTAAATTCCGTGCGATCGCCGGAATCAGGCAGCGTACCGGCTCGCTTCCACATCAGTCGTCGGGACCATTCGACGACGGCACTGAATGCGATCAACCTGCGATGTGATCGGAATACCATTCAAGCCGGCGGTATCACGATACCGGCCGGGCGCCCCGGTTTGCGCCACAGCCGCCCCGTTGGATGCCATTCCACCGAAAGCACCCATGACACCGGCTCGAATGAGCAGACGCGTGAATTTCAACGGGATTGCCCTCTCCCGCCCTAAAGAATCTGCCGATCGTGCCGCTTTCCTTTGAGGAAGCGAATTGACGCCGTGTATCTGCACGTCACGGACGCGTCGTCGCGTGCAGATCCATCGATGGATGATCGCGCGTGCCAAGGTGGTGGCCCCC
>JBPBQT010000457.1:0-12135 GCA_050955065.1 Janthinobacterium lividum | reverse complement strand
GCCGGCTTCGGCGTCGCCATGCGCCGGGCGGGCGACACGACGGGGGACACGACGGGCGCCGCAGGCATCCAGGGCGACGCCGGCGTCAACGCCAACCCGAATCCAAACGCACCGGCGACGCTGGCAAGCGACCCCGCCAGCCTGCTCAATCCCGCCGCGCTCGCGATTCCCGGCGCGCCGCCCGCCCCGGCCGATGCGTCGTCGCTGGTGCAGGCACAAGCGCAGCCCAACGCGCCTGCGCCGCAGACCGGCTGGATCGACACGCCGTTCGTCGATGCGCGCTGGTCGCAGGCGTTCAGCCAGAACGTCGTCATGATGGCGCGCGGCAACACCGGCCTCGCGGAGCTGCACCTGAACCCGCCGAATCTCGGCCCCATCCGCGTCAGCCTGAATCTGCAGGGCAACGACGCGCAGGCGACCTTCTCGTCGCACGATCCGCAGGTACGCGACGCGATCGCCGCGGCGCTGCCGCAGCTTCGCGAACGCTTCGCCGAGGGCGGGTTGTCGCTGGCGCAGGCCAACGTCACGCCGAATGCGCCACCGGACGGCGCGCTGACCGCGTGGAACGGCGGCGCGGCCGCGGGCGGCGATCCCTCGCGCGGCAATCCGGGACGCCAGGGCAACCCGGGCGCCTATCGCGACGCCGGCGACACGGGCATCGGCGGCACCCGTTCGGCCGCTCCGGCGCTGACCACCCGGACGCCGCCGTACGGTTGGGCGAACACGCCGGTCACCGGCACGGGCGCGCTGTCGAAGATCGACACGTTCGCGTAAGCGCCGTGGCTAGCCGTTCGTGCCGAGCCGTCGTGTGCCGATGGGCGACGGTCGGCGCAGCGACAGCCGGCTGCGCGCGGCGGAACCGTCCGCCGCGCCCGACGCACGCGTCGCAAGGACGCTGTCCAGAGGCGCCGCCATGGTCGTGGCCCGATCGAGCGTGGCTGGATCGAGCGTGGCCCGATCGAGCGTGGCCGGATCGAGCGTGACCGAAACGGGCGCGACCGGGTCGGGTAGGCCCTGCGTCCGCAGCACATGCCCGGGAAACGCGGCCGCGGCTTCCCGCCCGTTTTCCACGGCCGCCGCCGCAGGAAGCGAGGCAGACGACGCGGGCTCAGGCGCGAGCAGTGGTGCGACCGGTCGCGCCGCTGGATGGACGGGCGGCAGCGCCGCGGAAGCCGCCATGCCCCCGGCGCGCAGCGAGATCCCCGGCTGAAAGGCCGGCAGGCCCGCACGGTACGTGACACCGGGCGACGTCGACAGTATGGACGCCGCGGCGAGGCCGCGCGCCTGCATCCGTCCCGACAACAGAACGGGCCCGTCGGATACGATGTGGATGTCGCCCCCGCTGCCATGACGCGTTGCATTCGCGTTGATCGACGCGGCGTGGTCGATCACGATCGACGCCTCACTGGCGCCGTCGCACGCCGGCGCCGCGCCGGGCGGTTGCGCGGTCGGGCCGGCCGCAAGCAGGACACGCCCGCCCCCCGCCGCACCGCTCACATCGATGCCCGCGCGCTCGACGACGATCCGCAGACCCTGCACCATCACCGTCCCGCCGCGCAGCCGGGTGGCGTCAGGCTGGTGACCGGTCGCATCCAGCAGCCCCGACAGATGGACGATGCCCCCGCTCCCGCTGACACGGATCGTGCCGCTCCTGCCGCCCATCTGCCCTGCGCGCAGGTCCCCGCCGATCCATATCGCCCGGTCCGGCGCCGTTTGCGGGCGGAAGGTGATCGGTGCCTCCAGGTGCGCCTGCCCGCCGGCGGCCTCGACGATCCCGTTCATGGCGATCGCCGGCGGCGCACTGCCGTCCGCGCCCGCCGTCCGAACGCCGGGCGCCTGTGTCACCGTCAGGAAATCGTCGTGCCCGGGCCGGAGCACCATGCGCGTTCCGGCGCCCAGCCCCACCTGGCTCAACGGCGCATGGATCAGCCCCTGCTGTTCGATACGGTACCCGAGCAGCGCGGCGAAACCGCCGGGATCGACGTCGATCTGGCCATCGTGCACGATCGTTCCCGTTGCGCCCTGCGCGTCCGGACCGAAACGCAATGCGTCGTTCAGGAAATCGCGGTTGGCGATATCGAGCGTGGACGCCACGAAGGACGCCGCGCCGATCATGCCGCTTGGCAGGACGCGAATGCCGTTCGGGTTGACCAGGTACACGTGGCCGCTCGCGCGAAGATTTCCCGCGATTTCGCTCGTCGTCCCCCCGGTCACGCGGTTGAGCAACGCTGTCTCGGTCGACGGCTGCAGCACGTGCACGAACGCGTCCGGGCCGATGTCGAATGTGCGCCAGTCGATGATCGCGTGGTCGCTCGCCTGCGCGATCCGCATTTCCCGATCGTCACGCAGGATGGCGACGCGCCCATGCCGGACGTCCGCCCCTTCCGGCAACGCATAGGGCGTCACCGCCCGGGCCGGCACGGACGCCAGCAGCGCGCCCACGAGGCAGGCATGCGCCAGGCGCACGGGCATCGACCACGGCGACCCCGGCCGATACGGCTGGCGCGGACCGACCCGGGCGCGCGGCGGGGACGAAAGGGATGCGACTCGCGCGTGGACCGGGGGCGAAGACGATGAAAACAGATTCAATGACATGGCAACCGACAAAAAAGGAAGGAAAGCGATGAGGGGTCCCGCCTGGGTTGGACGCGGGGGCGGGGTGCAGGCGCGGGATGGACGGGCGCGCCAGCCCGCCGCGCGCCTCGATGACGCCGGGTCCCTGGCGCCCTAGCGCCCGAGCTCGGGTGGCGTGTCGGCGGAATGCGGCCATTGCAGAGGCGGCCAGGGTGGCGTCAAATCGTTTCGCATGAGGCCAAGCACAGCGGTCGCGGGGGGACTTTCCAACAGCGCGTCCGCGGCGGCGGCCGCCAAGGGAAGTGCGGAGGGAATCGAGGGCGGGATGCCTGAGGGAAAGGTATAGGAAATGGCGGTGGCAGTGTCGGATGGCATTGCGGGGGGCATCGCCAAGACGACCGTCGCGGGAACCGCCGACGCCGTCGCCGGCTGCTGCGCGAACAGTTGCGTCGGCGAACGCTCCGCGGGCTGCGCCATGGGATGGATGGGCGGCCGGTTGATCAGCGGCAACCCACCCGACAGGCGGAACGATCGCATGGGCGCGACGCTCGGCGAGGCGGTGCGGTCCATGACGTCCGGCGGCGTCGGCAACGTGACTTGCACGGCATCGCGCGTCTGTATGGATCCCAGGATCACCACGGGTCCGTCGGACATCACCCTGATGTCGCCGCCTTTGCCATAGCGTGTCGCGTTCGCGTTGATCGACGCGGCGCCCTCGACCAGAATCGGCCAATCCTGACCCGCGGCGGCCGGCCTGACGCCGTCCGGGCGCGTCATGGTGCCCGTCGACAATATGACTTTCCCGCCGCCCGCCGTGCCGCTCACATCGATGCCCATGCGCTGCAGGACGACCCGCTGACCGTGCACCGCCACCACGCCTCCCAACTGCACGTCGGCGTCGACGTCGTTGCTGCTCGCGTCCAGCACGCCCGACAAACGCACCACGCCGCCATTGCCGCTGATGCGGATCAAGCCGTTCCTCTCACGCCATTGCGGTGTCCGAATGGCGCCGCCGAGCGCCATCGCCTCTTCCGGCATGCGGGATTCGGGCAGGGTCATCGGCGCTTCGATATGCACCTGTCCCCCGGCGGCTTCGATGGCCCCGCGCAAGTCGATCACGGCGCCCTCCCGCGGCGGCCGGATGCCGGAGACCGGCGCCATCGCCAGAAAGGCGACGCCCCGGGGTACGAGCACCGCGCTCGTGCCGGCGCCCAGGGCCACCTGGCCCAGCGGCGCGCAGATCAGTCCGCGCTGCTCGATGCGATAGCCGAGCAATGCCGCGAAGCCACCGGGGTAAAGGTCGATCCGGCCGTCATGCACGATCGTTCCCGTCGCGCTGTGCGGCGCCGTTTGAAAATGCAAGGTGCCGTTCATGAAATGGCGATCGTCGATGTCGAGCGTGGATGCCACGAACGCCGCCGTCTCGATCGAACCGCCCGGCGAGATGTGGATGCCGTTCGGATTGATCAGGTAGACATGGCCATTGCCGCGCAGAGCGCCCGCGATGTCGCTCGCCGTGCGCCCGGTGACGCGATTGAGCAGCACCGCCTCGGTCGAGTGCTGCAGGACGTGCACCGAGGCATGCGCGCCGATATCGAACGTGCGCCAGTCGACGATCGCCCGGTCGCCCGCCTGCACGATGCGCATTCCCCGATCGTCGCGCGAGATGGCGACGTGCCCGTGCCGGATGTACCAGCCCTCCGGCAGCGCATGGGGCGCCAGCGCCTGCGCCGCGCCGCTGGTCAGCAGCATGCCCACGACGCAGGCGTGTTTCAGATGCGGCGACCACCGCGGGCGGCGGGCGCGAGGACGCGCCAGAACCGGTGCGGGGCGTCTGAGCATGGGCTGTGCGTGGACCGGCAGCGGCGAAAACGGACTCGATGGCATGGCAACTTACGCGGAGAAGAAGAAAGGAACGAGACGCCCGGGACCGTCGGATCGTCGGATCCGTCGGATCGTCGGATGGGAATTCAGATGGCCGATGACGGCGCCGACGACATCGGGGACGGCACCGCCGCGGGCTGCCGCAGCACCGCCGAGGGCAGCGAAAACGGAGACAGTGACAGCGGCGACGCCAAAGGCCGCAATATCGGCGGTAACGGCGGTGACGCCCGAAATATCGGCGATGACGACGGTGACGGCGGTGACGCCGGAGATATCGGCGATGACGACGATGACGACGATGACGGCGGCGACGGGAGCGCCGACGGCGCCGGTGATACAGGTACCGGCCCGCTTCCCGCGACCGTCAGCTGCAGCGGCTGCGACCAGTGAATGGTTTCCTGCCCCTCGATGGTGCCGCTCGCGAGCCGCACGCGACCGCTGCCCCGGGTGCCGCACACGTCGATGGTCGGGCCGTCCATCACCACGCGCGAGCCGAGGATGTTCACCGTTCCGCCCGACTCACGTCCGTCGCCAGCGATGTTGCTGCTCGCGTCCAGCGTGCCGGACAGTCGTACCGTGCCTGCGCCTCCGTCGATCAGGATCGCGCCCGGATGCGCGACCACGCGCCGGGCTCCGGCGGCCCCGCGGCTCCCCCGCGTGGCATTCGACGCCTGATCGGGCGCCGCGTGCGGGGTCGGCGATGACAGCGCCAGCCCGCCATGCGCCGTGATGATGCCGCACGAATGGATGGCCGCGGGGCCGTCCCCGGGCAGGTCGGCATCGACGCGAGCAGACCGTGTCACGCGCAGGAACGTGTGCGCGTCGGGCATGAGCGTCGCGCGCGCGCCGGCCACCAGCGCCGTATGTCCCAGAGGCGTGCGGATCGTGCCGCTATGCGCGATCCGGTGGCCCAGCAGCACCGCGAAACCACCGTGGTCGATGTTGATCTCGCCGGCCTGCGCGATCAGGCCGCTGACGGGTGGCGCCGTGGCGCCGAAATGCCACGCCCCCGCCATGAAATCGTGGTCCGCGATATCGAGCGTGGATGCCACGAACGCCGCCGCCGCGACGGTGCTGGTCGACGTGAGATCGATGCCGTTGGGATTGATCAGAAACACGCGCCCGTTCGCCGTGAGGTTGCCGGCGATCTCGCTCGCCGTCGCGCCGGTCACGCGATTGAGCAACGTCGCCCCGGACGACGTCTGCATGACGTGCACCGCCGCCCGCCCGCCGATGTCGAAGGACCGCCAATCGATGATCGCGTGGCTCCCCGTCTGGACGATCTGCAGTCCCCGCGCATCGCGGGCGATGACGGCGTCCCCTTGCCGCAGGGCGGGCCCTTCCGGCACCGTGTTCGGCGGCAGTGCGTGGGTCGTCGCGGAAAACAGCGTCACGCCGAGCAGCCATGCGGGCGACGGCCGCCGCGCATGCGGTTTCCGCTTTTGCCGACGGGGGCGCAAAGCGGTCGACATCACGCCGGCGGGCAAGCGCGGCGATGGAGAAAACAACGGTGACCACGGGAGCAGGCGCGATGGCATGACGGCGTCCGAAAGCGGGGAAAGGAACACGATGATTCGACACCGGCGAGACTAAGCCGTAAGCGACGGCATCGACCGGCGTCGCTACGGGAAACGCCACCCGACGTCGTCATGTCATCGCGTGACGGTCGGCTCGGCGCCGCGCGCCTGGTGGCGTCCGAGGAACAGCACAGGCCCGTCCGACACGATGTCGACACGGCCGCCCGAGCCCCGGCAGGTCGCATTCGACGAGATGCCGGCGGCGGCGCTGACGAATACCAGGGGACCGTGGGCCGCAGGGTCCGACAGTGCTCCCTCGACGGCGGTGTCTCGGGAAACGGCCGAGAGGAGGACGCGTCCGCCGCCCCCCACGCCACTCACATTGATGCCGGCATGCTCGATCATCACCTGCAGACCGTGCACCGCCACCCTGCCCCCGAACGGCAGGTCGACGTCCGGCTCGCTGCTGCTCGCGTCCAGCAGCCCCGACAGGCGAACCACGCCGCCGTTCCCCGCGATCCGGATGGCGCCGTGGGTACCGGCGTGGTGCCGTGCCCGCACCACGCCACTGATGTTGACCGCATCGTCCGGGACCCGAGCGGGACGCGGGACGCGCGGTGCGGCCACCTGAACCAACCCGCCATGCGCCTCGATGGTGCCGGACATGACGATGGCGGCGCGTGCCGCACCTGATGCACCTGATGCACCTGATGCACCTGATGCACCTGATGCACCTGCCGCATCTGCCGCATCTGCCGCATCTGCCTCGCGCGCCAGCGTCACCTCCAGGAACGCCGCCTGTCCGGGCGCGAGCACGGCACTCGCGCCGGCGCCCAGCGCGGTCTGACCCAGCGGCGTGCCGATATGACCCCTTTGCTCGATGCGTTCGCCAAGCAAGGCGGCGAAACCGCCGGGATCGATCACGATCCTGCCCGCATGCGTGATTGTCCCGGTGGCGGCCCGTGTCGCCGAGCCGAAGCGCAGAACGCCTGCCGCGATATCGCGGTTCGCGATGTCGAGCGTGGAGGCAACGAACGCTCCCGCCTCCACCGAACCGCTCGGCGCGATATGAATCCCGTTCGGGTTGATCAGGTAAACCCGTCCGCTCGCCACGAGCTCTCCCGCAAGCTCGCTCATCGCGGCCCCGGTCACACGGTTCAGCAGGATGGCCGTGGCCGACGGCTGAATCACCCGGACGCTGACCAGCGGTCCGATGTCGAAGACACGCCAGTCGATGACCGCGGGATCCTGCGTCTGCACGATCCGCATCCCTTGCGGGTCGTGGACGATGGTCGCGCGCCCTTGCGCCAGGCGCGGCCCTTCAGGTAGCGCACTCGGCGCGACCGCCCGGGCCGCACCGCACAGGAGAAGCAGTGCGGGCAGGCAGGCACGCGACAGACGTCGCAAAAAAGGCCGGGTCCGTGACATCACAGATCATGCAGTCCGCTGCTGCTCGTGCGCCGCATGGCAGGTATCGCCCACGGAGCCGGAACGACCGGTACGTCGATCGATAACCCGCGCGACCGCGACGCGGCCGGCCACGGTGTCTGGCCCGCGGCCGGCAGCGTCGGCGGCGGGGGGACGTCCGGAAACGGTGCCCGGCTCAAGGCCGGCGGCGCCACGGGGGTATCCGGCACCGGTGTCCACCTCAAGGCCGGCAGCACCGACAGGTCCGGCGTTGCGGCGAACGGCGCGATTGCCGATGCCCTGACCGAAGATCCGGCCGCTTCCTCGGCCGAAGATCCGGCCGAAGATCCGGCCGAAGATCCGGCCGAATAGCCGGACGAGGTAGTCCCCGGGGAGGCGAGCGACGGCAGGGGCAACGACGCATGCCGTGGCGCGGCGGCGGACGCAGCCGCCTGCATCGTCCGCGACACCATCGCCGGCATCCGGACGGGCTCCGGCGGCGTGATGTGCGGCAGCACCGTGTCCGCGACCACCCTTACCTGCATCGGCCCCGGAATGTCGGCGGCAGTGGCGGCACGCGCCTGCCCGTGGCCCATAAACACCACCCTGCCATCGGACACGATCATCACGTCGCCCGCGTTGCCCTGATACGTGGCGCTGGCGTTGATCCGCGCCCAGGCACCAACGAAAACGACGGGATCGCCCACGCCGTCTGCCAACAACGTGCGCGAGCCGTCGCCGATCCCGGCATCCCGCGCCGTGAGCCGTACCCGGCCACCGCCCTGCGCGCCGCTGACGTCGATACCCTCATCGTCCATCATCACCCGCAGACCGCTGACCTCGACCGTTCCCCCGGGCCGACGCGGGCCGCGCATTTCATTGCTGCTCGCGTCCAGCCGCCCCGAGAGCCGCACGATGCCGCCGTCCCCATCGACCAGGATGATCCCCGTGCGCGAGAAACCATGTCGTGCCTGCACGATTCCGCTCAGGTTCACCGCCTCGGCGGGCGCCTGCCCACGCACGGCCGCCATCGGAGCGCAAATCTGCACAAGGCTGCCGTCTCCCGCGATGCCACCCGACAGCGTGATCGCCGGTGTCGCCTGATCGGCATCGTCCATCGCGCCGCCCGCGAGCGTCACCTCCAGAAAGCGGTCCCGCCCGGGCGTGAGCTTCATGGCCGCCCCCGCGCCCAGTCCCACCTGGCCCACCGACGTGAGAATCGCGCCGGACTGTTCGATCCGGTGGCCGAGCAAGGCGACGAACCCACCGGGCGGGGTGGTGATCCTGCCAGCATGAACGACGGTACCCGCGCTGGGCTGCGCCAACGATCCGAAACGCAGATTGCCTTCGGTGAAATCCGCGTTGGTGATGTCGAGCGTGGCGGCGACGAACCCGGCGGCGCTCACCGCGCCGCCGGGCGAAATCCGGATGCCGTTCGGGTTCACCAGGTGAACCTGTCCGTTCGCACTCAGCTCGCCGGCGATATCGCTCGCCGTGTCGCCCAGCACGCGATTGAGCAATGCCGCGCCGGCCGACGGCTGGAGCACGCGCAACGAGACGCTGCGACCCACGTCGAAAGACCGCCAGTCGATGATCGCGTGCTCGCCGGTCTGCAGGATCTGCATGCCGTGCGCGTCGCGCGTGATGGCGACGCCGCCCTCGCGAACCTGCGCGTTGACGGGCAGTGCGTCGGGCAAGGTCGCCCAGGCCGTATCGCACAGCAGCAACGCGCCCAGCACATAGAAACGCGCGCGCCACACCGGGCGGCCCATGCACCGGTAGCGACGCCGCGCCGGGGAGCGGACCAGGCGCGACGCAGCAGGCGGGTACTGCGGTGACGGGAACGGAATCAAAGGCATGGCATCATCCTGAAACGAGGGGGAAAGAAATTGCCGGCATGCCGGCGAGACGCGACATTCACTCTGCGGAACACCATCGGCTACTGCGGTGCGGACGCTGCCGCCGAAGCACCGGTGGCCCCGCCACGCGCCGCGGCGGCGCACGCCCACGGGCTGCCCGGGAACACCGCGCTCGCGTCGAACACCCGCGTCACGTTGCCGCCGGGACCCGACCCGGGCGCCTCGGCATCCAGCCCGGCCGCGGCGGCGATCATCAGAAGAGGATCGCGCGCGCCGGTTCCTTCGCTGGTACGCGCCACGAGCCGCGCGCGGCCGCCGCCCGCCGCCCCGCTGACATTGATGACCGGCCGCTCGATCGCCACGCGCAGGCCGTTTATCGAAACGCGACCGCCGACCAGCGGCTCCCCGCCAAGCGCATTGCTGCTAGCGTTCAGGAGTCCGGACAGACGCACGCTGCCGCCTTCGCCATCGATCAGAATCGTTCCGGCCCGCCCGGCCATGCCACGCGCGTTGATCACGCCGCTGAGATTCACCGACTCGCCGGGCGGTGCCCCCTCCACGGTGCCGAACGGTGCCGACAACTGCACCAGACCGCCATCCGCCTCGACGCGGCCGGACAGGCCGATGGCCGCACCGCGTGGCGCGGCGGCGCCCGGCGCGGCGGCGTTGGCGGGGGGCGTCATCGTCAGAAACCCGCCGTCCCGCGGCGTGAGCGTCGCCCCCGCGCCGGCGCCCAGGGCGATCCGGCCCAGCGGCGCGCGGATCAGTCCGCTCTGCTCGATTTGCCTGCCGAGCAGGGCAACGAAGCCACCCGACTCGGCATGGATCCGGCCCGCGTGGACCACCGCACCCGTGGCGGCCGGCGACGCGGCAAACCGCAGCGTGTCCGACCCGAAATCGTCATTCGCGATATCCAGCGTCGACGCCACGAAAGCGGCGGCGCCGACCACACCGTCGGGTGCGATCGTGATGCCGTTCGGATTGACGAGGTAGAGACGGCCATTGGCATCGAAACGACCCGCGAGCACGCTCGTCGTCGGCCCGGTCACGCGGTTCAGCAGCGCGGCGCCGGACCAGGGTTGCTCCACGCGCACCATGGCATTGCGGCCGATATCGAAGGACCGCCAATCGATGATCGCGTGCCCGCTGGTCTGGAATATCCGCATGCCGTCCGCATGCCGCAGGATCGTGGCATACCCCGCGCGGACCTGCTCGCCTTCGGGCAGCGCGTCGGGCGCGATCGCGTGGGCGGTGCCGCATGCGAGCAGCACGGCAAGCAGGCAACCGCGCGACCATGACACCGAACGGCCCGGGCGGCAGGGCATGTCCCGACATGACGCTGGCAGCGCGGCATCCCTACGGCACATCACAAGCGGGGGCGAGGTTGACGCGAAAAAACGCGAAGGCATGGCATGGTCCGAAAACGAGGTTGACGGAAGGGACAGGGCACCGCGGCGAGACCGCGCTTCATCGGGTGCCGGACACCATAGCCCTCTACCGGGACCCGGCCGACGGCGGCGGCACCGGCGCGGCCGCGGCTGCCGGCGCGGTCGTCATCACCGCGCCGCGTGCCTGCGCGCTGCCCAGGAACACGGCTTTCCCGTCGGACTCGAGCGTCAATTCGCCGCCCGGACCGTGCCAGGTGGCGCTCGCGTCGAGCCGGGACGTGGCGCCGACGAAGAGCAGCGGATCGCATGCGCCGCCGGGCGACGGCGCGCCGCCGATCTCGTCCAGGGTGCGCGCCGCGAGCTGCACGCTGCCGCCGCCCAGCGCGCCACTGACGTCGATCTCTCCGCGTTCCATCAACACCCGCCTGCCATTTACCTGGACCGCGCCGCCCATCAGATGCGCGACACCCGGCACGTTGCTGCTGGCGTTCAGCACGCCGGACAATCGCACGACGCCGCCGTCGCCTTCGATCGATATCGTGCCGGGTCGCCCGGCCAGTGCGCGCGCGCGGACCAGGCCGCCCAGATTCACCGCTTCGCCGGGCGCCGCCCCCGCCGCGGCGCCAAACGGCGCCGACATCTGCACCAGGCCGCCGTCGGCCTCGATGGTGCCGGCCATGACGATCGCCGCCTCTCCGCCGCCGGCACGTTCGGCCGCCGGCTGCAGGGACAGCAATGTCCGGCCGTGGGGGGTAAGCCCGGCACTCGCGCCGGCGCCCAGGCCCACCCGACCTTGCGGCGCGTAGATCGCACCGCTTTGCACGATCCGATGGCCGAGCAGCGCCACGAAGCCGCCGGCCTCCACCATGATCCGTCCGGCGTGCCCGATCGTGCCGGCCGCCGGCGGCGCCGACGCGGTGAAACGCGGCAGGCCCGCCAGGAAATCGCTGTTCGCGAGATCGAGCGTCGATGCCACGAACGCGGCCGCGCTGATCGACCCGCCGGACGAGATCGTGATGCCGTTCGGATTGACGAGGTAGATCCGGCCGTTGGCCTCGAGACTGCCCGCGATGTCGCTCGTCGTCGCGCCGACCACCCGGTTCAGCAGCGTTGCCTGGGACGAGGGCTGCCGCACCTGCACCAGGGCGTCCCGGCCGATATCGAAAGACCGCCAGTCGACGATCCCGTGCTCGCCGGTCTGGACGATCCGCATGACTGTGCCGTCGCGGACGATGGCGACGTTCCCTTCCACGCCATGCTCGCCCTGGGGCAGCGCGAGCGGCGTGATCGCCTGGGCCGCGTGACAGACCAGCCACGCGGCGATCACGCAGGCCGTCCTCCCGGCCGCGCGACCGTCACGACGTCGCCACGCCGGAAGCAGGTTCGCGCGAACCTGCGCCAGCGCCCCGTGGAAACGCGGATGGCAATGCGAATGGGACGGTGCCGGGGGCGACAACGACGGCAACGGCGACAGCGGACTGGGGGACATGACAGGTTCCAGAGACG
>JBPBQT010000456.1:0-12256 GCA_050955065.1 Janthinobacterium lividum | reverse complement strand
TGCCAAAATAACGAATGCGCATATGGATATGCATTCGAGGCGGGCGTTGTGATGCCGCCACGCAACCTGAGCGGGACCGCAGGGGTGCCGGGACGCTCCTGCCGCCTCTGCCGCCTGCGCAACGCGCATGACGCGTGTCACCGCGCGTTCCTGCCGGTGATGATCTGCCGGGTATTCTCCCGACGCAGCAGGTCGGCGATATGACCGGGCATCGTTTCCGGTTGCACCGGTTCGCCACGCTGCGCGCGCTCCGCGAGATCGTTGTAGAACTTCGCGAGCGTGCGCAACTGGTCCTCGCTGGCATCCTCGATGCCGATCAACTGGTTGTCCGCCGACTTGTGCGAGGCCAGCAACTCGTTGAGCTTCAGGTGCATGGCGATGCTGTCCTTGTTCTGGCTTTGTTGAATCAGGAACACCATCAGGAAGGTGACGATCGTCGTGCCGGTGTTGATCACCAGCTGCCAGCCGTCGGAATAATGAAAGGTGGGGCCGAGCACCGCCCAGAGGATCACGACGAACACGGACGAGCAGAACGTGATCGGCGAGCCGGCCCAGCGGGTGACGCGGCTCGCGAAGCGGTCGAAGGCGCGCATCAGCGGATGGGCACCGGCAAACGACGGGTCCGCCGTCGTGGTCACGGAATCGAATCGGGCAGTGTGCAGCGGTGAAGTGGGGCGCTTTGAATCTTTCATGATAAGGACGATACGTGGAATTGCCGCAGGCGGGAATACCCCCAGGATATCGCAACCGGCCCGACCGCCTGAAACCTTCCGTCAATTGCGTCGCGTCGCATAATCCTTCGGCAGCCCGGAAGGCGCGCAGGTGATCACGCTTTCGGTATCGCAGCCGCTATCTTCGAGGAAGGCGACCGGCGCGAATTCATCGATCACAAGCTTCGGATAGTTCGGGCCGGCACCGCGGTATTGCTGCGTTGAACGCGCCAGGCAGGCGACGCGGGGCTGTTGCCCGAGCATTCGACTAGGGTGTTTCTCCGGGATGTGATCGCACTGCTGCTTGCCGAACCGGGCCCGGCGTCCGCGGCGTCGGCAAGCGTTTCCTTTCTCGTCTGGAACTACCTTGGCGGAAATTGGCTCGGCGCCAGCAACACAGAACTGCGTATGACGTTGTGCAGCAGCGGAGCGGGGCGTTTTTGAATCAACGGTACGTGGCATTGCCGCAGGCGGAAAGAATGACAGAATAATGCAATTTCCCGATGCCGGCATGATTGTGGCTTGCGAAGGAAAATACGTTTTCCGTCGGCGCAATCGAGTGAATTTCGGTTATGACGAACATGCGTCTTCGCCTTGCTCGGGTGTCGAAATCGCGCTCATTGCCGATTGCCGGAATGGTCCGACATATTCTTTTCATGGAAGGCAGAATTATCTTTAAGATGTCTAATGAAAACTGGATAATGGTGTTTGCCGGAATTTTTCCAGCTTCGCATTCCACCGACGCAAATCGCTTCCATGAATACCATCGATATGCCGGATCTTGCCGCACATGAGGTGGCCGCCATGGCTCACCGCGTTGCTGCGCGCCGTTACTTTGTGTGCAAGTCCGTTATCGATATCGTGCTGGCCTGGCTGACCCTTTTGCTGCTGTTGCCGTTGTTCGTGACCCTGATGGCCGGCGTGCGTTTTTCATCGCCCGGGCCGATTTTTTACAGTACCTTGCGCCATGGCAGGAACGGGCGGTCATTCCCCATGTATAAATTCCGGTCGATGCGGGTGCGGACGATCGAGGCGGAGCGGCGGGAGCAGGAACGTGTCGCCGAGGCGGGCATTCTGGAGAAGCAGATGGATGATCCGCGGGTGACACGCTTCGGGCAATTCATTCGTAAAACCAGCCTTGACGAATTGCCGCAGATCTTCAATATCGCGTTGGGGCAGATGTCGTTCGTCGGACCGCGGCCGGTGATGCCCGCGATGACCGCGCCCTTTCCCAATTTCGAGCAGGCGCGGTGTTTGGTCAAGCCCGGCATCACCGGGCTTTGGCAGATTCGCGATCGACACCGTTCCACGCATGTCGTATTCATGCGGGAGCATGACCTGGAATATGTCGACACCGCTTCCTGGATGGTGGATATCAAAACAATATTGCTGACTTTTCCGCGAGTCGCCCTGCGACAGGGTGCTTATTGACAGCGTATCGCTTTATTGCGATGCGCGATCTTGTTCGATCAGTCGCTGTGCCCACTTCAGCGCACGGGCGAGTGCCTGATCCATGTCGAGATAGCGATATTCTCCCAGGCGCCCGCATATCAAGGTATCCGTCATGGTTTCCGCCATGTCGCGGTACTTGGCGTAAAGGCGACGATTCGCTGGGTCGGGCGAAGGATATTCAAGCTCTGTCCAGTCGGTGGGACTATAAGGGGTCTCGGTGGTGAGCAAGGTGCCGGTTCCGGAAAATTCGCCGGCTTCGAGCATGTGACGCCATTCGATCGCGCGGATGTGTGGACCGTCCTCGCGCTGCGGCAGGTTGACCTGACCGCACGGCAGGATTTTGTCCAGGTCCGGAAAAAACATGTGGGACCGGCGCTGCGCCCGATAACTCAGGCGGCCATGTCGGCAATCAAAGAAGCGATCGATCGGGCCGGTATATACCAATTTCCGGCGCCATCGGTAAGCATCGCGACAAGCCAGAAAATCCACACCGACATCGACCGTGATGTCCTTGAGCATGGCTTCGAACCAGTGTGTGTAACCCCCCCGGGGAATGCCCTGATATGTACTTGTCTTGAGCCGACGGTCCGGGCTTTCGCGAAGTTCTATCCGGCCGGCCAGATCACGTGATAATTCCGACGCCGGCATACCCCACTGCTTTTCGGTGTAGGGGCCGATGAACGTGTGGTACACCTCGGGCGACAGCTGTGCCAACATCGCTTCCTCGAAATTCGCTGGTGTCGCTGCGAGATGTTTTGGTTCCGGTCCGCGATCGCCGAACGTTTGCGTCATTTGTTGCCTGTTGAGCGGCCAATGAAAATTTTTGCCGCGTACCTGCGTCTGCAAAACTGCTTCATAAGGGTAGAATGATCCGAAGCGTCCAACGTAATTCCACAGCGCTGCCGAACTCGTCCGGAAATAATGTGGTCCGTAGACATGGTAGCGAATGCCGCTCGGATGCACTTCGTCGTGCATGTTGCCGCCGACATGCGCGCGTTGTTCCACCACATGGACCCGGTATCCGGCGTCGTGCAATTCGCGCGCAATGACCGCGCCGGTTATACCCGCCCCCACGATAAGAAAATCGATCGCGCGGCTCATGAGCAAAACGCGGCATTGGCACGAAACGCATCGACCAGACCCTTGAATCCCTCCACGACACCGCATTGCGGCGTCCACTTCAGAAAAGCATGGGCGTAGGGGGCGTGCGCGAAGAAGCGCGTGACGTCGTAATGCCGTGCCGCTGTGATGCGGACAGACGTCGCACCACCCGAAAATTCGGCCGCCAACGTTGCGAGATCGATCAACCGCGTCCCCACACCTGTCGATAACAACAGGGGCTGCACGGGCGGCGTACCTTCGTCCATCCGCTTGACGAGCAGGCATGCTGCTCGAATGACGTCGGAAATATGCGTCAGGTCCAGGGTCGTCTCGGCGCCATGTACGTCGATCGTACGGCCGAGTGCCGCGGAGCGTGCAAAAGCGGGAACGACACGGTTGGCATGATCGTCGGTCATGCCGTAGACGCTGGAGAATCTCAATATTGCTGTCAGGGCCCCGGTGCGACGTCCATACTGCCCCACCAGCAGTTCCCCTGCCGCCTTGGAGGCGGCGTAGACATTCAACGGTGCTACCGCATCGCTGTCGCATGCAGGTAACACGGCGGGTTGCCCATAGACTTCCCGGCTGCTCGCGAAAATAAGCCAGGGGCGCTCCGCTTGCCGTTCCAGCGCACGTGCCAACGTGTCGATTGCCGACACATTGGTGCGCCAGCAAAGCGCCGGGTCTTCCTGTGCGGCCACTACACGTGAGACAGCAGCCAGGTTGATGACGCCACGCACTGGTCCGTGAGCGCTCGTCAACAAGGCTGGCCAAAGATTCTCGAGAGCATCGGGCCGGCTGATGTCCCACCCGGGTTGCGTGCGAACATCCATCTCTATCACGGTCTCGCCTGCCTCACGTAGCGCCTCGGTCAATGATCGGCCGATGAGTCCACTGCTTCCCGTGATAAGTATCGGACGTTTCGCGTGCTCCATTTCTTTTCCTTTACCGATGTAGCAGAAGCTGAACGGGGAATGGATCAAATTCGGTCGGAATGGTGACGTGGGTAAAATCACCAGAGCAAGCGGATGCAATCAATTACAAAATAAGCCGGGTGGTAATTTTTGTTTGTGCGCTATCGCACATTCAATTTGGCATGGTTTACCCTTCGCTACCAAAGCGCTGGTGATAGAATTTCCCCAATTCACAAGCTGGCGCGCCCGTCTTGCCGTGGCGAGATTCCTGGTATCCGGACCCTAGCTGGATGAAACACTTCCCATGCAACATGCATTGAAATTCTATATCGATGGCCAGTGGGTCGCGCCTTCCGGCACGGCGCGTCTGCCGGTCGTCGACCCGAGCACCGGCGAGGCGTTCGCCGAAATCGCGCTGGGCGATGCCGTCGATGTCGATCGCGCGGTGGCCGCCGCGAAGCGCGCGTTCGCGACGTTCTCGTTGACTTCGCCCGATGAGCGGCTCGTGCTGATCCGGCGCGTTCTCGCGGTCTATGCCGAGCGTCACGACGAGATGGCGGCGCTGATCTCGCGGGAGATGGGCGCGCCGCGTGCGCTTGCGCAGAACTGGCAGGCGGGGCTGGGCGCCCGGCATCTGCAGGAACTGATCCGTACCTGCGAAGCCTTCGTCTGGCGCCGCAGCAAGGGCACAACCTTGATCACGCACGAGCCGATCGGGGTGGCTGCGTTGATCACGCCGTGGAACTGGCCGATGAACCAGATCGTCTGCAAGGTGGCGCCCGCGATTGCCGCGGGTTGCACGATGGTGCTCAAGCCAAGCGAGGTGTCGCCGCTCAACGCGCTGCTGTTCGCGGAGATTCTCGACGCCGCGGGCGTGCCGCCCGGCGTCTTCAATCTCGTCAACGGCGATGGTCCGGGCGTCGGCGCGGCACTGTGCGCGCATCCGGACGTCGACATGGTGTCGTTCACCGGTTCGACGCGCGCCGGCGTCGAGATCGCGAAGGCCGCCGCGCCCACGGTCAAGCGCGTGCACCAGGAACTGGGCGGAAAATCCGCCAACCTGATCCTCGAGGACGCGGCTCTCGATGCCGCGGTGAGCGCCGGGGTCAACGCGTGTTTCGGCAACAGCGGCCAGTCGTGCAATGCGCCGACGCGCATGTTCGTGCCCGCCGCGCGCCATGCGGAGGCCGTCGCGATCGCGCGGCGCACGGCGGAACGTCATGTCGTCGGTCCCGCCGACGGTGCCGCGACCACGCTCGGGCCGGTGGTCAGCGCGGTGCAGTTCGACCGCATCCAGCGGTTCATCGCCATCGGCATCGACGAAGGCGCGGAACTGGTGAGCGGCGGCCTCGGGCTGCCGGACGGACTGAGCGGCGGCTATTACGTACGTCCGACGGTATTTGCCGGGGTCACGCCGGCGATGACGATCGCGCGCGAGGAGATCTTCGGACCGGTGCTGGCGATCCTGCCGTATGCCGACGAGGACGACGCGGTGGCGATGGCCAACGACAGCCTGTTCGGGCTCGCGGCCTATGTGCAGTCGGGTGACCTCGCACATGCGCGCCGGATCGCGTACCGGCTGCGCGCCGGCAGCGTGCACCTGAATCATCCGGCGTGGGACGCTGGCGCGCCGTTCGGTGGTTTCAAGCAATCCGGGAACGGTCGCGAGTATGGGGAATGGGGGCTGGAGGCGTTTCTCGAAGTCAAGGGCATCGTCGGCTATGGCGCCTTCGACGATGTTGCTCCGGCATCCCGGGCCTGACACGTGTTCCCCCGTCAGCGGAACAACCCGCTCACCAGCAACTGCACGCCCAGCGCGAGCAGGCAGAGGAAGAATCCGCGGCGAAAACGCGCGGCGCCGATGTGGTGCCGGATGCGCTGCCCCACGCCCATGCCGAGCAGCGCCGGGGCGAGAGCATACAGCGAGCCGCGCAGGTCGCCGACGGTGAACGCATGGGCGTTCGCCAGTCCGAGCGCCAGCGCCAGCGTCGATACGGTGAAGGACAGCCCGAGCGCCTGGACCAGGTCCTCCTTGCTCAGGCCGAGTGCCTGCAGATAGGGCACCGCCGGAATCACGAAGACGCCGGTCGCGCCGGTGACCAGCCCCGTCGCGACGCCGACCACGGGCGCAAGGCGCCGCTCGTGCCCGGGCCGGACCGACATGCGCCACGACCGCAATCCCGCCACCGCATAAAGCGCCAGTGCCGCGCCCAGCCCGACGGCCGCCCACGGCCCCGAGCGCGCGCCCAGCCATGCGGCGGCGAGCAGCGTGCCGGCGACGATGCCGAGCATCATGGTCCACAACCGCCGGGCGATGCGGATCATACCGGTACCGGCGCACAACTGCCAGAGATTGGTCACCAGCGACGGCAGCACCAGCAGCGCGGCGGCCTGCGCGGGCGGCATCAGCGAGCCGAGCACGCCCATGGCGACGGTGGGCAGCCCCATGCCGGTGACGCCCTTGACCAGGCCCGCGAGCGCGAAGGTCAGCGCGACGATACCGACGCGCAGCAAAGTGGAAGAGGTCATCGGCGCAGCACCTGTCGGGAAGGAATCCAGAATGTCGCGCAGGGCGACATGTTGCACAATGCGTAAAAAATCGACCCTGCCTCAGGCAACGCCTGAGGCGCCCGCCAGGACCCGCCGGCCATGCGCTTCGATCACACCGATCTGCGTCTTTTCCTGCTGATTTTCGAGACCCGCAGCATCACCGGGGGCGCTGCCCGGGCGCATCGATCTGCGGGAGCGGCGCAGCAGCGAGACCATCGAGGCGGTGCTCGCGGGGGTGGTGGACGTGGGGATCGTGTCCGATGCGCTCGACCATGGCGTGTTGCAGGTGCTGCCGTTCGCGATCGACGAACTGGTGCTGGTCGTCGCCGCGGACCATGCGTGGCGCCGGCGGCGGCGCGCGACGCTGCGCGAGACGCTGGACCACGCGTTCGTCGGTCTGGGCGACGGGAGTGCGCTACCGGCGTATCTCGATGAAAAGGTCCGCCTGACGGGCCGGGCGATGCAGGTGCGGGTGCGCGTGCGCACCTTCGAGAGCATCTGCTGTCTGGTGGAGCAGGGGGCGGGCGTCGCGATCGTGCCGGCGAGCGCCGCGCGCCGCCATCGGGGGGGCCTTCACATCGTGCGGCTGGCGGATGCCTGGGCACACCGGCGTCTGCTGCTCTGCATGCGCGAACGCGCGGCGCTGCGCCGGCCCGAGCGGATGCTGGTCGAGCATCTGGCCGCCTGCGCGCCGCCGTGACTATGCCGGTGGCGGTCATGGCGCTCGCGCGCGTCGCGTTGCTTTACCCTTTAGTAATGTCATCTGCGGTCGTTAACTCCAATCGTCTGTAAGATTTTTTCGAACAACTGCTCTTCGGTGACGGTCTACGCCCGCCGGGACGGTGTTTGGCGCGGCGGACAAATGGCCTCGACGACATCCCATCGTCAAGCAGTGATACCCGAAGAGAAGCGACATGAATATAACGCAACGTATTTCCGCAGCCATGCTGATCTTTGCCGTCGCGCTGGTCGCGGTGGGCGGTTACGGCCTCCAGTCGCTGGGGCGGTCCAGCGACCGCTTCGACTATCTGAAGACCAATACGCTTGCCAGCGTCTCGGATCTGAACAAGGTCATCTCGGCGACCGGCATCATACGGGTACGTGTGCTGCAGTCCCTGCTGACCCAGGAAACCACGTTGCGGAAAAGTGCGGCGGCGGGCGTCGAACGTGGCCTCGATGAACTCGACGCGGCGCTGCAGGCTTATGCGAAGAACGACATCTCCGACGATAAGGACCGGCAGATGACGCTCGCCGCTCAGCACGCGGCGCATGGTCTGCGCGAGAATATCGAGAAACTGTACCGTGAAGCGAAGACCGACGGCAACGCCGTGGCGTTCGACCGCAGCATTGGTGCGAATGGGGGCGCCGGCCCCTACAAGCAGGCGATCGCGGAACTGGTTGGCGGGCTGCAGGCGCAGATCGACTACAACAATCAGCTGGGCGATGTTTTGCAGAAGCAGAACCACGCGACCTACGTCGCCACGGCGACGATTCTGTCCGTCATGATCATCCTCGCGCTGGTGGTGGCGGGGGGGCTCGCGTTCGTCACGCTGCGCTACGTGCGCTCGAGTCTCAACGGCATTCGCCGCACGCTGGAGCATGCGAGCACGTCGCTGGATCTTTCCCGGCCGGCGCAGGTGTTGCGTCCGGACGAGGTGGGGCACACCGCACAGGCCTTCAATACGTTGATGGCGCGCATGGCCGAGGTGTTGAGCAGCGTGCGCACGGCGACGGAAACCGTCGGTGTCTCGACGCGCGAAATCGCCTCGGGCAATCTGGACCTGTCGTCCCGCACCGAGGAGCAGGCCGCGTCGCTCGCGCAGAGCGCGGCCAGCATGACCCAGTTGACCGTCACCGTGCGGCAGAACGCCGACAATGCCCGCCAAGCGAACGTGCTGGCGGGCACGGCCGGCGACGTCGTCACGCGCGGCATCGATATCGTCGGCCGGATGAACACCACGATGCAGGAAATCTCGACCAACTCGCGGCAGATCGCCGAGATCACGACGCTCATCGAGGGCATCGCGTTCCAGACGAACATCCTGGCGCTGAACGCGGCGGTCGAGGCCGCGCGGGCGGGCGAGAACGGCAAGGGCTTCGCCGTCGTGGCGGGCGAAGTGCGCACGCTCGCGCAACGCTCGGCGGCGGCGGCCAACGAGATCAAGGCGCTCATCGGCGCGTCGGTGATCACGATCAAGACAGGTAGCGGGCAGGCGCTCGAGGTCAACGGCGCGATGTCGGAAGTGCATCAGGCGATCCGTCGGGTGACGGATGTCGTCGCCGAGATCGCCTCCGCGTCCGACGAACAGCGTCAGGGCATCGAACAGGTCGATCAGGCGGTCACGCAGATGGACGAGGTGACGCAGCAGAACGCCGCGCTGGTGGAGGAAGCGTCCGCCGCGGCGCAGTCGCTCGACGATCAGGTCGTGATCCTGCGCGATTCGGTCGCGCGGTTTACGTTGGCCGTCTAGGCCCCTGGCTGCAGGCCGATCTCGTCGAGCCGGGCACGGGCCACCGTCTCGATCGCTGCGGCGAGATCGCGGCCGGGGCGCGAACGGCTTTTGCCCACCGGATAGAAGAAGCCGTATTCGAGCGGAATGCGCGCCGTGAAGCGCCGGATCGCGAGCCGCGCCGCGCCGCTCGACAACGCGACGAAAGGGTCCGCCAGCGCGACTCCCAGACCATGCGCCGCGAGTTCGCACGCGATCAGCCCGTTCGTGGCTTCGAAGCGGATGCGCGGCGTGCGGTTGCGGTCTCGAAACATCTTTTCCATCTCCTGCCGCAGAAGTGAGCGCGAGTGGGTGGCGACCAGCGCGACATCGAGCAGATCTTCCGGTGTGACGGCCTCGCGCCGCGCGAGCGGGTGCGTGTCGACCATCACCACGACCGCCTCGGTGTGCAGGAAAGGCTCGGTCGTCACCGCGGGGTTGTCCAGCGGCAGCACGCCGACGCCGATGTCGAACTGCTCCTGCGCGATCCATGTCTCGATGTCCAGCCGTACCCGCGAGGCGACCTCGGCACTCAGATCCGGCCAACGTTCGCAGACATTCGCGAGCGCGCGGGGGATCAGCGCGTTGGTCACATGCGGCGTCGTGAGGATACGCAGGTGGTTCGACGCGCCGGAACGGATGTGCTCGGCGGCACGGGTCAGCGATTGCAGTTCCTGGATCACGCGGTCCACTTCCCGGTAGAAGCGCCAGCCCTCCGGCGTGGCGAGCAGCCGCTTGCCCGTTCGCGTGAACAGCGAAAATCCGACCGACTCCTCCAGCGCCGCCAACAGCCGGCCCACCTGCGGCTGGGTGCGTCCGAGGCGCTCCGCGGCCTGGGTGACCGAGCCGCATTCGACGAAGGCCCGGAACGCTTCCAGCTCCCTGACATTGAGCAATGCGCTCTCCCTTGAACGTTTTTCGCATGAATGCAATTGTTTTTCGCATTTGACGCATGCATGAGCCGACAGTTTAATGGGATTGTCCGCATACAGCTTGTCGCCCCCGTCCGCGACGTCAGGAGAGTGAAGATGTCCCTTGTTGCGCACCGTCTCGAACGGTTGCCGTTTTGCGGTTTCCACAAGAAGCTGCTGTTGATGGGCGGCCTCGGCTACACCTTCGACGCCATGGACTCCTCGTCGATGGCCTTCATCCTCCCGGCGATCACGAAGGCGTGGCATCTCTCGTCTTTCCAGACGGGGCTGGTCGCGAGCAGCACCTATACGGGGTTTTTCTTCGGCGCGCTGCTGGCCGGCATCTGCGGCGATCTGTTCGGGCGGCGTTTCGTGATGATGACCGCGCTGGTGATCTTCTGTCTCGCGTCGCTCGTCAGCTCGCAGGTCGATCACTGGCAGGCGTTCTACGGCGTGCGCATCTTCGCCGGGTTCGGCGCGGGCGCGGAAAGCGCGATCGTCGCGCCGTTTCTATCCGAATTCGTCGCCCGCAAGTACCGGGGCGCGTTCACCGGCGCGCTCGCCGGCTTTTTCGCCGTCGGCTACGTGATCTCCGCCGTATTGGGCAATCTCATCATTCCGCACGTCGAGGGCGGCTGGCGGGTGGTGGTGATCATCACCTCGCTGCCCATCTTCATCCTCGTGTGGTGGCGCCGGGCGTTGCCGGAGTCGCCGCGCTGGCTGGAAAGCCGGGGCCGGCTCGACGAGGCGCACGCGACGCTCGACCGGATCGAGGCACAGGTGCGCCGGGAAGGGCGCGCGTTCGAACCGGTGGCGGCGTCGGCGGTGACGCACGCGGTGCAGGCGGAGGCAGGTGCGCCCCGGCGACACGCGTCGTTCCTCGGCAACCTGACGGCGATCTGGTCGCCGGCCCTGCGCCGCACGACGGCGATGTCCTGGCTGATGTGGTTCGCGATCGCCTTCAGCTACTACGCGTTCTTCACCTGGATTCCCAGCCTGCTGGTACAGCACGGCATGACGCTGACGAAGAGCTTCGGCTTCTCGCTGCTCATGTACGTGGCGCAGATTCCCGGCTATCTTTCCGCCGCGTACATCAACGAACGTTTCGGCAGGCAGGCGACCATCGCCGGGTACATGATCCTCGGCGGTCTGTCCGCCGTCGGCATGGCGCTGTCGCAGGCCACCTGGCAGATCGCGCTGGCGGGCATCTGTCTGTCCTTTTTCATGAACGGCACGTTCGGCGGCATCTACGCGTACACCCCGGAAATCTTTCCGACCTATCTGCGCGCAACCGGCGTGGGCACGTCGTCGTCCTTCGGCCGCATCGGCGCGATCATCGCGCCGCTGATGGTGGGAATGATCTATCCGGTCTGGGGTTTTGCCGGTGTGTTCGGCATCACGACCTGCGTCCTGGTGCTGGGCGCGCTCGCGGTCCTCGTGCTGGGCGTGCCGACGCGCGGCCTGGCGCTGGAGGACATTTCCGTCGCGCATGCCGGCGGGAACGAAGCCGCCACCGGGGAAGCCGGACACACGCCTGCGCCGGCGCAGGCGCGGCGGGCATGAGCGGCGTGAGCGAATTGCGCCACAGCGGACGTGACATGCGTGGCGGCGATGCCCTGGTGGCACGGCTGGTCACGCTCGCCGCCGCGCATGCCAGCGGCGACCAGCCGTCGGCGACGTTTCGCGCGCTGGACGAGGCGCTGGACGCGCTGATCGGGCGCAAGCTGCTGACCGTGCTGGTCGTGCGCCACGAGACCGGTCTCGTCGAGCGGGCGTTCACGAACCTGCCACAGGATTATCCGAGCGGCGGGACGAAGCGGATCGCCGACGCGCCCCGCCTGCGTCAGGTGGTGGCGAGCGGCGAGGCCTTCATCGCCCGCACGCGTGCCGAGGTCGCCGCGAACTATGCCGACGCGGAAGCCATTTTCGCGACCGGCTGCGCGAGCATCCTGAACATGCCGGTCATCTGGCGGCAACGGGTGGTGGCGACCGTGAATCTGCTGCATGCGGAAGGCTTCTACGAAGCGCGGCACATACCGCTCGTGCGCTGCCTCGCGCAGGCCGTGTTGCCCGCTATTCTCGATCCGCTGACCCGCTCTGACCCGCTCTGACCCGCTCTGACCCGCTCT
>JBPBQT010000455.1:0-13026 GCA_050955065.1 Janthinobacterium lividum | reverse complement strand
CGCAACAGAACGTTCTGCGCCAGCATGAGTTGCGGCCAGGGCACCTTGTCCTGACCGGAGACGAAATGGTTGTGCCAGAAAAGCGTCATGCGCTCCGTCAGGGGCGACGGCGTGCGCGCCATCTCGTCCGCCCACCAGGCGCGTGCCTGCGTGTAGCGCTGGCTGCGCAGGCGCTGCTCGGCGCGGCGTTCCTCGGGCGTGGCATGTCGTCCGGCCTGCGGCAGCGGCGCAAGCGCCCAGTCCGGCATCGGTGTCGACGCCGTGGAACGGCCGGCCGCCAGCAATCGGTCGACAGCCTGGGCGCGCGTCAGGCCGATGTCGTTCGCGAGCGCCTGACGGTCGGGTGCGAATCCGGCGCGCGTCAGCAGAAACCGCGCATCGTCGCCGTTCAGCACGCGATCGGCGTCGGATGTGCCGGCGGCGCCCGCCTGCACACCGGCATTCACGCCCGCATCCCGCGCCGCGAGAACATTTCCGCCGGAACGCGCCGCGCGGGCGTCGGGCAGGCTCCGCGCGCACGCCGCCGTCGACCAGAGCGACGCGACGAGCAGCGCCGCCAGCCCCGCCCGCGTGCGCAGGCGCCATGCGCGACGACGGCGGGCAGGCCGGGAAAGCCGGGTAGCGCACAGGTGCCCCCTACCTCCCCGAAGGAAGATGAACCGCTCGATGGCCGAAAGTCGCATGACGCAGTATCAGGGTGTCGACGACGCATTAAACCGCTTCTTTCGCGGCCCGTGGCGGCCATCGTGTAACGGTTTGTGAGGAATGTTAAGATGGCGCCGCCCTACGGTGCATACGCATGCAGCGGCTGTGGTTCTTTCGTCGTATCCCCCTCACGAATCCGCCCGGCGTTCACGCGCAACGCCATGGAGACTGCGATGCACCCCGATGCCGCCCTCGCCCTTTTCGACGCCGCGCCGATTGCCGCGCTGCGCCACGACCTTGCCTTCGCGCTGCGCGCTGCCGCGCATCACGGGCTCGGCGAAGGCGTCTGCAATCATTTCAGCGTCGCGCTGCCCGACCATCCCGATCTTTTCCTGCTGAATCCGCGCGGCTTGATGTGGCACGAGGTGCGCGGCGACGACATCGCGCTCGTGGATGCCGGCGGCGTGAAGATCTGCGGCCGCCACCCGGTCGAAAGCACGGCGATGTTCATCCACGCGGCCATTCACCGCATCGCCGGCAAGACCTGTGTGATGCATACGCATATGCCGTATGCGACGGCGCTGACCCTGACGGGGCAGCGCGGACTGGATACGACGCTGTCGCAGAACGCGATGCGTTTTCACGGGCGCGTCGCGATCGATGACACCTACAACGGCCTGGCGCTCGACGCGGGCGAGGGCGAGCGCATCGCGCGGGCGATGCACGGCGCCGACATCGCCTTCCTGGGCAGTCATGGCGTGGTGGTCTGCGGCGCGCGCCTCGATCATACGTACGACGATCTGTATTTTCTCGAACGCGCGTGTACCGCCGAAGTGCTGGCGCGTTCGACCGGCCTGAAAATCCGCGCGAACCCGCCAGAACTGGCCGCGCGCGTCGCCGCCGAAATGCACGGCGAGCGCCTGCAGGGCGAACTGTTTTTTGCGGCGCTGAGACGTACGCTGGGCGACGTCTGAGACGCGGCTCCGGGATCGCGGTGCGACGCCCGGGCTTGATTCGCGGGTTCGAGACGGAAATCCGATCCGGGGCGTGATGCCCGGACCGGGTCGACGCCCGATGCCGCGCCCCGCCCCTAACGGCGGCCGGTCCCCCGACGGCTGACGCCCGCCGGACGCAACAGATCGTCGAGCTGGCCCAGCGCCGCATCGTGCTCGCGGCGCAGCAGGTCGATGAATTCGACGCTCAGCCGCGTGCGCGGCTGATGCGGTGGAAACAGCAGATAGATCGGAAACATGATCGACGGCCGGAACGGCCGGATCGCGATATCGGGGCCGGCGAAATCACGCGCGACGATCGGATGCGACAGCGTCACCCCCATCCCGCAGCGCACCATCTCGCAACAGATCGCCGTATATTGGGCCTCGATCGCCAGCACCCGCTCCACGCCCGCGCGCGCGAACACGTCATCCATCAACGCCCGCGTGCCGTCGCCGTTGCACAGCGATACGAAACGCTCGCCAGCGAAGTCCTCGGGCTTGAGCCATGCCCGCTTCGCGAGCCGGTGCGCGGCCGGCAGCACGCAGACCGCGGAGGATTGCGCCAGCAGTTCGATATCGCACGCCGACGTCTCGCTGGTGTAGACCGCCAGCCCCAGGTCGCAGAACTGCGACGCGGTCCAGTGGTTGACCGTCGCCGACGTGTTGACGTGCAGCGATACGGTCACACCCGGATGCATGTCCTGGAAACGCTTGATCGCATGGGGCACCAGCGTCATCCCGGCCGACGGCATCGCCGCGATCCGCAGCCGGCCGCTGCCGAGATTGCGGATCTGCTCGGCTGCCGCCGTGAGCCCGCGCAGCCCCACATAGGCGCGCTCGACCTCCCGGAAAAAGGCGTTGCCCTCGCTGGTCGGGATCAGACGCACACCACGGCGCTCGAACAGCAGCAGACCGGTGTCGCGCTCGAGTTGCGTGATCAGGCGGCTGACATTCGGCTGGGACGTGAACAACTCCCGGGCGGCCGCGGTCATCGATCCGGCCACCATCACGGCGCGAAACGCTTCGATATGTTTCAGGTTCATCGTTCTCGGCTCATCCTGTTCAACTCGCTCGTTCGACCTGGCGGCCCCAGCCAGGCCAACCCATATCGCGGCTGTATCGATTGCTATTTTATTCGTATTGGACGATATGCCTGACAAAAGCCACACTTTCCACGAAAGGCCCATCCGTCCCACCCGAACCGGCATCGTCTGGAGCACTCCGTTCATGAAACCCTCTCCGCAGACCCGTTGCGCGTTACCCCGATCGTTTTCCGTGGCGCGGCATTCGCGTCTGGTACCGCGGCTGCTGGCAACGCTTGGCGGCGCGGCCGCGGCGTTGCTCGGTCCGGTCCTCGCGCACGCCGACACGACGCTTTACGTGGCGAATGTCGGCGGATCGAGCGAGCAGCTGTTCCGCCAGAAGATCATCCCGGCGTTTGAAAAGACGCATGCCGTGAAGATCGTCTATGTCGCCGGCAATTCGAGCGATACGCTGGCGAAGCTGCAAGCGCAAAAGGGCCACCAGCAGATCAACGTCGCGATCATGGACGACGGTCCGATGTACCAGGCGATGGCGATGGGCCTGTGCGCGAAGGTGGACGAGGCACCGGTGATGAAGGATCTGTATCCGCTGGCGCGCCTGGGGCCGACGTCCGTCGGCGTCGGCATGGTCGCCACCGGGATCGGCTACAACGCGGACGCGTTCAAGAAAATGGGCCTGCCGGCGCCGGACTCCTGGAAGGCGCTCGCGGACCCGCGCACCAAGGGCAAGCTCGGCATGCCGCCTATCACCAATACCTATGGCCTGCACACGCTCGTGATGCTGGCGCGCGTCAACGGCGGCGGCGAAAAGAACATCGATCCCGGTTTCACGGCGATGACCCAGCAGGTCGCGCCGAACGTGCTGTCCTGGCCGGCGACGCCGGGCGAAATGGACAGCCTGATGCAAAGCGGCGACGTGATCATCGCCCCGTACGGTAGCGGACGCGCGGTCGCGCTGCAGAACACCGGCTTTCCGCTGAAGTTCCTTTATCCGAAGGAAGGCGGCGTCGCGCTGCAGGTGGCCGCCTGCCCGGTGGTCGAGAACGCGCAGCCAGCGCTGTCGCAGCAGTTCATCCAGTACCTGCTGACGCCGGAGGTCCAGACGCTGCAGGCACAGGCCAGCGGTCTGGGCCCGGTGAACAGGACGGTCAAGCTCGCACCGGAAATCGCGGCGCGCGTGCCCTACGGTCCCGAGCAGGTGGCCAAACTGATCGGCATCGACTGGGCGACGATCAACCAGCACCGCCAGGAATGGACCGAGCGCTGGAACCGCACCGTCGAGCGTTGAGCGCCCTCGCGCACGATTGCCCGAATCCGCCCCTTCATGCCCCACCGCCCGCCCCGACCCGGATGACGCGACGCCCATGACCTTCCTGACACTCAAGGGAATCTCGAAGCGCTACGGCGACTTCACCGCCATCGAGCAGATCGACCTGGCCGTCGAGCGCGGCGAATTCCTGTCGCTGCTCGGTCCTTCCGGCTGCGGCAAGACCACGACCCTGCAGATGATCGCGGGCTTCGTCACGCCCACCACCGGCCGCATCCTGCTCGACGGGCGCGACATCACGAGGGAGCGGCCCGAGAAGCGCGGCATGGGCGTGGTGTTCCAGAGCTATGCGCTGTTTCCGCACATGACGGTCGACGGCAACGTCGGCTTCGGCCTGGAAATGCAGAAGGTGAAACGCGCACAGCGCGCCGAACGCGTCGCCGAGGCACTCGACCTGGTGCGACTGAGCGGGCTGGGCGGGCGCTATCCGAAGGAACTGTCGGGCGGCCAGCGCCAGCGGGTGGCCATCGCCCGGGCGCTCGCGATGCGGCCCGAACTGCTGCTGCTCGACGAGCCGATGTCGAACCTCGACGCGAAGCTGCGCGAGGAGATGCATATCGAACTGCGCGCGATCCAGCGCCGCCTGGGCATCACCACGATCCTCGTCACCCATGACCAGGTGGAGGCGATGACGATGAGCGACCGCATCGCCGTCATGCACCGCGGCGCGATCGCGCAACTCAGCACGCCGTTCGAAGCCTATGAGAGGCCGCGCACGCCGTTCGCGTCGACCTTCCTCGGCAAGACCAATACGCTCGCCGGCACCGTGCTGCGTCGCGACGAGCGCTGCGCGGAAATCGCGCTCGCCGACGCCGATCGGACGCAGTTGAGCGTGCCACACGAAGGGCGGAGGGTACAAGGGGCCGTCAACGTCTACATCCGCCCGGAAAAAGTACATCTGGTCGATGCGAACCAGGCAGGTCGGACGAGCGATGCCCGGATTCAGGGCCGCATCGTGACCCGCGTCTTCGTCGGCAACCAGTGGCTGCTTCAGATCGACACCCCGCTCGGCGCCTTCGCGCTGGCGCGTTCCAATAATGGCGTGCCGCCGCCCGACGAGGGCGACGTCGTCGGCATCCGCTGGGCGGACGACGATCTGCGCGTGCTGGAACAGGAGCCTGCCCATGGCCCATCCTGAAAACGAGCGCGCCGGCGCCGCGCCCTGGCTGCTGTCGGCACCGGCGCTGCTGCTGTTCTGCGCGCTGCTGCTCGTGCCCCTGTTGCTGACCGTGGTGCTGTCGTTCCAGGTCTTCGGCGACACCCACGCCGCGACGCCCGGCCATACGCTGAAGAACTATGTCGCGGTGCTGACCGACCCGTATTACGCGACGATCTTCGCCCGCACCGCCGGCCTCGCGCTCGCGGTCACCGCGCTGAGCGTCGTCCTCGGCGTGCCGGAGACGATCGTGCTCGCGCGCATGAAACGCCCGTGGCAATCGATCTGCCTGCTGATCGTGCTCGGGCCGCTGCTGATCTCGGTGGTGGTGCGCACGCTTGGCTGGCAGATCCTGCTCGGCAACAACGGCGTGCTCAACGGCGCGTTGCAGGCGCTGCACATCACATCGGAGCCGGTACGTCTGATGTTCACGATGACCGGCGTCGTGATCGCGCTCACCCATGTGCTCGTGCCCTTCATGGTGATGTCGGTATGGGCGACGCTGCAGAAGCTCGACCCGCAGGTCGAATGGGCGGGGATGTCCCTGGGCGGCTCGCCGCTGCGCGTGCTGTGGCGCGTCGTGCTGCCGCAGATCCTGCCGGGCGTGCTGTCCGGGTCGATCATCGTCTTCGCGTTGTCGGCATCGGCCTTCGCCACGCCGGCGCTGATCGGCGGACGCCGGCTGAAGGTGGTCGCCACCGCCGCCTACGACGAATTTCTCGGCACGCTGAACTGGCCGCTGGGCGCGACGATCGCGGTACTGCTGCTGATCGCCAACGTCGCGATCGTGATGGGCTGCAGCCGACTCGCCGAGCGCCGCTTCAAGCACATCTTCGAGTAGACCATGAAACAGAACGGTTTCTGGGCCCTGCTGTACAACGCGCTGTTTCTCGCGTTCATCGCCGCGCCGCTGCTCGTCGTCATCGCCGTGGCGTTCACCGACAAGGGCTTCATCGCGATGCCGTTCGACGGCGCCTCGCTGCGGTGGTTTCGCGCGATTCTCGACAATGCCGAGATCATCGACGCGTTCTGGCTGTCGATCCGTCTCGCGCTGGTGGCGGCCACCGTCGGCGTGCTGCTGGCGGTGCCGGCCGCGCTCGCGATCGCGCGCTACCGCTTTCCCGGGCGCGGCGCGCTGACCGGCTTCTTCCTCTCGCCGATGATGATCCCGGCGGTGGTGCTCGGCATCGCCTTCCTGCGCTTCCTGTCGCTGCTGGGCGTGAACGGGTCGTTCTGGTCATTGACCGCGGCGCATGTGATCATCGTGTTCCCTTACGCATTGCGGCTGGTGCTGTCGGCGGCGGTGGGGCTCGACCGCGACGCCGAACGCGCCGCGCTGTCGTGCGGCGCCTCGCGCTTCACCGCCTTCCGGCGCGTGGTGCTGCCGATGATCCGCACCGGCGTGGCCGGCGGCTGGGTGCTCGCCTTCATCCAGAGTTTCGACGAATTGACGATGACGATTTTCGTCGCGACGCCCGGCACGACCACCCTGCCGGTCGCGATGTACAACCAGATCGCGCAGACGATCGATCCGCTGGTCGCCTCGGTGTCGGCCGTCATGATCGTCGGCACGATCGTCCTGATGCTGATTCTCGACCGCATGGTCGGACTGGATCGGATATTGATTGGAGAAACACGATGACACAGAAGGCCGGCGGCAGCGCCGACGTGCTGGTGCTCGGCGGCGGCCTGGTCGGCAGCGCCGTCGCCTATGGTCTCGCGCGACAGGGCGCGAAGGTGACGGTGCTGGACCAGGGCGATGGCGGATTCCGGGCGTCGCGCGGCAATTTCGGGCTGGTCTGGATCCAGGGCAAGGGCTACGGGCTCTCGCCCTACGCGCGTTGGTCGCGCAGTTCCGCCGACCGCTGGCCGGGGTTGGCCGCGGCGCTCCTCGACGAGACCGGCATCGATGTCGCGCTCAAGCAGCCGGGCGGCTTCTTCCTCTGCTTCTCCGACGAGGAAATGGCGGAGCGCGAGCTGCGGCTGTCGACGCTGCGCCGCGAACTCGGCGGCGACTACCCGTACGAGCTGATGGACGCGAAAGCCGTGCGCGAGCGCCTGCCGGCGATCGGCCCCGAAGTGGTGGGCGCGAGCTACACGCCGATGGACGGCCACGTCAATCCGCTGAAACTGCTGCGCGCGCTGCACGATGCGATGCAGCGGCGCGGCGTGACGCTGGTCAACGCCGAGCATGTCGGACGCATCGTCCCGGAGCGCGGCGGCTTCGCCGTGCATGGCCAGGACGGCGTCTGGCGCGCGCCGCGCATCGTGCTGTCCGCCGGGCTCGGCAACCGGGAACTCGCGCCGCAGATCGGCCTGCACGCGCCGGTCGCGCCGAACCGCGGCCAGGTGCTGGTCAGCGAGCGCGTCGCCCCGTTCCTGAACTATCCGACGATCAACGTCCGGCAGACCGACGAAGGCTCGGTGCAGTTCGGCGATTCGATGGAGGAAGCGGGCTTCGACGATTTCACCACCACCGACGTGCTGTCGGGCATCGCGCGCCGCGGCCTGCGCGCGTTCCCGCTGCTCAAGGACGTGCGCCTGGTGCGCATGTGGGCGGCGTTGCGCGTCTACAGCCCTGACAGCTTCCCGATCTACGAACAGTCCGCGCAGTACCCGGGCGCGTTCGTCGTCACCTGCCATAGCGGCGTGACGCTCGCCGCCGCACATGCGATGCGCATCGCGCCGTGGGTGACCGGGGGCGAGATGCCGGAGGAAATGGCCGCCTTCCCGGGCGGACGCTTTCTGCAAGGCGCCTGAGATGAAACAATCGAGACAGAAAGACCGACACAAGGTAATCGAGCCATGACCGCCAAACCGCTGTTCCGGGTGCTGACCGCCGTCAGTCCCGCTGCCGTCGACGCAAGCACGCCCTCCTCCGGTGCGGCGCACGCCGACGCGGGCGCGTACCCGCTCCCCGACGCCGACATCACCCTCTGGTTCGACGACCGGCCCCTCGCCGTGCCGGGCGGACGCTCGGTCGCCGCGGCGCTGCTCGCCGCCGGCGTGCGGCGGTTTCGCGCGACGCCGGTCTCGGGCGCGCCACGCGCGCCCTACTGCATGATGGGCGCCTGCTTCGAATGCCTGGTCGAGATCGACGGCGTACCAAGCCGCCAGAGCTGCCTGGTCCCCGTCGCCGACGGCATGCGGGTGCGCTCGCAGGAAGGCGCCAGTGACCTGCCCCCGTCCCTTCACGTGCCGACGCCGGCGCAGGAGCCACACCATGCAGAGTGAAACGATCGATGTCGTGGTGATCGGCGCGGGCCCCGCGGGCCTGAGCGCCGCCACGCGTGCGGCGCATGCCGGGTTGTCGGTGGTCGTGCTCGACGAACAGGACGCCGTGGGCGGCCAGATCTATCGCGGCATCGAGCGCAGCGGCGCGCAACGGCGCGCGATCCTCGGTCCCGACTATGCCGCCGGGGCCGCGCTGGCCGAGGCGTTCGCCGACTCGGGCGCGCGCTACATTCCGCATGCCTCGGTCTGGCAGGTGACGCGCGAGCGCTCGGTGCACTATCTCAAGGACGGCAAGGTCGCGAACTTCGACGCGCAGCGCGTGATCCTCGCCACCGGCGCGCTGGAGCGGCCGTTCCCGATCCCGGGCTGGACGCTGCCCGGCGTACTCACCGCCGGCGCCGCGCAGATCCTGCTGAAAAGCGCCGGCGAGGTGCCGGCCGAGCCGCCGGTGCTGGTGGGATGCGGCCCGCTGCTCTATCTGCTGGGCTGGCAGTACGTGCGCGCCGGCGTGCCGATCCGCGCGCTGATCGACACCACGCGGCACGAGGACCGCTGGCGCGCGAAACGCCACATGCTGTCCGCGCTGCGCGCCTGGCCGTATCTGAGCAAGGGGCTGCAACTGGTGCGCACGCTGCGCGAGGCGGGCGTGCCGATGTATGAAGCCGCCGACGACCTGCGCATCGAAGGCGCGCGGGACCCCGACGGCATCGAACACGCGGCCGCGTTGCGCTTCACGGTCGGCGGCGCCGCCCACCGGATCGCGGCGAACGTCATCCTGTTGCACCAGGGCGTCGTGCCGAACACGCAGTTCACGCTGTCGCTGCGCGCCCGGCATCACTGGGATGACGCGCAGTCGTGCTTCACGCCGGACACCGACGCCTGGGGCGAACTCGACACCGACGGCATCTTCGTCGCCGGCGACGGCGGCGGCATCGGCGGGGCGCAGGCCGCCGCACTGCGGGGGGAGATCGCCGCGCTGGCGGTGACCGCGCAGCTCGGCGCGATCGATCCGCCCACGCGGGACCGGCATGCCGCACCGCTACGCGCCGCGCTCGCGAACGTGCTGCGCATCCGCCCCTTCCTCGACAGCCTGTATCGTGCGCGCCAGGAAAACCGTATCCCGAAAGACGACGTGATCGTCTGTCGCTGCGAGGAAGTCACGGCCGGCCAGTTGCGCGAATACGTCCGGCTGGGCTGTCTCGGGCCGAACCAGGCGAAGTCCTTCGGCCGCTGCGGCATGGGCCCCTGCCAGGGCCGGATGTGCGGACTGACCGTGACCGAAGTGATCGCGCAGGCGCGCGACGTGCCGCCGGCCGAGGTCGGTTACTACCGGATCCGGCCGCCGATCAAACCGCTGACGCTCGGAGAACTCGCCGGTGAATGAGTCCGCGTCGCCCACCCACACGGGCGCCGACGTCATCGTCGTCGGCGGTGGACTGCATGGCGCCAGCACCGCGTTCCATCTGGCGCGGCGCGGGGTACGCGTCATTGTGCTGGAGGCCGACTATGTCGGCCGGCACTCATCCGGCGTCAACGCCGGCGGCGTGCGCACGCTCGGCCGTCCTCTTCCCGAAATCCCGCTCGCGCTGATGTCGCGCGAGATCTGGCACCACATCGTCGAGACGATCGGCGACGATGCCGGTTTCGTCCCCTCCGGACAGATGAAGATCGCCGAGAGCGACGCCGAACTCGACGAATGCCGGGCACGCGTCGCGCTGCTCGAAGCGCACGGTTTCACGCACGAAAGGATCATCGACCGCGAGACCGTGCTGACGCTCGAACCCGCGATCGCGCCGCATGTCACCGGTGCGATCTGGGTCGAGGACGACGGCTATGCGCTGCCGTTTCGCGCCACCGCCGCGTTCCGCCGGGCCGCGCAGAAGCTCGGCGCGGTGTTCCACGAGGGCACGCCCGTCGGGCGGATCGAACAGCATGGCGAACGCTGGTGCGCACAGACGCCGGCAGGCGTTTTCAATGCCGCGCGCCTGGTGGTGACGGCGGGCGCCTGGGCCGGCGAGCTGGCCGCGCAGGTCGGCGAACCGGTACCGATGCACCCCGAGGGCCTGATGCTCATGGTCACCCACCGCGTCGCGCCGTTCTGCCGCGCGACGCTCGGCGCCACCGGCCGCCCGCTGTCGTTCAAGCAGTTCGACAACGGCACCGTGGTGATCGGCGGCAAGCTGATCGGCATCGCCGACCTGCCCGCGCGGCATGGCGAGGTCGACTTCGCGCGTCTGGTCAAAAGCGCGAACACGGTGGTCGATCTGTTTCCGCATCTGCGGCATCTGGGCATCAACCGCGCGTGGGCCGGCGTCGAGGCCTTCACCGACGATGGTCTGCCCGTCATCTCGAAAAGCCGCCGCGCGTCGAACCTGACCTATTCCTTCGGGTATTGCGGCAGCGGCTTCCAGCTCGGCCCGGGTTGCGGCAGGCTCGTCTCCGAACTGGTGCTGGACGGGCAGGCATCGTTGCCGCTCGACGCGTTCGCGATCGACCGTTTTCCCATGTCGGCCTGACGGCCGGCGCGACGTTTTCCCTGCGGCGGACCGCGCATGCTCGCACGGTCCGCCGCCTCCCCGGCGTTTCGGCGCCGGTTCACTCCCCACCTTCCCTTCACGGAGCAACACACCATGAGCGACATCATCCGCATCGACAGCAACCAGCGCATGAGCCGCGTCGTCAAGGCCGCCGGCCTGGTCTTCGTCGGCGGTCAGACCGCCGTCGACCGCACGCTGGACGTCAAGGGCCAGACCGAGCAGGTGCTGGCCAAGATCGACGGCTTCCTCGCGCAGGCCGGCATCGACAAGACCCGTCTGGTCTCCGCGCAGGTCTGGCTGGCCGACATCGCGCGCGACTTCGCCGGCATGAACGAGGTCTGGGACGCGTGGGTCGCGCCCGGCTGCGCACCGACCCGAGCCACGGTTCAGTCGGCGCTCGCCGCGCCGGATCTGCTGGTCGAGATCACGGTGACGGCGCTGGGCTGAAAAAAACCGTGGCACCGAGCAAGGCGGATTGGTTCTTTGCCGATTCGACGCAACCCGGTCGATGTGTCTAATTACACTAATTCATACACATCGTCAGGCAGCCATGCGTACCAATGTCGAAATCGACGACGACTTGATGGCCGAGGCGCTTGCTATAACCGGCCTCACGACCAAACGGGAAGCCGTCGAACACGGCCTGGCGACCCTCATCCGGCTCAAACAGCAGGAGCACATCCGGCAGTTCCGGGGAAAGCTGCACTGGGAGGGTGATCTCGATGCAATGAGAACGGATCGATGATACTGGTCGATTCGAGCGTCTGGATAGATTACTTCCAGGGCATGCGTTCGCCTGAAACCGACAAACTGGATGCCCTTTTGAGCACCGAAGCGCTATTGGCTGGCGATCTCATCGTGGCGGAAGTATTGCAAGGCTTCTCGCGGGCATCCGAATTCAACCGGGATTTCATTCCTTTCGTCGATTACCTGGGTCTTCAATCAGCGATGCTGGAGTGAGGGAGAATTATCCCGGGCCTCAAGACGGACGGCAGGGCTGCCGGCGTGCGCGATCGATTGGAGAAATTCGCCAATGCTCGGCTGGGTCAGCTCGCGCGTGACACCGAGGCGACGGGCGCCAGGATGCACCCGTTGCCACAGGAAGCCTGAATGACCGGCCTTCCGGGCCGTACCTCATGTCCGTTACGACCTGACCGCGAAGCTGCCGACAAAGCTCAGCGCCGCCGCAAACATCATGTAGAACGCGGGCGACAGCGACGAATGGGTGAGCGAGATCATCAAGGTGATGAAGAACGCCGCGAAGCCGCCGAAGACCGTAACGGACAAATTGTAGGATACGGAAATTCCGGTCGAGAGGACTCTCGAGGGGAAAAGTTCGGCGAGTGCTGCGAGCAGAGGACCGGTATAGCACGCGCTGAAAACCCCGGCGAACACCGAGAAGACAGTCAAGGCCGCGAGTGTCGGCGTGCGCAGAATGTACGAGAACATCGGGTAAGCCGTGACGAATATGACAGCCGCCGAATACATCAGAAAGCGCCTGTGCCCCCACCT
Source organism: Janthinobacterium lividum (assembly GCA_050955065.1). Taxonomy (GTDB): domain Bacteria; phylum Pseudomonadota; class Gammaproteobacteria; order Burkholderiales; family Burkholderiaceae; genus Robbsia. The sequence continues at coordinate 577 of JBPBQT010000455.1, read as the reverse complement.
GTCCGACAGCCATCCAACGACCGGCGCACACACCATGAACACCAGGCCGCCCACGGTGACGGAAAGAAATGCCAGCTTCTGCGGTTGATGCAGTTCAGTGACCACATAGGTTGGCATGTAATGCATATAGACGTAGGTACAGGTAGTCCACAGCGAGACGAGCGCAAAGCTGGCGAAGGTCTGCCTGGGGAATGCCTTCCACACCTCGATGAACGGTGACGCCGAGCGCGCTTCATGTTGGGGGCCGCGCGGACTTTCCTCGATCTGACCACGGATGTAGAAGCCTACCGGCCCGATGATCACACCGAACAGGAAAGGGATGCGCCAGCCCCAGGAATACAATTGATCGTGGGTGAGCAGGATGGTCGCCACCGCGCCGATCAGCGTGCCCAGCACGATGTTCAATGCAATGCTCGACTGAATCCAGCTGGTGTAGAAGGCGCGCGAGCCTGGGGGGGCGTACTCGATCAGAAACGCGCTCGCGCTACCCATTTCGCCGCCGGCGGAAAACCCCTGAAGCAATCTCGCGACGATCAGCATGACCGGCCCGAGAAAGCCCGCCACGTGATACGGCGGC
>JBPBQT010000454.1:0-13407 GCA_050955065.1 Janthinobacterium lividum | reverse complement strand
CGGGGGGGGCCCGCGTTTGCTTCCCGCCTCTTTCGCGGGGACGCCACCAACGTAGAAATCGATTGCACCCGCCGCTTTTCGCTTCTCTTCGTGCTGCGCCTGCTATGCGGTCTGACCGTCGCGCTACTTTGTCTCCAGACGTCCGCTCCTGTCGCGCAGGCCGCGGACCGGGCAACGCCGCCAGCCGTGCCCGTGCCGGCCTTGCCGGATCCGTCTGCGACTGCACTGCCCGCTGCCCCCCCTGCGGCACGCTCCGATGCACCTCCTGTGCAATCCACCGCACCCACCATCGCGATCATGCCCCGTCAGGCCTGGCCCACCGATTTGACGCCGCGCGTCGAGTTTTATGAGGACCGGTCCGGGAATGCGGATCTGGCACGCATCGCCGCGCTGCCATCGGTGTTCCATGAAGGCTTCTCGCCGATCCCGCCCGGCGGCGCCTTTCCCGGCTACAGCCATTCGAGCTGGTGGCTGCGCTTCGAGGTCGAAAACACGACCACGCACGATGCGCCCCTGCATGTCGCGCTGTCTTCGCCCTGGCTGCATCAGGTCGATTTCTACGTATGGGAGAACGACCGTTGGCGGCATACGCGCATGGGCAGTGCGGTCCCCATCGCCGAGCGGGAACGGGCCGTTCGCCACAGCCGCCTGCCGACCCTGAGTCTGACCCTGCCGCCAGGGGGACGGACACGCGTTTACGTCCGCATCAGCGGCAAGGCGCCCGCCGCGCTTGCGCTGCAACTCTATTCGCAGAAATCGCACGAAGCTGCGGAGGCGCACGCGGCCTACGCGGTCAGTGCGCTCATCGGCGCCATGGCGCTGCTGGCGTGGAGCATGCTGGTCATCAGCATCCTATACCGCACCTGGACCTTCGTTTTTGCGTCCGTCGGCTGCAGCATGCAGGCGCTCAATTACCTGTGCGTCTACGGCTATGCGCGGATCTATCTGTGGCCCGACGCCACGCAATGGGCTTACCGCAGCCCGACGATCCTGGGTCTCACCGATCTGGCCGCGTGGACTCTCTTCTTCTACGCCGCCCTGCGCCTGCAGAAATCCCTGCGGTTCGGGCGACGCGGCGTGATGATGGTCATCGCGTGCATATTCGCCCTTGGATGGTTTTCCTGGCTGGGCGACATCGACGTCGCGACGCAGCTCACGACGCTCTTCGATGTGGCCTTCTTCTTCGGCTTGTCGTGGCTGACTTTCCTGCTGTACAAACGTGCTGCGCCGACGGCGGGGTTCATGCTGTGCGTCACGCTGATGTCCACGTTCAATTTCCTTCTGCAGGTCATGCAGGCCTATGGTCATGCGCCGGCGATCCTGCGGCACGTCTCGCTGGGCATGATGCCCGAACCCGCCCATGAAGTATTCTCGCTGGCCTGCAATACCTTCGTGCTGGCTGCCTGGGTGCGTCGCATCAGCCAGTTGCACGCGAGCGCCGTCCACCGCCTGACCGACTGGCAGCGCGAGGAGGAGCAGCGGCTGCGCCGGGAGGTCGCCACCCGCACGCTGCAACTCCAGGATGCGCTGCAGGCCGTGGAGGAAAAGAACCGGCAGAAAACCGAGATGCTGGCGTTCGTCGGTCACGACCTGCGCGCGCCGCTGGCCACCATCGCCGGCTATGTCAGGCGCCTGCACCGTGACGAACGCGAGCGCGGCGATCAGCCAGACCGACCCGAGTCTGCCCACGCCGTACCGGATGCTGCCGATGTCGATGCCGTCCATGCCGATGCCCGGGACTTCGAAGGGATCGCTGCAGCATGGCGTGCGTCCGGCCCGCTATCCCGGATGTCGGCGATCGCGGCGATCGAGCGCAGCATCGACTATCAATTGTGTCTGATCGACGAACTCCTCGAGTTTTCCCGGGGCGAGCTACAGCCGCTGCAGTTGCATGCCGACGACGTGCGCATCGGCGACTTGCTCGAGGAAATCGCCGACCATGCGGCCACGCTCGCGGCGCACCGTGGTAACCGCCTGATTTTCGCGATGGAAATGGCCGTGCCCGCCATCGTGCACGCCGATGGCACGCGGTTGCGTCAGGTGCTGCTGAACCTGTTGTCGAACGCGGCGAAATTCACCCGACGTGGCAGCATCACGCTCGACGTGCACGTCCGGATGCAGGGCCCGCGCGCCACCTTCCACTTTGCAGTGGCAGATACCGGCGACGGCATCGACCTGCCCGCGCAGCAGGACATCTTTCGCGCGTTTCATCAGATCGAACGTTCCCGCGGCGGTGTGGGACTGGGACTGCACATCGCCGAGCGCATCCTGCGCGAGATGCGCAGCAGCCTGCACTTGCAGAGCACGCCTGGCGTGGGCAGCCGTTTCAGCTTCGACATTGCACTCCCGGTCGTCGATCCGGCGCCGCACTGGTGCCCGCCGTTTGCCTCTTCGTCGGCCCCTTCGTTCGCCCCCTCGTTCGCCTTGCCTGTCATCCTGCCTGTCACGTCGTTCGATGCCTCACGCACCGGACTCGTCGCCGAACGGTCGGGCGCGTATGCGCTGTCGGCACCGCCCGCGCTGGCGTGCGCCAGGCTACTGTCGCTCGCCGAGGCAGGCAGTCTGAGCGATCTGGAAGAGTGGCTCGACGACACCGTCACTCACCATCCGGCCTCGCGAGAATTCTGCGCCGCGATACGCGAGGCACTCGACCGTCTCGACTTCGAGCGCATCGTCGATATGGCGCAGCGCAGCGCCAATGCTGCCTGAGTCCCGCGTGCGCTGCCGCGAATCCGAATCCGAATCAGGGCGCAGGCCGCGACTGTTCCCGGAAGGCGCTGGGCGTCAGGCCGACATGGGTGCGAAACGCCGTGCCGAAATTCGCCGCTCCTGAAAACCCAACCTCGGCGGCGATGTCGCTGATGTTCAACGACGAATCGCGCAGCAACCGCGCCGCCAGACGCAGCCTTTCCTCGCGCACGAACTCGAAGACGGTCTTGCCGAGAACATTCCGGAAGGCCTGGGACATTTTTTTCTCGTAGGTCCCGACCCGCTGCGCAAGGCCGGCAACCGAGGGCGGATGCGCCAGATGCGCGAGCAGATAATTGACCGCCGCGCGCACCAGCACCTGTTCCTCGCTGGCGAGCACATCCAGGCTCGCGCGGCTGGCAGCGACCGTATCCAGACGCCGCGGCAGGTGAATATGGATGCGGGCGATCACTTCGGCCACATCGAACGGCTTGATGACGTAGTCGACCCCGCCATTGCGCAGCCCCTCGAGCCGGTCCGACAGGCTTGCCATGCTTGTCAGGAAGATGATCGGGATATGGGCGGTCTGCGGTGTCGCCCGTAGCAGCCGGCAGGCGGCAAAACCATCGATCCGGGGCATGCGGACATCCATCAGGATCAGGTCCGGAAGCGCCGCCACCGCGCGGTTGTGCGCCTGATGACCGTCGAAGGCCACGCTGAGACGGAAATTTTCCGCCTTCAACAGCGTGATCAGCAACTGCAGCTCGTCAGGCCGGTCATCCGCGACCAGGATATGCGGTCGTTGCGCAGGCATGCCGTTGCGCGCGCCGGCAGCAGGGGCAGATGGAAAGAAAGGTCCCTCGTTCGGCATAGTGATCGCTTTGTCAGGGAAACAAGGCGTACCTTGTTTTTTCCAGGTTGGACGCTCCGGCAAAACTTTTATTTGCTCACGCAAACATACGGTACGGCGAAATCTGTGATGCTGGCAAGGTGTAAAAAGGCATCAGTCTTTCTTCTTATCGCCAGGATCAACATGACGGACTTCATCAAACCCATTACGATGATCCTCACGCTGCAGGCATTGCATCATATGGGACGCCCCCAGTTGAGCGTGGGACTGATCGCCTGCTTTCGTCTCGGCGCAGCCCATTGCGATTCCCTGCTCACCGAGACCGCGTCGCACGCGGCATGGGCTCGACTCGCCGGCCCCCTCACCCCCATCGACAGCGGCATTCCCGCCCAGGCGCAGCACATCGTCGTGCACGATGGTTACACGGTGGTATCAGCCGCGCAATTGCACGAGACGCCCGCGCCCTGCCTTCTCGGAACGGAAACGATGCGATTGGGAAGCGAACTCCCGGGACAACCCGCGCTGAGCGTTCAGCTTCCCCGCATCCGGGCGCAGTGCTTTGTCGAATGGGCCGGCACGCGCCACGAACGGGTACGCAAGCTCGATCCCCAGATCGAGAGCCTGCGTCTTTCTCCACGGCAGGACTGCGCATGGCTCATATATCGCGCCGTGACGCCGCTGGCCGGCGCGCACATCGACGACGTCGCCGGCGTGCGCGCGGACTGGATCGCCATCGACCAGCCCACGGCACGGCCGGGGCATTGCCTGCCCGCGGGCGCGGGCCGGTGCACGCTCGAACGGTTCCGGCATGCGGCCGGGCGCGAGGCGTCGCGGCAGGAACTCGCCCGCCTGGTCTACGCACGCTGAGGACGCAAGGCGGCCGGTGCGTGCCCGGCGGAAACATCCCTAGTGCGCTTCCTCCCAGTTCGCGCCCGCCCCCACCTCCGCCACCAGCGGCACGCGCAGCGTCGCCACGTCGCACATCAGTCGCGGCAGGGCTGCGCGCACGCGATCGAATTCCGTGTCCGGCGCCTCGAGTATCAATTCGTCGTGCACCTGCATGATCATCCGGGTCTGCAGCGCTTCCTTCTCCAGCCAGTCCTGCACCGCGATCATCGACATCTTGATCAGATCCGCCGCGGTCCCCTGCATCGGCGCGTTGATCGCCGCGCGCTCCGCGCCCTGGCGGCGCGGGCCGTTGCCGCCGTTGATCTCGGGCAGCCACAGGCGGCGGCCGAACACGGTCTCGACATACCCCTGCTGGCGCGCGCGCAGGCGCGTCTCCTCCATGTAGCGCGCCACACCCGGATACCGGGCGAAGTAGCGATCGATGTAGAGCTTGGCCGCGTCGCGCGTGATGCCGAGGTTCGCCGCCAGACCGAACGCGCTCATCCCGTAGATCAATCCGAAGTTGATCATCTTCGCCACGCGCCGCTGCTCGTTCTGCACGTCAGCGGGCGCGACCCCGAAGATCTCGCCCGCCGTCGCGCGGTGAATGTCCTCTTCCTGCGCGAACGCCTTCAGCAGACCCTCGTCCTCGGAGATGTGCGCCATGATGCGCAGTTCGATCTGCGAATAATCGGCCGAGATCAGCCGCGTGCCGGGCGCGGCGACGAAGGCCTCGCGAATGCGCCGGCCCTCGGCGGTACGCACCGGGATGTTCTGCAGATTGGGTTCGTTCGACGCGAGCCGTCCGGTCACCGCGACCGCCTGCGCGTAGTTGGTGTGCACCCGGCCCGACGCCGGGTCGACCATGCGCGGCAGCTTGTCGGTATAGGTCGACTTCAGCTTCGACAGTCCCCGGTAGTCGAGCAGCACCTTCGGCAGCGGGAAGTCCTCGGCGAGCTTCTGCAGCACTTCCTCGTCGGTCGACGGCGAGCCGCTGGGCGTCTTCTTGACGATCGGCAGGCCCAGCCGCCCGAAGAAGATCTCGCCGATCTGCTTGGGCGAATTCATGTTGAACTCGCCGCCGGCCAGCTTGTACGCCTCGGCCTCGAGTTCGACGAGCTTGCCGCCGATCTCGTGGCTTTGCCGGCCGAGCAGCGCGGCGTCGATCAGCACGCCGTTGCGCTCCATCACGCGCAGCACGCGCGACACCGGCATCTCGATGTCCCGATAGATGCGCTCCAGCGCGGGCACGGCCTGGATCTGCGGATACAGCGCCTGATGCAGGCGCAGCGTGATGTCGGCGTCCTCGGCCGCGTATTCGGTGGCCTGGTCGACCGCCACCTGATCGAAACCGATCTGCGACGCACCCTTGCCGCAAATGGCTTCGTACTTGATCGTCGTCACGCCCAGGTGACGCGCCGCGAGGCTGTCCATGTCGTGCCTGTGATGCGATTCGAGCACGTACGACTGGAGCAGCGTGTCGTGCACGATGCCGCGCAGCGCGATCCCGTAGTTCGCGATCACCTGTTCGTCGTACTTCATGTGCTGCCCGACCTTGCGCCGCGCCGGATTCTCGAGCCAGGGGCGCAGGCGCGCGAGCACCTCGTCGCGCGGCAGCTGATCGGGCGCGCCCGGGCCGCAGTGCGCCACCGGCAGATAGGCCGCGCGCCCCGGCTCGACCGCGAAGGACAGGCCGACGAGCTGCGCGTTCATCGCGTCGAGCGACGTCGTCTCGGTGTCGAAGGCGGTCAGCTCCGCCGCGTCGATGATCGCCAGCCAGCGCTCGAAGCTCGACCAGTCGAGAATCGCTTCGTACTCCCGCGGCAGATCGACGCCGCTGCCCAGCGCCGGCGCCGGCAACGTCGAGGCGTCCGGTGCGGGCGCGCCGGCCGATGCGGTACCCGTGCCCGCAGCCGCGCCCGGCGCGTCGAACGTTCCTTCCAGTTCCCGCAGCCAGGCCCGGAAACCGTGGCGATTGAAGATGTCCTCCAGTTCCTCGCGCGCCTCGGGACGCGCGAGGAGCGACTCGGCGATCGACGTCATGTGCGCGTCGAGATCGCAATCGGTGTCGACCGTCACGAGCCGGCGCGCCATCGGCAGCCAGTCGAGCGCGCGGCGCAGGTTGTCGCCGACGACGCCCTTGATCGCCGCCGCGTTCGCGATCACGCCATCGAGCGACGCGTACTGCCCGAGCCACTTGAGCGCGGTCTTCGGGCCCACCTTCTCGACCCCCGGCACATTGTCGACGGTGTCGCCGATCAGCGCCAGATAGTCGACGATGCGCGCCGGTCCGACGCCGAACTTCGCCTCGACGCCCGGCACGTCGAGCACCTCGTTGCTCATCGTGTTGACCAGCGTGATCCGGTCGCTGACCAGTTGCGCGAGATCCTTGTCGCCGGTGGAGACGATGACCTTCATCCCCTGCGCCTCGGCGCGCCGGCACAGCGTGCCGATCACGTCGTCGGCCTCGACGCCCTCCACCATCAGTATCGGCCAGCCGAGCGAGCGCACCGCGTGATGGATCGGTTCGATCTGCCGCGACAGGTCGTCCGGCATCGCCGGCCGGTGTGCCTTGTATTGGTCGTACAACGCGTCGCGAAACGTCTTTCCCTTGGCATCGAAGACGCACGCGCTATACTCTGCCGGGTGGTCCCGCCGCAACCGCCGCAGCATGTTGACGATGCCGTAGAGCGCGCCCGTCGGTTCGCCATCCGGCCCTCGCAGGTCGGGCATCGCGTGAAACGCCCGGTACAAGTAGCTTGATCCGTCGACCAATAGCAGGACCTTGCCGTCCAGAGTGTGTTGTTCCGACATATGAACCAGAGAAAAGTGATACCGAGTCTGCGATCGATCGCAGATCTTGATCGCGCGACGGCAAAGAAAGCCCGTGCGTCGTGGCAGATGTTCACGATTATGGCAGAGTTTGTGGAGGCCACCGAGTACCTGTCGGAGATCCGGCCGGCAGTCAGCATCTACGGCTCGGCGCGCACCAAGAGCAACACCAAGTACTACAAGCTGACCGCGACGATCGCGCGCAAGCTCTCGGACGCGGGCTTCGCGGTGATCTCCGGGGGCGGTCCCGGCATCATGGAGGCGGCGAACAAGGGCGCGCATGCGGGCAGGTCGCCGTCGGTGGGGCTGAACATCGAACTGCCGCACGAGAAGTCCGGCAACGTCTGGCAGGACATCTCGCTGCGCTTCCGGCATTTCTTCACCCGCAAGGTGACCTTCGTCAAGAACTCGGACGCGGTGATCGTGATGCCCGGCGGCTTCGGCACGCTCGACGAACTGGCCGAGGTGCTGACGCTGATCCAGACGAAGAAATCGCGCCGCGTGCCGATCATCCTGGTGGGAAGCGAATTCTGGGGCGGCCTGCTGGCGTGGTTCGAGGCGGAACTGCTGCCGCGCAAGCTGATCGGCGAGCACGACATGGACCTGTTCCAGGTGATCGATACGCCGGACGAGGTGCTGGCCGCCGTGCTGGCGTTCTATGAAACGAACGCCAAGGAAGCGGTGGTGCCCGAACCGACGAAGTCCGACGACGACCGGATGTTCTACCTGTAGCGGCGGGAGCCCGTCGGGGGAACGCGCTTCCGGAGCGCATCCCCCGGCCAGCGCGTCCCGGCGCGCCGGGAACGGCTACTGGAACGCCACTTCGGCGAAACTGCGCAGCTTGCGGCTGTGCAGTTTTTCCAGCCCGTTCTCGCGCAGCAGTTCCATCGCCCGCACACCGATCTCCAGATGCTGGTTGACCTGCTGCCGGTAGAAGGAATCCGCCATGCCCGGCAGTTTCAGCTCGCCATGCAGCGGCTTGTCGGACACGCAGAGCAAGGTGCCGTACGGCACGCGAAAGCGAAAGCCGTTCGCGGCGATCGTCGCGGACTCCATGTCGAGCGCGATCGCCCGGCTTTGCGACAGGCGCTGCACCGGCTCGCGGTAATCGCGCAACTCCCAGTTGCGGTTGTCCACGCTGGCCACCGTCCCGGTGCGCATCACCCGCTTCAACTCCCCGCCCTCGAGCCGGGTGACCTCGGCGACCGCGCGTTCCAGCGCCACCTGGATCTCCGCCAGCGCCGGCACCGGCACCCACAGCGGCAGGTCCGCGTCGAGCACATGGTCCTCGCGGACATAGCCGTGGGCCAGCACGTAATCGCCGAGACGCTGGGTGTTGCGCAGCCCCGCGCAGTGTCCGAGCATGATCCACGCATGCGGGCGCAACACGGCGACGTGGTCGGTGATGGTCTTCGCGTTCGACGGGCCGACGCCGATATTGATCATCGTGATGCCGCTGCCGTCGGCGCGCTTCAGGTGATAGGCCGGCATCTGCGGCATGCGCGGCGGCGGCATGCCGCTGGGCGGCGGGCCGTCGGTGCCGGGGGCGACGAGGTTCGCGTTGTGGGTGAGCACGTCGCCCGGCTCGACGAACGCGGTGTATTGCGCGCGGTAGGCGCTCACGGCAGGGTCGTCGCTGCGCGTCATCAACGCATGCCCGAAGCGCACGAACTCGTCGATATAGAACTGGTAGTTCGTGTACAGCACGTAGTTCTGCACGTGCTCGGGCGACGTCGCCGTGTAGTGACGCAGCCGATGCAGCGAGAAATCCACGCGCGGCGCGGTGAACAGCGCGAGCGGCAACGGCGCGTCCTGCGGCGGCACGTAGGTGCCGTTGACGATGCCGTCGTCGAGTTGCGCGAGGTCCGGCGTGTCGAAGAAGCGGCGCAGTTGCCGCAGATGCGTCTGCCCGAGTTCGCCTTCGAGATGCAGCCCCTCGGGAAACGCGAAATGCACCGGAATCGGTTGCGACGACACGCCGATCTCGATCAGCGACGCATCGTGATGGCGGCGCAGCAGGTGCAACTGGTGACGGTAGTAATCGCCGAACAGATCGGGGCGGGTGACCGTCGTCTCGAACACGCCGGGGCCGGCCACGAAACCGTAGGAACGCCGCGCATCGACCTCGGTGCCCGACCCCGCCGTGATCCGGATGAACGGATAGCAGGCACGCACCGGCGCGCTCAGCGCCTCCCCGCGCTTGAAGCGTCCGAACGCCTCGCGCAGCGACGCGACGCTGCTTTCGTACAGCGCCTGGAGCCGCGCCACCGCCGCCACGGGGTCCGAGAACCGTTCCACCGCGTCAGCCTGCCGGCTGTCCCCTTGTTGTGCTTGACTCGTCATTCGTGGACATTCCCTTGATAAAACGCTTGCCGTGCGCCGACCTTACCATGGAAACTGTGTCGAAACCGCCTCAGAGGAACGGCAAACGGGCCGCAGTTTGCTAGAATTCGGACAGCTCCTGGAGACCCGCTATGAAATCCCTTGCCGTCGGCATTTACGTCGGCGCGCTGTTGTTCGCGAGTCCTGCGTTTGCACAGACGACCGATACCCCAGACGCGTCTGAAAGTGCTGCGACCCGCGCGTCGCCGGATGCCCCCGCCACGCACGTGATGTCGGCCAACGAGGCGGCCGGACTGCCCGATCTGCAGGCGATCAACCGTCCGGCCGGCGCCGCGTCGTCGAAGGTGGAATTGAACACCGTCCGACAGCCGAGCTATCACCGCCGCGAACGCAACGGCACCGAGGTCACCGAATATCGCGATCGCGGCAAGCCGACGGAAATCGACGTGCGCTCGAACTTCGGCACCCATTACCAGATGTCCGAGCCGACCGACAACTCGCCCAAGGTCCCCGCCAACGGCATGCCGAACGGACGGGTGCCGTCGATCCGGCTGTCCTACTGAGACGCGCCTCCACCACGGACGCCGTGGTGCCGCACCGCCTCTCACGGCGTAGCCGACGCCACCCCGCCCCGCGACGCGCGCGCGCCACGTTCGCGCCACATTCAAGCGCCGTTTCCCCGGGAGCGGCTGCGCATCATCCCGTCCCGGCCGGTCGTCATGGCCGCCGGCATCTCCCTCCTCTGCGTTCCCGCCCTCATCGCATGGCCGTCTTCACTCCCGTCACCGAATCCGATCTCGCCCGCTGGCTGACGCACTACTCGCTGGGAGACGTGATCGACTTTCGCGGCATCGCGTCCGGCATCGAGAACAGCAATTTCTTCCTGACCACCACGCGCGGCGAATTCGTCCTGACGATCTTCGAGAAACTGCACGCGCAGGAACTGCCGTTCTATCTGAACCTCATGCGCCACCTCGCCGCGCGCGGCGTGCCGGTACCCGACCCGGTGCCGCGCGACGATGGCGCCCTCCAGGGTCTGCTGCACGGCAAGCCCGCGGCGATCGTCACCCGCCTCGCGGGCCACGCGCAGCTCGCGCCGCAAGCGGCGCATTGCGCGCAGGTGGGCGCGATGCTGGCGCGCGCGCATCTCGCCGGGCGCGATTTCGGCGACACCCAGCCGAACCTGCGCAGCCTGGACTGGTGGCAGGCGACGGCGCCGGCGCTGCACCCGCACCTGGACGCGGCGCAACACGCGCTGCTCACCCGCGAGCTCGCGCATCAGAGCGCCTTCTTCGCCTCGGACGAGTACCGTCAGCTGCCGGGGGGCCCGTGTCACTGCGATCTGTTTCGCGACAACGTGCTGTTCGTCGCCGATGCGGCCGCGGACGTGGGGAACGCCGACGCGGACCGGCTCGGCGGCTTTTTCGATTTCTATTTCGCGGGCTGCGACAAATGGCTGTTCGATCTGGCCGTCACCGTCAACGACTGGTGCGTCGACCTGGACAGCGGCGCGCTCGACCTGCCGCGCGCGCAGGCGCTGCTGCGCGCCTATCAGGCGGTGCGGCCCCTGACCGACATCGAAGCACGCCACTGGCAGGACATGCTGCGCGCGGGCGCATTGCGCTTCTGGGTGTCGCGGCTGTACGATTTCTTCCGCCCCCGGTCCGCCGAGCTTCTGCAACCCCACGACCCGGGCCGTTTCGAACGCACGCTGCGCGCGCGCATCGACACGCCGCCCCCGCCCGTGTCGGCCTTTCCAACCTGAGCCGCTCATGTACCCAACGCCATGCACCTGAAACACGTTTCCGCGAAAACCGGCTATCTCTGGTTCCGCCAGGGGCTGAGCATCTTCCGCCGCCATCCGCTGGTGTTCGTGACGCTGTTCTTCGCCTACCTGTTCGTCATGCGGCTGGTCTCGCTGCCGCCGGTGATCGGCTCGCTGATCCTGCTGCTGCTGATCCCGGGCGTCTCGGTCGGCTTCCTGGCGGCAAGCCGCGACGTGCTCGCCGGCAAACCCGCGTTTCCGACGGTGCTGATCTCGGGGTTTCGCGAACACGGCAACATCGCGGCGAAGCGCCTGCTGGGGCTGGGCGTCGTCTACATCCTGGCCATCGCGCTGGTGTTCGCCGTCTCCGCGCTCGCCGACGGCGGTATCCTCGCGCAGATGGTGTTGCTGGGCAACGGTCCGCCGACCGAGGAGGCGGTGCGCGACGCCAGCCCGAACGCCGCGGTGCTGGTGTCGCTGCTCGCCTACGTTCCGGTGGCGATGCTGTTCTGGTTCGCGCCGGTGCTGGTCGCCTGGCACGACGTGCCGCCGCTCAAGGCACTGTTCTTCAGCTGGATGGTGTGCTGGCGCAACCGCGCGGCGTTCGCCGTCTACACGCTGCTGTGGGGCGCGCTGACGATGACGGTGTCGCTGGTGCTGACGCTGGTATTGCAACTCTCCGGCGCGGGCGCGATGGGCCTGGTCGTGCTGATGCCCGTCTCGGCGGTGATCACCGCGATGCTCTATTGCTCGTTTTACGCGACCTATCGCGGCTGCTTCGAGGTCGACGGCCCACCCTTGCCGCCGGTGCACGTCAAGGCCTGACGCGCTAGTCCTCGATCAACTGAAGCTTCGCGACCGACAGCGCCAGCCACTTCTGGCCGTGCCGCTTGAAATTCACCTGCGCGCGCGCGTCGGCGCCGCTGCCCTCCAGACCGGTCACCGTGCCCTCGCCGAACTTCGTGTGGAACACCGCCTGTCCGACACGAAAGCCCGCCTCGGCGGCGCGGTTGCGCTCGACATAGGACGGCAGCGCCGCCGGCACCGGCGCGGCGGCCACACCGCCGCGCGCGAACCAGTCCTTGCCCCAGCCGGCATTGTCGCTCTTGCCGCCCCAGCGCGCGCCGGCCTCGACCTTCGCGGTCAGCCATTTCAGCGCGCCCTCGGGCAATTCGTCGAAGAACCGCGAACGGACGTTGTAGCGGGTCTGCCCGTGCAGCATCCGGCTTTGCGCGAACGACAGGTACAGGCGCGCCTTCGCCCGGGTGATCGCGACATACATCAGGCGCCGCTCCTCCTCCAGCCCCTCGGGCTCCACCGCGCTGTTCTCGTGCGGGAACAGGCCTTCCTCGAGTCCCGTCACGAAGACGGCCGTGAATTCCAGCCCCTTCGCGGCGTGGATCGTCATCAACTGCACGGCGTCCTGTCCGGCCTGCGCCTGGTTGTCGCCGGCTTCCAGCGAGGCATGCGACAGGAACCCCGCCAGCGGCGTCATCGCCGCGGAGAGCGTGGTCGCGCCGGGCGCCGGAATCGGCTCGACCACGTCGGCGGCCGCGTCGACCACCGCGGGCGCAGCCGTCGCGCCGGCGTCCATCGGCAGCACGCGGGCCGGCGCGTCGCGCCGGTAGCCCTCCTCGGCGATGAAGGCGCTGGCCGCATTCACCAGCTCCTCCAGATTCTCCAGCCGGTCCTGGCCCTCGCGCTCGGCCTGGTAATGCGTGGCGAGACCGCTCGCCTGCACCAGATGCCGGACCAGATCCGGCAGGTTCATCAACCGCGTCTCGGCGCGGATGCGCTCGATCAGGTGCAGGAACTGGCCGAGGCTGTTGCCGGCCTTGCCGGTCACGTAGGCCACCGCCGACGCCAGCGGACAGTTGTGGGTGCGCGCGAGATCGGACAGCTGTTCGAGCGAGCGCGCGCCGATGCCGCGGGTGGGAAAATTGACGACGCGCATGAACGCGGTGTCGTCGGTCGGGTTGTCGATCAGGCGCAGGTAGGCGAGCGCGTGCTTGACTTCCTGGCGCTCGAAAAAGCGCAGGCC
>JBPBQT010000453.1:0-15312 GCA_050955065.1 Janthinobacterium lividum | reverse complement strand
TTGTTACTCCTTGATCAGGCGGACCCGGGACAACCCGGGATCGGCCGGTTCATGCAACGTTGATGAGTGGAACGATTATCCCCGCATCCCGCAAAGGTCGCCGGACCCCCGCCGCCGCCCGCCGCCGCCCGCCGCCTCGCGTCACCCGGCCGATATCGTCGCCAGCACCCGCGCCAGCCTGGCCGCCCCGCCGATGCGGCCACTGTCGGATCCCGCGCGGCGATCAATGCGATAATCCGGCGCTGACGGCACGCCGTCCCCGCCGTTTTTCCTTTCCCGTTTCCCCTCTGCGCCCCCGGGCGCGCCTGCGAATGAAAGATCTCCGCGTTCCGCTCGAGCGGCGCCACGAATTCGACGACCTCATCGATGCGCGCACGCCGCTCGAATTCGCCGAGGACCACCTGCCGGGCGCCATCAACGCGCCAGTGCTCAGCAACGAGGAGCGGGTGGTCATCGGTACGCTTTACCATGAAGCCCCGTTCGAGGCCACGCGTCTTGGCGCGGCGATGGTCGCGCGCAATATCGCCCGGCACCTCGACACGCTGTTCGCCGACCGGCCCCGCCAGTGGAAGCCGCTGATCTATTGCTGGCGCGGCGGCAAGCGCTCGGGTTCGATGGCGACCTGGTTCGATCTGATCGGCTGGCGCGCGCGGCAGCTCGAAGGCGGCTACAAGACCTACCGGCGCTGGGTGCTCGACACGCTCGCGCTCCGGCCCGCGGCGTTTCGCTACATCGTCCTGACCGGCCACACCGGCAGCGGCAAGACGCGCCTGCTGCAGGCGCTGGCGGCGGCCGGCGCGCAGACGCTCGACCTCGAGGACCTCGCCGCGCACCGCGGCTCGCTGCTCGGCGCGCTGCCCGCGCGCGCGCAGCCGTCGCAGAAAGGCTTCGACACGGCACTGGTGAACGCCTTCGAACGGCTCGACCCGGCGCAACCCGTCTTCGTCGAGGCGGAGAGCCGCAAGATCGGCAGCATCACGCTGCCGGACGCGCTGCTGCACGGCATGCACGGCGGCGACTGCGTGGCGGTGCATGTCGAACGCGCGTCGCGGATCGCCTTTCTGTTGCAGGACTACCACCATCTGTTCGACGCGCCGGACATCTTCAAGGGGCAGCTCGCCCGGCTGATCGGACTGCACAGCAAGGACACCATCGCGCATTGGCACGCGCTGATCGACCAGGGCGCGCGCGCCGCATTATTTGACGAGCTAATCGATCGGCACTATGATCCCGCGTATTCGCGCAGCAGCCATGCGCATTTCAGCGCGCGCGACGCGGCCCTGCCGTTCCGGTTCGAACCGAACGCGCCCGACAGCGTCACCCAGGCGCAGGATCTGCTGGCCGCATTGCAACACCCGGCGGCCCGAGGCTGA
Organism: Janthinobacterium lividum; assembly: GCA_050955065.1. Lineage (GTDB taxonomy): Bacteria > Pseudomonadota > Gammaproteobacteria > Burkholderiales > Burkholderiaceae > Robbsia. The sequence goes on along the minus strand of JBPBQT010000453.1, from coordinate 13,939 downwards.
TTCGCCTCACGCCGCATTCCCGCCAACCGACACCGCGCCACCGGGCCCCATGCCCGCACCGCGGCTTATCCAGAAAATATCGTGAAAGCGCGCCTGAGCCGTCCGCAGCCCGTCGCGACCTCCGTCTGGGGCATCGTGGTCTTTTTCGCCATCGCCATCGCCGGGCTCTTCTATGTGAAGTGGTCGCCCTACTACCATCGGACGTTCGTTGCCGCCAGCCAGCATGCGATCGGCAATTCGATCCTGATGGGCAAGGCGAGTTCCGCGCCGCCGGCCTCGCTGCAGGCCGCGCGCGACTACGCGTGGGCGTACGGCAAGGCGATCTGGCAGGCGATGGTGCTGGGGCTGCTGCTCGGCTCGGCCGTGCAGGCGCTGCTGCCGCCTCGCTGGATCGCGAACACGCTCGGGCGCACCGGTTTCGGCAGCGTCGCCGCCGGCGGCATGCTGTCGCTGCCGAGCATGATGTGCACGTGCTGCGCGGCGCCCGTCGTCGTCGGACTGCGCCAGCAGCGCGCATCCGCGGGCGGCGCGATCGCGTTCTGGCTGGGCAACACGGTGCTGAACCCGGCGACGCTGGTGTTCATGGGTTTCGTGCTCGGCTGGCACTGGTCGGCGCTACGGCTCGTGCTTGGCGTGCCGATGGTGTTCGGCACCGGCTACCTGGTCAGCCGTCTCGCCACGCCGATCGACGCGGTGGCCGCGCGCGCGCAGCTCAATACCGCCGTGACCGGCGTGGAGGCGTCCGGTGGTGCGTTCGCGCGCTGGATGAAGATTCTCGCGCGCATGACGCTGCGCCTGGTGCCGGAATACGTGGTGCTGGTGCTGCTGCTCGGCGCGGCCCGCACCTGGCTGTTTCCGCACATCAGCCCGGACATCGGCAACGAAGTGCTGTGGATCGCCGCGCTCGCGGTGGCCGGCATGCTGTTCGTGATCCCGACCGCGGGTGAAGTGCCGATCATCCAGGCGATGCTGTCGCTCGGCATGGCGGCGGGCCCCGCGGGCGCGCTGCTGATGACGCTGCCGCCGATCAGCCTGCCGTCGCTGGTCATGGTCGGACGCTCGTTCCCGGCCAGGGTGCTCGCGCTGGTGGTCGCCTCGGTGGTCGCCTTCGGGCTGATGGGTGGCCTGCTGGCGGTGCTGCTGCGGTTTTGAAGTCGTTTTGAAGTGGTTTCGATGCGGTTGTGATGCAGCCGTTCATGCCGCCTTTCCGCCGGCACCCCTGCCGGCGGCGCGCAGCCACTGCGCCACGTTCGTCACGGCGATGTTTTCCCGGACATTGAACGTGTCGGACACGGGCCAGGCGACGCCCCTGCCCTGCGCGAAGACGAGCCGGTACTTCCTGAGCGCATCTTCCGGATCCTTCTCCAGTTCGGCCGTCAGCCGGGGAATGTCCCGCACATGGCGGGCAACCGGTCTGCCCCGCGCGGTCTCCACCGTAGCGGCGAGCTGCCCATAGGTCAGCGTGTCGCCCGCGATATACACGACGCGGTTCACGATGCGTGGCGTCGCGAACAGGATCGCCGCGGTGAGCGCGCCGATATCGTCCGCGGTCGTCACCGTCACCGCGGTATCCCAGCCGCCCAGCGCGTGCACCGCATCGTGCGCCGGCGCTGGCGGGCGCTGCGACCGTCATCGATGTGGCCTTGACCTATTCGCTTTTGATTTCTTTCATCTGTCTGGCGAATGCCGATTCTTCGTTCACCGCGCGTGACGCGCCGCTGCCCGGCACGGGAATGAATCCATGGAAAACTGTCATCCCGGCCGACCGGATATCGCGATGCCCGTCCGAGCCCGTCCGACATTGCGCCGGCGGGTTTCTTCAAGCCATCGTGATCGTCCGGGCAAACGGGCACGTCGTCCCCGCCTCACCGACGTGTCGCACGGTCAACGCCCGTTGGTTCGAGACCGGGGGCTTCCCGTTATTTCACTTTGCTGACCATCCCCTTGCCACGGCGTCTGTTTCCCGCCGCCCGGGAAACCGCGTTCCCGCGCCCGTTCTCCCTGTCCCGCTGTCATGGTCGTTTCATACGGCTCTCCGATAATCCACCGCAAGCCTTGTTCCATTCCCGCGCGCGCCGAGCCTCCGGCCCCCGCCTCTCTTGCGATCAATGACCTCCTTGCCCGGCTCGTTTCTCCTTTCGCGTTCACGCCTGCGCCTGTGTCATGTCAGGAACACCCTCGCCGCCCTCGCGCTGCTGGGCGGCGCGCTGGCCGGCCTGCACCCCACCGCCGCCCGGGCCGACGAAACCGCGATCTGCTACAACTGTCCGCCGGAATGGGCGGACTGGGCCGCGCAGATCGCCGCGATCCGCCAGGCCACCGGCATTCGCGTACCGTTCGACAACAAGAATTCGGGACAGGCGATCGCGCAGTTGATGGCCGAACGGAAAAGCCCGGTCGCCGATGTCGTCTACCTGGGCATTTCCTCCGCCTTCCAGGCGAGCCGGATGGGGCTGCTCCAATCGTACAAACCCGCGCACTGGGACGACATTCCGACCGCGCAGAAGGATCCGCAGGGCCAGTGGTTCGCGATCCATTCCGGGACGATCGGCTTCATGGTCAACAAGGACGCGCTCGACGGCAAGCCCGTGCCGCGCTCGTGGGCCGACCTGTTGAAACCCGAGTACAAGGGTATGATCGCCTATCTCGATCCCACCAGCGCCTTCGTCGGCTATGCCGGCGCCGTGGCGGTAAATCAGGCGCTCGGCGGGTCGTTCGACGACTTCCAGCCGGCGCTCGACTGGTTCGCGCGGCTCCAGGCGAACCAGCCCATCGTTCCGAAGCAGACCGCCTACGCGCGCGTGCTGTCGGGCGAGATCCCGATCCTGCTCGATTACGACTTCGACGCCTATCGCGCGAAATACCAGGACCATGCGAACGTCGAGTTCGTGATTCCGCGCGAAGGCACGATCGCGGTTCCCTACGTGATGGGACTCGTCAAGGGCGCGCCCGACGCCGCGAACGGACGCAAGGTCCTCGATTTCGTGCTTTCCGACGCCGGCCAGAAGCTATGGGCCGCGGCCTATCTGCGCCCGGTGCGGCCGGTACCGCTGACGAAGGAAATGAGCGCGCGTTTCCTGCCCGCGAGCGACTACGCCCGTGCCAGGCCGGTCGACTACCAGCGGCTCGCGGACCGACAGCAGGCCTTCGGCGAGGCCTATCTGAAAACCCGGCACTGACCCTCGACCTTCAGCGTTCGCGAGACTTCCATCATGCACGATGCAACGTTTTCCCTGCGCGCGCGGGCCTGGCTGCTGGCTCCGGCGCTGTCGTTCTTCTGCGCCTTCTGGCTGCTGCCGATGGTCGTGCTGGTGCGCATCAGCGGCGGCGGCCATTTCCTCGCCACGTACGCGGCCATCCTCTCGGACGCCGGCTATCTGCGCAGTCTGCTGAACACCGTCGCGCTGTCGGCGGCCGTGACGGCCGCGACCCTGCTGCTGTCGACGATCACCGGCCTGTTCCTCGCGCGCCATGCGTTTCCGGGAAAATCGCTGGTCGTCGCGCTGCTGGGCTTCCCGCTGATCTTCCCCGGCGTCGTGGTCGGCTTCATGGTCATCATGCTGGGCGGACGCCAGGGGCTGATCGGGGTCGTCTCGGAAAAGCTGCTGGGGGACCGCTGGGTCTTCGCCTATTCGATGACCGGATTGTTCGTCGGTTATCTGTACTTCTCGATTCCGCGCGTGGTGGTGACCGTCATGGCCGCCGCCGGCAAGCTCGACCCGACGCTCGAGGAAGCGGCGCGGGCGCTCGGCGCCTCGCCGCTGCACATCACGCGCGACATCCTGCTGCCCGCGCTGCGCCCGGCCCTGATCGCCGCCGGGGCCATCTGTTTCGCCACCTCGATGGGCGCGTTCGGCACCGCCTTCACGCTCGCCACCGAGATCGACGTGCTGCCCATGACGATCTACACCGCGTTCACGCTGAACGCCGACATGGGCACGGCCGCGGCGCTCTCGGTCGTGCTCGGCATCGTCACCTGGGCCGCGCTGGCGCTGGCCCGCGGGCTGGGCGGCGGCGCGTCCCGGACGGCCGGTTCGGCGGCGGCCTGAGCCCATGGGCCACCCATGCACCTCCCATGAGTCACCCATGCGCCACGTACCCTCGCTTTCCGCCACGCCTCGCGACGCCGCATCCGCGGCCGCGCCGCGGCCGACACATCCGCCAGTGCAGCCGGTCACCGGTCCGCTCGCCGGCTCGCACCGCAGCACCCGTTTCCCGGCCGTCCGCCGGCCCGCGCCGTACCGCTGGCTCGCCGCCGGCCAATGGAGCGTCACCATCGCTCTGCTCGCCTTCCTGACCCTACCGATGCTGATGTCGGTGCTGGCCGGCCTGACCGTCAATTATTTCCGCGGGCTGTCTAGCGGCCTGACGCTGCGCTGGGTGGCGCAGGTCTGGCGCCTGTATCACGACTCGGTCTACGCGTCGCTGGGCGTCGCGCTCGCGACGCTCGCCATCACGATCCTCCTGGGCGTGCCCGCCGCCTATGCGCTGGCGCGCAGCCGGCACCGCGCGGCGCGCTGGATCGAGGAGCTGCTGGTCCTGCCGGTGGCCCTACCGGGGCTGGCCTCGGCCCTCGCGCTGATCGTCCTCTATGGCGGCTTCGGCACTTTCCGGCGCAGCTTCCTCTTCATCATCGTCGGTCACGTGATCTTTACGCTGCCCTTCATGGTGCGCGCCGTCGCGGCGATCTGCGCGAGCATCGATCTGCGCACGCTCGAAGAAGGCGCAGCCAGTCTGGGGGCAAGCTTCGCACAGCGCTTTTTCACGATCGTGCTCCCCAACGTCCGCCCCGGCATCGTCGCAGGCGCAGTCACCGTGCTCACGCTGTCGCTGGGGGAATTCAACCTGACCTGGATGCTGCACACGCCCGACACGAAAACCCTGCCGGTCGGGCTGGCCGATGCCTATGCGTCGATGCGCATCGAGATCGCCAGCGCCTATACGCTGATCTTCCTGGCGATGGCCCTCCCCCTGCTGATGGCGATACAGCGCTGCGCCGTGCCCGCGCGACCCGCCGAAAAGGAGACGACGCAATGAAACGCGACGCGCTTTCCGTGACACTCGAAAACTGCGGCAAGTCCTTCGGCCGGCACCGCGCGCTGGCCCCGGTGAACCTGACGATCGGCGCCGGAGAGACCGTGGTGCTGCTCGGCCCCTCGGGTTGCGGCAAGACCACCACGCTGCGCATGATCGCCGGGCTGGAAACGCCCGATGCCGGCGGGCGCGTGCTGTTCGGCGACGATGACGTCACCCGCCTGCCGATCGAACGCCGGCAGGTCGGCATGGTCTTCCAGAGCTATGCGCTGTTTCCGAACCTGACGGTGCGCGACAACATCGGCTACGGGCTGCGCATCCGCGGGATGCCGCGGGAGACGATCCGCGCGCGCGTCGACGATCTGCTCGCGCTCACCGAACTGCACGCGCACGGCGACAAACCCATCGACGCCTTGTCCGGCGGCCAGCGCCAGCGCGTCGCCCTCGCCCGCGCGCTGGCGCCGCAACCCCGCATCCTCCTGCTCGACGAGCCGCTGACCGCCCTCGACGCACGCCTGCGCGATGTCCTGCGCACCGAGATGAACGCGCTGCTGCGCGAGCTGGGCGTCACCACCGTGTACGTCACCCACGATCAGGCGGAAGCGATGGCGCTGGGCGACCGCATCGTCGTCATGAGCGCCGGGCGCATCGAGCAGACAGGCACGCCGCGCGACGTCTATTTCCGGCCCGCGAACCGCGCGGTCGCGCAGTTCGTCGGCACGATGAACCGCCTGTGCGGCGAGGTGCGCGACGGTGAGTTCGTGATCGACGGGCGGCGCCTGCCGCTCGCGCGGGACACGGGCGGCGGTCCACGGCCCGCCGGCGCGGCCGACGCGACGCAGGCCTTCTTCCGGCCGGAGGACGCGATCCTCGGCGCGGCGGGCTCCGGGCAGTTGCAGGGCCGCATCGGTTCCGCGGTTTTTCTCGGCGACCGTACCCGTCTGAGCGTGTACGCCGCGGGATCCACGCCCCTGATCATCGATGTACCCGGAAGAGCGTCCTGGGAGGCAGGCGACGACGTCGGCCTGACGCTACGGCCCGACGCGCTTTTGTTGCTTGATTGAAGACACCTTTGCCGACATGACCGACCTCACCACCCTGATCCAGATCACCGACCTGCACATCAAGCGGCCCGGCGCCCTCGCCTACGGCGAAGTGGACAGCGCCGCCTTCCTGCGACGCGCGATCGCGCGCCTGAACACGCTATCGCCGCGCCCCGATGCCGTCGTGATCACCGGCGACCTCGTCGACTCGGGCAATCTCGATGAGTACCTGCATCTGGCAAGCCTGCTCGACGTGCTCGAACTTCCCTGCCACCTGCTGGTCGGCAACCACGATGCGCGCGAGTCGCTGCGCCAGGTATTCGGCGAGGTGGCGGGCGGCGGCGATTTCATCCAGTACAGCGTGGATATCGGCGCGTTGCGTCTGATCGCCCTCGACTCGCTGGACGCGGGATGCAGCGGCGGCACGCTGTGCGCGGCACGACTCGCCTGGCTCGCGGAGGCGCTCGAGGACGCACGCGAGCGCCCGGTGATTGTCGCGCTGCACCATCCGCCGTTTCGCACGGGCATCGGCCACATGGACCGCGCGCTGCTCGACGAGCGTTCGAGCGCGGCCCTCGCGGCGCTGATCGCGCGCTACCCCAACGTCGAGCGTCTGATCGCCGGACATCTGCACCGCGAAATCCATCGACGCTTCGCCGGAACGCTCGCTTCCACGGCGGGGTCGGTCGCGCATCAGGTCTGTCTCGATCTGCGTCCGGATGCCCCGTCGGCATTCACGATGGAGCCGCCCACCTACGTCGTGCACCGCTGGAGCGCCGACGGCGGACTGGTGTCGCACCTGGGTTATGTCGACACCTACGCCGGTCCCTTTCCGTTCCACGACGACAGGGGCGTCCTGCTCGACTGACCGGCCGCCTCGATGGCGGCAACCACTGCGACGCGACTCGGCACGGCGCTTTTTCGCACGGCTATCGCGCCGCCGGGTTCCACGACATAATGGCATCCGGCCCCCCGGAGACCCGCCATGTACATCCCGCCCGCCTTCGAAGAAAACAGCCTGTCGCGCCTGCACCAGACGATCGAGCAGGCGCGCATCGCCCAGCTCGTGACGCACGGCGACGCGGGCCTGAACGCCACGCCGCTGCCGCTGCTGCTGGACGCGGGCGAGGGCCCGCATGGCGTGCTGTACGGCCATATCGCCCGTGCCAACACGCTCTGGCAAACGACGCTGGATGGCGAGGCGCTGGCGATCTTCATGGGACCGGATGCCTACATCTCGCCGTCGTGGTACCCGAGCAAACAACGCGACGGCAAGGTCGTGCCCACGTGGAACTACGTCACGGTGCACGCGCATGGTCCGGTCGAATTCTTCGACGATCCCGACCGGCTGCTGGCGGTTGTCACGCGGCTGACCACGCGGCATGAAGCCACGCGTCCCGAGCCCTGGGCGGTAAGCGATGCGCCAGCCCCGTACATTGCCGCGAATCTGCGCAACATCGTCGGCATCCGCATGCCGATCACGCGGCTCGAAGGCAAGCGCAAGATGAGCCAGAACCGTAGCGCCGAGGACCAGGCGGGCGTCGCCGCCGGGCTCACCGCCAGCGCCGATGCGGCCGACCGGAACGCCGCGGCGCAGATGGACGTCCCCTCGTCTGCGACCTCCTCGTCTGTCGCCCCCTCGTCTGTCGCCTCCTTGTCTGTCGGCCCCTTGTCCCCGCCCCCGCCGCGCTCCTGAAAGACACCGCCATGCGCATCCTGCCCTTCCGCGTGCCCGCGGTATTGCGCGATCTTCCCTGGGCCGATGCCAGCCACGCGGCGCTGGTCAGCGCCGCGCCCGCGGTCATGGCCGTGCTGTACGGCGAGCCGCGTCTGGGCTGGTCCGCGATCGCCGCGTTCTGGGCCTGCTTCGCCGATCCGGGCGGACCGCTCGCGCAGCGGCTGCGCGCGATGTGCTGGGTCGCGGGGGTGGGCGCCCTGTTCTGTTTTCTCGCCAGCGCGTCGAAGGACGTGCTGTGGCTGCTCCTGCCGCTGACCTTCCTGTGCTGCACCGCGGCCAGTTTCGCGCAGTTGTGGGGACCGGCCGCCGCGATCATCGGCACGCTGGTCTCGGCGGGTTTCGTCGTATCCACCGAACTGCCCACGCCGACCCTGGGCGGCAGCGCCGCCTACGCGGCGTTCTTCATCGGCGGCGCGCTGTGGTCGATCGTCATGACCGCGCTGGTCTGGCGGCGGCGTCCGTGGCGGCACGCGGCGGCGGCGGTGGCGCAATGCTATGTGGGCATCAGCGACTACGCGACGGCGATCTGCCTGCTGTACCGGCCGCAGCGCCCCGCGCAGCCCGACGCGCGCGAGCGCTGGTCCGAGGTCAGCATCACACACCGCAAGGCCCTACGCGCGCAGATCGAGACCGCGCGCCGGCGGGTGTCCGAGGTGCTGGGCAGCCGGCCCTCGCGGATGCGCCGCGGCCAGCAGCTGCTGGCCCTGCTCGATGCCGCCGAGCGCGCGTTCGTGGTGCTGGTGGCGCTGGCGGACACGATGGCGTCACTGCACGCCGCGGGTCATGCCGCCGCCGACGACGCCCCCGTGCGGCGCGCCAATGCCGACGTCCTGCGCGTGATGCGCCGCTTCGCGCACGGCTGCCGGGTCACCTCGCAGATCTCGAACGTGGCGGCCCCGGCGCAGCAGCAGGCGCTGCAGACTGCGCTGGCGCGCACCGAGCAGGCGGTGCGCCGGGCGCACGCGAGCGCACAGATGGCGGCATCGGCATCGGCATCGAATGGCCCTGTCCTGGAATTCATCGCGGGAGCGATCCCGGGCGCGCCGGCCATCCACCCGGCGCGCTCATCGGAAAATCTCGCGGGCGCAACGCTGCTGCCCCTGCTCGAACGCCTCTTCAGCGCCGGCACCGACGCCGTCTCCGCGCTGCTCAGCAACGCATCCGAGGCCTTCGAGCATGGCGCTGCCGCCGCGCCCGGGTCTGTGGCCGGCGTGCCGCCCGCATCCACGGCATCCACGGCATCCACGCTGCATCATCTGCGGCGCAACCTGCACCTGCGCTCCAGCATCACGCGGCATGCGATCCGCGTCGGCGTCGCGGCCACGGTCTCGGTGGCGCTGTGCAAGTGGTGGCACATCAATCACGGCTACTGGATGTCGCTGACGGTCGTCTTCATCCTGCAGCCCTACCTCGCGTCGACCTGGCAACGCACCGCCGAGCGTATCGTCGGCAGCGTGGCGGGCGCGCTGGGCGCGTCGCTGATCGGCATCCTGCTGCCCTCGCCGCTGGCGGTCGCGGTGGCCGTGGTGCCGATCGCGCTGGGCACCTTCCTGGGCAGAACCGTCCACTACGCGGTCTTCACCTTCTTCCTGACCCTGCAGTTCGTGCTGGTGGCCGAGATCCAGCAACCCGCCGCGCACGAATTCACGCTCGCCGCGCTGCGGGGAATGAACAGCATCTACGGCGGCGTGTTGGGTCTGCTGATCGGCATGCTGCTGTGGCCGGAGCGGGCGAACGAACGGCTCGCGGCCGTGTTGTCGGAAGCGGTCGAGCGCCATGCAAGGTATGTGCTGGCCGTGCTGCGGACGGCGCAGGCGGGTGCCCAGGGGGGCGCGCAGGGAAGTGATACGCCCGGCGCGACGCTGGGCACCCTGCGCCGGGAGGCCTGCCTGTCCGCGGACAATGCGCAGGTGGTCTGGCACAGCCTGCTGCGCAGTCCGCTGCATCGCCAGGAACGCGCGAACGCGGTCGGCGACTTGATCGCCGCGCTGCGCGGCATGACCGCCGCGGCGACGGTGCTGGAGCTGCAGCCCCTGACGGTCACTGGCGATTCCGCCAGCGATTCCGCCAGCGATCCCGCCGGCGATCCCGCCGGCGATCCCGCCGGCGGCCCCGGCGACATGCCCGATACCGCGTCGCGTCGCAAGCCCGACGGCGCCGTGAGCGACGAAACAGACAATGAAGCGGGCGTCCGTCCGCGCGCCGCGCGCACCGGCGCGACAGCGGTGGATCACTACGCGGACCGCCTCGATGCGGCCTTGCGTCATGTGGTCGTACGCATCCGGCAGGATGCCGCGCGCAACGCCACGGGGTCGCCCGGCACGGATGCCGACGCGCCCCGCCCCGCGGAGCCGCCGGCGCAGTGGCTGCGTCCGGCCGATCCGCGCTCCCTCGCATTGCAGCGCATCGCCACGCTCGGGCAGGCCATCAGCCGCTTTCCCGACCGCGCGCAACTGGCCGTCACGTCCTGAAACGCCGTTCTTGTCGCTTGAATAAGACAAGCAGGCGGCACCAAGCGTGCGACGGCATGGGACGCAGGCACGGCACGCGGCGTGCTGTACTGACCGCGAAACGCGCAGGCTATACTGCGCCAACGCTTCCCTAAAACAACAGACATCCCCATGGACTACAGTCAATTCACCGAAACGCTCGCGCGCGAAGGGTTCGCCGAAGTGGTAATGGTCGAGCGGCAAGCCGACGGCCATCTCGACGTTCACGCGCACCCCTTCGAAGCCAAGGCGCTCGTGCTCGAGGGCGACGTGCGCATCTGCGAAGAGGATGACACGGAACGCACTTATAAAACGGGAGACGTCTTTCATCTCCCGGCCAATCGCCCGCACGAAGAATGGTACGGCGCGAACGGCGTCCGCTATCTCGTCGGCAGGAAATAGGTCCTTGCGCGAGCGCGCCCGTTCCGGCGCCCTTCCGGTTTCCATCCCGAAGCGGGAAGATGCCGGGAAGATGCCGGGAAAGCGCCGGAGAGCACGGATCAGTGCAGGATGTCCTGCAACCGATAATAGGCGCCGATCAGCGGCAGGAAGTATTTCCGTCCCGATTGCAGCGGCACTTCCCGCCACGGCAGGTCGAGCCACGGCGCCGTTTCCGCCGGATCCCGCGCGGTTCCGGACATCATCGCCGCCATCACCTGGCCCATGTGCGTGGCCATGTGGGTGCCGTGCCCGCTGTACCCCATCGAGTAATACAGCCCGTCGTGCACGCCCGCGCGCGGCAGGCGGTCGACCGTCACGTCGATCAGGCCGCCCCAGCAATAGTCGATCGCGACGTCGCGCAGTTCCGGAAACGCCTGCCCCAGCGTCTCGCGCAGGATGCGCCCGCTCTTCGCGTCGCTTTTCGGATTGGACATCGCGAAACGCGCGCGGCCGCCGAAGATCAGCCGGTTGTCCGGCGTCGTCCGAAAATAGTTGCCGATATGCTTCGTCGTCACGTACGAACGGCGCTTCGGCAACAGCGCGTCGAGCACCGGCCGGTCGATCGGCGCGGTGGCCAGCACGAAACTGCCCACCGGCGCCATGCGCCGCTCGAAGAACGTGAACGGGCCCGACTGCGAGCTGCCGGTGGCGACGAGCACCTTGTCCGCGCGAATGGTGCCGCGCGCCGATGTCACCTCGTACGCGTTCCCGTGCAGGCGTTTCAGGCCGGTCACCGCGGCGTGTTCGTGGATCCGCGCGCCGTGCCGCGCCGCCGCTTCCGCCAGGCCCACGCCGAAGCGTCCCATGTGCATCTGCGCGCCGCGCGTCGACAGCAGGCCGCCGTGATACCGGTCGCTGCCGACCTCGTCGCGAATCCGTCCCGGCTCCACCAGCGCGACATCCTGATCGACCTCCTTCACCAGGATCTCGTAGGCGCGCGCCAGTTTCGCGAAATGCTCGGGCTTGGCGGCCAGCTTCAGCTTGCCGGGCCGCACGAAATCGCAGTCGATGCCTTCGTCGGCGATCACCGTCTCGACCGTGTCGACCGCCTGCACGAAGGACCGGTAGAACGCGCGGGCGCGCGCCAGGCCGAACTGCGCCGTCAGCGCGCCGAAGTCCTGCGCGGTGCCGGTGTTGCAGTGCCCGCCGTTGCGCCCCGACGCCTGACCCACGACGCGGTCGGCATCGAGCACCACCACCGACGCGCCGGTGCGCGCCAGCGCCAGCGCGGCCGACAGGCCGGTGAAACCCGCGCCGACGACGACGACGTCCGCGCGCCCCGCCACCGGCCCCGCGCTGCCGCCGCCGAAGACCGGCGCGCTATCGAGCCAATAGGGCTGGAGTTTCATGGTCGGACTCATGATCAGACGGTTTCGGCGATATCGACATCGTCCTGCACCAGTTGCGGATATTGCCGCAGCACGTCGCGGTACAGATCGTCGATCACCGCCGCGCCCGGTACCAGCGTGCCCGCGGCCTCGCGCGCATCCAGCATGTCGAAGATCTTGTGCTTGAGGAAATGGCGCCACACCACCGGCGACTTGGCGAGCAGCGTCGTGAGCACCTGATAGCGCTCGCGCGTCCATTTCGCTTCATACGCATCGCGCTCGGCACCGTATTCGAAGTGCGGCAGCGTCTCGCCCTCGACGGCCTGCAACATCCGCGCGCGCAGCGTTTCGGTTTCGCCTTCATCCACGACGTTCATACCGTCCGCACTCAGCGCCACGCCGTACAGCAGCCGCGCCTGTTCTACCGTGACATAGCCGCGGCGCACGTCCTCCACGACCTTGCCGACCTCGCGTTCGTGCGGATGCCCGTAGCCCCCGCCGCCGCAGCCTTCGAGGCGCACCGTGTCGCCCGGATTGCAGATCACCAGATCGGTCACGCCCAGGTTCTCTTCGCGGTCGGTGCCGGCGTTGCGGGTGAAGCGCGACACCGCCCCGGCCTTGCCGCCCAGCACGCCCCACGACGCAAAACGCGAGCGGTCGCGGTTGCGCGCCGTGACCAGCGTGCCCGGCGAGAACACGCGGAACTCCATGACCGTGCCCAGGCCGCCGCGGTACTTGCCCGCGCCGGCGCTGCCCGGTACCACGCCGTACTTGGTGATGCGGATCGGCACCTCGGCCTCGTTGATCTCGACCGGCGTGTTGCGCAGGAAGGCCACGTTCGCGCCGGACGCATCGGATCCGTCCGCCGACGCCATGCCGCCCGCGCCGCCGCCCACTGGACCGATCGACGCGATGATGCTGCGCCCCTTGCGGTCCACGGTCTTGACGTTGAGGATCGACATGCCGCCCGCCGGGCAGGCCGGCAGCCGGTCCGGGCAGGCCATCGAGAACGCGCCGAACGTGACGTACTGCGCGACCTTCGCCGTCAGGCTGCGCATGCCCACCGCCGCCGGCGGCACGCAGTTCATGATCGTGCCCTCGGGCAGGATGCAGCGCGCGACCTGCAGCATGCCGGCGTTCAGCAGCAAGTCCGGGTTCAGCGAATAGAGGATGTAGTTCAGGCCGACCAGCGGCAGTACGTGCCGCTCCTTGCCGCCGGTGGGCATGTTCAGCGACGAGCTGAGCTGCGGATCGCTGCCGGTGAAATCGAAGATCAGCGAACCGTCGTCGATCTTCAGCGTCAGCGCCACGCGCAGCGGCTTGCCGTTGACCGAGTCTTCGTCCGCGTATTCGGCGAAGAAGTATTCGCCGTCGGGCATGCTGCGCACGATGGTGCGCGCCTGCTCTTCCGAGTATTCGAGCAGCGCGTCCATGCCAGCCTTGAACTGCGCGATGCCGAAGCGCTCGATGATTTCGAGAATGCGGCGCTCGCCGGTCATCAGCATCGCGATCTGCGCCTTCAGGTCGCCGCGATTCTGCTCGGGCGCGCGCACGTTGATCGCCATGTGTTCGAGCAGCACCTCGTCGAGCACGCCGGCGCGCACGATCTTCGTCGGCGCGAAACGGATGCCTTCCTGGTAGATCTCGGTGAGCGTGCGCGACAGCGAGGCCGGCACCGCGCCGCCCATGTCGGTGTTGTGGATGTGGCCGCCCACGTAGCAGACGATCTCGCCGCCATGGAACACCGGCTTCCACATCATCACGTCGGGCGTGTGCGTGGCCACGTAGCCGCTGTACGCGTCGTTGGTCATGCAGATGTCGCCCGGGACGTAATCGTCGATCATGTCGATGACCGCGCCGAAGTCC
>JBPBQT010000452.1:0-16868 GCA_050955065.1 Janthinobacterium lividum | reverse complement strand
CCCGTACGCCACCTGACCCTCGCCGCCGGCCTGTGCTGCTCGATGATCGCTACGATCATGGCCGCACAGGCCGGTGAAAACCCATCTCCACCGCCGGTCGCGCCGGCGGCCGGTAATCAAATCAACGCCCCGCCCCCGTCTCCAGGCCCCGAACGCCTGGAGATAGGCGCCGCGCTCGACAGCGAGGACGGCCCGATCGGTTCCGCGTATGCCGGCAGGAACAACCTGATCCCGGGCGTGTTCGCGTTCGCGACGTTGCGCTACGCACGGCACACGCAGCGCGCCCAGGCGGGCCTCTTCAAACCGCAAGCGCTCGGCGAGCGCATCGACGCGGGCGTGGATCTCGATGTCCGCCGCGATGCGTACGCCGACCAGGGTTTCCGAGCGACGACGTACGGCGTCGAACCGTATCTGCGGTTCGACGCTAGGCGGGGCGGCGTGTTGACGACGGGCCTCGGCTATCGCGTGCGCACCGTCGACGATCTCGCCGCCGACGCGCCGCCGTTTTTCCGGCGCGACGCGGGCACGCGCTCGGGCGTGTACGCGCACGTGTCCCATACGCTCGACAGGTTCGTCGAGACGCGGCGCCTGACGTTGAGCGCGGGGATCGACAATCACGCCTACGACCTGAACTCGGGAAACCACGCGGTATGGCGGACCGAAGCCTGGTCGCGCGCGAAAGTCGCGCTCGTGCCCGGCGATCTGAGTCTGCTCGACACCGTGCGCGTGGGCTTCATGCGCCCGCTCGGTGGCGGATCGCCAAGCGTCGCGGACCGTTTCTTCATCGGCGGCGCGAATCTGCGCGGGTTCGCGCCGCGCCGCGTCGGCCCGCGCGACGGCGATTACTTCGTGGGAGGGGAGCGCTACGTCACCGCGAGTCTCGACCTGATCAAGCAGGTCGGGACCGTGCTCGGCAGCCCGGTGTCGGCCGGGGTGTTCGCCGATGTCGGCTCGCTGTGGGGCGGCGGCCCACGGCCCGATACGGCTGCCGGTACGGTTGCCAATGCAGCGGCGAGTACGGCCGATACGCGCGCGATCGTTCGTGCGTCCGCCGGCATCGCGGTGACCTTCACGGTGGCCGGCATGCCGGTGTCCGCCTATGTCGCGCAACCGGTCAGGAAACAGTCGCGGGACGTCGCGCAGAAATTCGGTATCTCGATCAGCATGCGTTTCTGAGAGACAATGCGGCGGCCCGGGCCAGCGCGGCACAGCGGGAAATTTCGAGAAAATGTCCGTTCGATACGCGTGCCGCATGCGGGCCATGCGGCCGCGCCGCTAACCCATGCTGCGCCGGCTCAACGCGAAATTGCGCAGCGCGAGCTTCGACTCGATCGGCAGCTGGGCGAATTCCAGTCCGTATTCGTAACCGGTCTGTTCCTCGTTGTCGTCCAGCAACGGCTTCACGTTTCGAACGGTGCTGCCCGCTTCGACGCAGATCGTGGACGCATGCATGTCGAGATAGAACCGGACCGAGATCGTGTCGCCCAGGGCCGCGATCGGCGTGGGGGTGGCCAGGGCCATGCCCAGGTCGCTGAGGTCGTTGGCGATGCCGAGTCCGCCCGCCGCGGGTGCGCCAGGGCGGGGCGCGCCTGAAAAGATCACGGGGATGCGGATCTTGATGCGTTCGGCCCGACGCTCGCGCAGGCGCCGGATGATGCGGGGTTTCGACAGAATGATATAGGGCGTGGGCGAAGGACAGACGGCCTCGACGTTGCACACGAACAGATAGACGGCCCGCGCCGAGACGGCCACCACCTCGACGGTGTCGCGGGGCGCCAGCGAGAGGCGGCCGGCGCTGGACATCGGTACGGTGATGAAGATCAACTCGCCCGGCGTGATGCCGATCACGCGGCTGGCATACGGCGACATCGCGCTGCCGATGCCGCTTTTCACGCCCAGCCGCGAGCCGATCGTCAAGCCCATGTTGGAAAGCGTGATCTCCTGCGCCGTCGCGTTGTCTTCGTGTTTTTCCTGAGTCTGGGCGAGACCCTGGCCGACCACCTCGCGTTGCGGCTCGAATTTCTCGAACAGGAAGTCGCGATCGGCGGCGCTCGGCAGGACCGCGCCGACATCCAGCAGCAGACTCCCATCGATGTTCACCACGCGCCACGCCAGCGGACGGCCGACCGGAACGTCGGCGGGCTCCAGTGGGCCCGACTGCTCGATGATCTCCGGTTCGTCGTCGACCGGGACCTGGACGTCGCCGCTTTCGTCTCTTTCCAGCCCCTCGAGTTCGGGACAGTCGGCGAAGGAGCGCGGTCGAACCGGTCTCTTCGCCAGGAGCACGGGTTCCCTGAGCGTGCGAACCGTGACGATCTCGACATGTTTGCCGCCGGGTGAAGACCCGGCGGACGGATTGATGGACAGTACCTTCACAGCCGACACTCTCAGGAAGATGTCAGATTACCGGAGTTCCGGAATAGCGCGCGGGCGTTGGACGGGAACCCGTTCTCCCGCGCCGTGTGACCCCGGGCCTGCGTTGCAACGCCCAACGTTTCAGCCGACGTTCAGAAGCGTCCGTCCGCGCCATAGACCGTCGGCGCCTTGCCATGCGCGCCGCGGATCGCGTCGAGGGCGCTCTTGTTGTACGTCATGCGCGTGCGCACCAGCCGGCCGTTGGTCTCGTTCGTGCGCCGCGCGGTTCTCGCGAGCGCGACGACGTTGGCCCAACGCTCGCCGACCTCGGGGGAGCGGGCGGCGGTGTCCGTCATGTCGGTCAGCCGGTTGCCGCTCAGCCAGGCGCCACGGGCCTTGTCCAGCACGTTCAGCCGCCCGTACAACTCGCTCTTGCGCGCGACGATCGCCGGCAGCGCGCCGATATCGGCGCTGCGCGACAGCATCAGCTGTTCTTCGTCGAGTGCGATGACGAAGGCCCGCAATGTGCCGCATTCGTCGTCGAGCAGGGCGATCAGCGCGGGGAAATCGGGCGCGGGTCCGGTGTCCGACGCGGGGGTCGGGTCGAATGTCGTCATGGCAGGGCGGAGTCCATATATTAAAAGAGTTCCTGCGCCGAACTGAGCATGCCGTCGGCGATCCGCGCGGGGTCGATATTGTACGAACCGTTCGCGATCGAAGAGCGCAACGCCGCGACGCGCGCCATGTCGATGTCGCCGCTCGGGTCGCTCGCCGACGCCCGCAATTGCGAGGAAAACGGCGAGAGATGCACGCTGCCGCCGCCCGACATGCCGGAGGGTGGCGAGGAAACAACAGCGGCGGCGGCCCAGGCGCTGCCGTTCACCGGATTGCCGCCGGAAAAGACGCTGCCCGTGAGCATATTGCCCGACAAGGCGGCGCTTTGGCCGGCGGATGAGGATGCACCAGCCTTCTGCAGCGCAGAAGCCGGGAGATTCGGTATGGAAGAGTCGATTTTCACAGCATTTCCCCAGGGGATGTACTTCCTTTAACGGCGTCCCTGGGTCGAACTTTAACAAATATCGCATCTTTTACCGACGCGCCAGCGCCGGCGGGGGTTTGCGGACCGGATATGGGGGGTGAAACCCCCTCATATCGGCCTTACATGGGCACTTCCACGGTGGTATCGGGCTGCGCGATGCCGCTGATGATGGACCCGGTCGCGGTGCGTACCCGCACCGGCTGTCCGACCGCGGCGTTCGCCAGCGCGCTGCCCTCGGAGGAGACCGCGAAGCCGGGGCCGCGGGCGACGACCCGCACCTGCTGGCCATAGCGGATCGTCAACGCCGCGTGCACCATGTCCGAGCGCAGTGGAAAGCCGGCGGTGACGGCGTTGCTGGCGACGGCGCCCACCACCTGGCTCGGGTTCGTGACGAGGGTGGCCGGCAGCATCGTCAGGTCGCCATGCCGGGGTTCGAGATCCTGCGGCCCGATCGTATCGCCGACGTTCAGCGTGCGCGCGGCGACGAAGTAGTCGCCGATCACGGCGATGCGCGCCTGCAGATAGATGGTCCACGGACGCTCGCCGTTGCAGCGCACGCCGACCATCGCGCGTCCCCACAGCCGGACGCCCGGCGGCACGAAGGGTTCCAGCGCGCCGCAGCGCGTCAGGCCGCGCGGCGCCGCCGACACCAGGCTGATCGTGACCTTGCCGGGCAGGCCCTCGGTCTGCTGCACGAGGAAGCTCAGCGCCGCGTCCTTCACCAGCTCGAAATTCTGGCCACCCTCGGCCAGCGGGCCGCCGGCTTCCGCGCCGGCGGCAGCGACCTCCGTATTGCCTCCCGCATTGATTCCGCCCGCCGCGAGCGCCGGCTGCATGCCGATGCAGGGCAGCGCCGCGAGCAGCGCCGGGGCGAGGGCGAACGCGATGATCCGTTGCATGGCCCGCCGCGCCCGGTCTCCCAGCCGATGCAGCGCGCGCAGGGCGTGCGCCGCCCTGTGCGTCGTGCGGTCGACTTCGAAGTCGAGCGTGCTGTCGGGCCGAGCCATGGTCATGGAGAACTCCGGTTTTTCCAATAGAACGCATTCTAGGCAGGTCGCACCCCGTCGCATCGGGCGAATTGAACGGCCAACACCCTCTTGTTTCCGCATTTGCGGATCCGGCTCGCGCGTAGCATCTCATTCATGGCTGGAAAGGCTTGTCCAGCGTGTGTTTGCAACGGAGCGGGCGATGGACAAACTCGATGCGGAATTCAACTTCGGACGGCAGGCGCTGGATCTGCGCGCGTACCGGCAGCAGCTGGCGTCCGAGAACATCGCGAACGTCGACACCCCGAACTACAAGGCGCGCGACGTCGATTTCGCCAGCTCGCTGAACCGCGCGCTGGGCAGCCAGGGCGCGGCGGGCGGCACGACGCTCTCGAGCGCCGACGCGCACGGCGGCGGCAGCTTCGTCGGCGGCCCCCTGCCGATGACGGCGACCCATGCCGGGCATCTCGCCGGCGTCGCGGGCTCCGCCGCCGCGGCGATGGCGTCGGGCGCCGTGTACGGCACGCCGCAGTATCGCGTCCCGACCCAGTCCAGCCTCGACGGCAACACCGTCGAACTCGATACGGAGCGCGTCAACTTCGCCGACAACGCGCTGCATTACGAAACCGGGCTGACGATCATCAACCAGCAGGTCAAGACGATGCTCGCGGCGGTCTCGGGCGGGTCCTGAGCGCGGCGGGCGGCTGGCGGCTGAGGGCTGAGGGCTGACGGTGGCGGCAGGGAACAGGAGCGGTGGCGATGACTCATGGAGAAGGAGCGGTGCGATGACGTCGATGATGAGTATCTTCCAGGTGGCCGGTTCGGCGATGAACGCCGAATCCCAGCGTCTGAACACGACCGCCAGCAACCTGGCGAACGTCGACAGCGTGGCCGGTCCGGACGGCAAGCCGTATGTGGCGAAGCAGGTGGTGTTCGCCGTCGCGCCGCTGAACGCGCGCGGCGCCGACGGTACGAGTCGGGCCGGACCCGCGGCGATCGGCGGCGTGAAGGTCACCGGCGTCATCGACGACCCGGCGCCGATGAAGATGGTGTACGACCCGACCAACCAGGCGGCGAATGGCGACGGCTACGTGACGATGCCGAACGTGGACCCGGTGCGCGAGATGGTCAACATGATCTCGGCGTCGAAGTCCTACCAGGCCAACGTCGAATCGATGAACACGGCGAAGAGTCTGATGCTCAAGACGCTGACCCTCGGACAATGAAGTTTCAGGAGCTTGACGGATGGACACGATCAGCAGCAGTAGTGGCGTGACGAACGGCGCGGTGCCCAGGCCGGCGCCCGGCGCCGTCAACGGCCGCGCTGCCGGCCGCAGCGCCGAGGACCAGGCCGGCGCGGCCGCCGCGGCCGGCGCGCTTGCCGCCAACGGCGCCCCGGGCGCGGGCCCCGAGGCGGGCGCCGCGGGTCTGGGCGAGGCGATGGGCGGCGCGGCGGGCGCGTTGTCGAAGTCGACCGGCGCGCCGGGCTCGACCAAGAGCGCGGCCGACATGCAGTCGACCTTCATGAAGCTGCTGACCACCGAAATGAAGAATCAGGACCCGACGAACCCGATGGACAGCTCGCAGATGACGTCGCAGCTCGCGCAGATCAACACGGTTTCGGGCATCGCCGGGCTGAACACGACGCTCAGCTCGCTGGCGACGCAGTTGAACGCGACGCAGCAGGTGTCGGCGAGCGCGCTGATCGGCAAGAGCGTGCTGGCGAACGGCAACGACATCCACGTGGCCGGGGGCAAGGCGAGCGCGTTCGGCATGCAGCTGACGGCGCCCGCCTCGGCGGTGAAGGTCACGGTCGTGGACGCGGGCGGCCATCCGGTGCGCTCGCTGGCGCTGGATTCGAAGGAAACCGGCATGACGCCGTTGAGCTGGGACGGCAAGGACGATACCGGCAAGGCCGTGGCGGACGGCTCGTACACCTTCAAGGTCTCCGCGTCGAACGGCACGGACCCGGTCAGCGCGACCGCGTTGTCGCAGTCGAAGGTCAACAGCATCGTGCAGCAGCCGAACGGCACCGCCGGCCTCATGCTCGGCAACGGCGCGACGACGAGCCTGTCCAGCGTCGCGCAGATCCTCTAACCGCATCACCGTCATCCACGTTCGTCAGGAAAAACATCACCATGGCATATTCCCAGGCATTGAGCGGTTTGTCGGCCGCGTCGAGCGATCTCGACGTGATCGGCAACAACATTTCGAACGCCAACACCGTCGGCTACAAGCAAAGCGGCGCGCAGTTCGCCGCGCTGTACGCGACGGCGATGCACACCAGCATGAACAACGGTCCCGGCATCGGCACCAGCGTGTCGAAGATCACCGAGAAGTTCACGCAGGGCACCATCAGCGAGACCGGCCAGACGCTCGACATGGCGATCAACGGCAACGGTTTCTTCCAGACGTCGAACGCCGCGGGCGTGAAGAGCTACACGCGCAACGGCCAGTTCTCGCTCGACGCGGGCGGCAAGATCGTCAACGCGCAGGGCCTGAACCTGATGGGCTACGCGGCGGACGCGAAGGGCGTGCTGAACACGTCCGCGCCGCAGGCGCTGTCGATTCCGAGCGGCGCGATCCCGCCGTCGATGTCGACCAAGGTCAACAGCGAGGCGAACCTGAACGCGAGCAGCAAGCCGCCCGCGGAAAAGCCGTTCAACGCGAGCAACACCGCAACGTACAACAACGCGACCACCGCGCAGGTCTTCGATTCGCTGGGCAACGCGCACACGCTGAACATGTACTACGTCAAGACGCCGGAGGCCAACGGCCAGCCGTCGAGCTGGAACGTCTACGGCAACATGGACGGCGCGCCGGTGGGCTATTCGGCGGGTTCCGCGCCCAAGACGATCGCGCAGCTGTCGTTCGACCAGAGCGGCAAGGTGATCGGCAACGGCCTGTCGAACCTGACGCTGGCGATGCCCAAGGGCGCGACGTCGTCGCAGCCGATCAAGCTCGACCTGTCGAAGACCACGCAGTTCGGCAGCGATTTCGCCGCCACCTCGGTGACCAGCGACGGCTGCTCGGCGGGCACGCTGTCGTCGTTCTCGATCGACAACGCCGGCAAGCTGATGGGCACCTATTCGAACGGTCAGAGCGCGACGCTCGGCCAGGTGTCGCTGGCGAGTTTCTCCAACGAGGGCGGACTGGTGAACCTGGGCAACAACGTCTTCGCCGAAAGCGCGTCGTCGGGGCAGCCGCAGGTCGGCGTGGCCGGCACCGGCGCGCTGGGCAACGTGAAGTCCGGCGCGACCGAGGCCTCGAACGTCGATCTGACGTCGTCGCTGGTCGACCTGATCACCGCGCAGCGGTATTACCAGGCGAACGCGCAGACCATCAAGACGCAGCAGTCGGTCGATCAGACGTTGATGAATCTGTAACGACGGGTGACGTTTCGATCGTTCCCGAAGCCATCACACAGGACGCGCCGAGCCGCGACGAGGACATGGACAAGCTGATCTACACCGCGATGAGCGGGGCCTCCCAGGCGCTCGATCAACAGGCGAGCATCTCCAACAACCTGGCCAATGCCTCGACGACGGGTTTTCGCGCGCAGATGTCGTCGTACCGTTCGGTGCCGCTGGAAACCGCGACGAGCGGCGGCGCCACCACGCGGACCTTCGCGCTGACCAGCAACCCGGGTTCGGATTTCACGCCGGGTCCGATCGACCGCACCGGCAATCCGCTGGACATCGCGATCCAGGGCGACGGCTGGATCGCCGTGCAGGGCGTCAACGGCGAGGAGGCCTACACCCGCGCCGGCAACCTGCACGTGGACCAGAGCGGTCAGCTGGTGAACGGGCAGGGGCAGCAGATCATCGGCAAGGGCGGTCCGATTTCGATTCCGCCGGGCGCGAAGCTCGACATCGCGGCCGACGGCACGATCTCCTCGTTCAACGGCGGCGACAAGGCGACGATGACGGCGATCGACACGATCAAGCTGGTGAAGCCGGCGAACACCGCGCTGAAACGCGGCGACGACGGGTTCTTCCGCACCGCCGACGGCAGCGCGCTGAGCGCCGACGCCACCGTGCAGATCGCGCCGGGTTCGCTCGAAGGCAGCAATGTGAACACCGTGCAGGCGATGGTCGCCATGATCGACAACGCGAGAAGCTTCCAGATGCATATGAAGATGCTCGACATGGCATCGACCAACGAACAGTCGGCGAACCAGTTGCTGAATTTCAGCAGCTAGGGCCGAGCAGCAAGTCGCGCCGCGTCGTTGCCGCACCCGACGCAAGCAGTCCCGCAACAAGCCGGCGCCCGACGCCGCCAAGATTCGCAACCGCAGCAATCGCGACCACCACGACGCCATGAATCGCTCTCTGTATATCGCCGCCACCGGCATGAACGCCCAGCAGTCGCAGATGGACACCATCTCGAACAACCTGGCCAACGTCAACACGACGGGCTTCAAGGGCTCGCGCGCGGTGTTCAGCGACCTGCTCTATCAGACGGTGCGCCAGCCGGGCGCCGCGTCCAGCCAGGACACGACGTTGCCGTCGGGCCTGCAGATGGGTACCGGCGTGCACCAGGTGGCCAGCGAGCGCCTGTACACGCAGGGCAATATGCAGCAAACCGGCAACTCGAAGGACATCGCGATCAACGGCCAGGGTTTCTTCCAGGTGCAGATGCCCGACGGCACGACCGCGTACACGCGCGACGGTTCGTTCCAGACGAACCAGAACGGCCAGCTGGTGACCGCGGCGGGCTACCCGGTGCTGCCGGCGGTGACGATCCCGCAGAATTCGACGTCGTTCACCGTCTCGAACGACGGCGTGGTGTCGGTGACGCAGCAGGGCTCGGCGGCCACGGTCCAGGTCGGCCAAGTGCAGCTCGCGCAGTTCATCAATCCGACCGGACTCGAGGCGCTGGGCAACAACCTCTTCTCCGAGACGCAGTCCTCGGGCGCGGTCAACACCACCGCGCCGGGCGTGAACGGCGCCGGCACCCTGAACCAGGGCTATGTGGAGGCGTCGAACGTCAATGTCGTCGAGGAACTGGTCAACATGATCCAGACGCAGCGCGCGTACGAGATCAACAGCAAGGCGGTGCAGACGTCGGATCAGATGCTGCAGACGCTCAGCCAGCTGAGCGTGTGATTCCGGCATGAGCGATCACGTGTCTTCCTCCGCCGTCCCGGCGCAGTCCGAGCCTGTCATGCGTGCCGTGCATGCCGCGCGCCCGGCGCGTGTGGCGCATCCGGCGTCCCGCGCCGCCCGTGCGTGGCTCGCCCGCACGGGGCGGCTGCTGACGCACGCGTTTCCCGCGTCGGTGTCCGGCGCGGTCTGGGCGGCGTCGCTGATCGTGGCCGCGTTGCTGCTGGCCCTGTCGGCGGTGCCCGCGCACGCCGAGCGCGTGCGCGATCTGGCCTCGATCCAGGGCGTGCGCGACAACCCGCTGATCGGCTATGGCCTGATCGTCGGCCTCGACGGCACGGGCGACCAGACCACGCAGACGCCGTTCACCGTGCAGAGTCTGTCCAACATGCTCTCGCAGCTCGGCGTGACGCTGCCGACCGGCGCCGGCATGCAGTTGAAGAACGTCGCGGCGGTGATGGTCACCGCCGCCCTGCCGTCGTTCGTGCGGCCGGGCCAGGCGATCGACATCACCGTCTCGTCGCTCGGCAACGCGAAGAGCCTGCGCGGCGGCACGCTGCTGATGACGCCGCTCAAGGGCGCGGACGGGCAGGTCTACGCGATCGCCCAGGGCAATCTGCTGATCGGCGGCGCCGGCGCCAGCGCGAACGGCAGTTCGGTGCAGATCAACCAGCTGTCCGTCGGCCGCATCAGCAACGGCGCGATCGTCGAGCGCGCGGTGCCGACCGATCTCGCGGCGGACGGCGTGGTGCGGCTCGAACTCAACGAAACGAGTTTCGACAACGTGTTGCGCATCACCAACGCCGTGAACACGCGTTTCGGGCAAGGTACGGCGAGCGCGCTCGACGGGCGTACCGTTGCGCTGCGTCCGCCGTTAGACTCCAGTCAGCAGGTCGCGTTTCTGGCGGGAATCGAGGATGTCGACGTTACGCCGCAGATCGGCAACGCGAAGGTGGTGGTCAACGCGCGCACCGGGTCGATCGTGATGAACCGGATGGTGACGCTGCAGGTCTGCGCGGTCGCGCATGGCAATCTGTCGGTGATCGTCAACACCACGCCGTCGGTGAGCCAGCCGGGCCCGCTGAGCAACGGCACGACGGTGACCACCGCGCAGTCGACCATCCAGGTCAAGCAGGAGCCGGGGGCGTTGCGGGTGATCGGCCCGGGCGCCTCGCTGGCAGATGTCGTGAAGGGGTTGAATGCGCTGGGTGCGACCCCGGGCGATCTGATGTCGATTTTGCAGGCGATGAAAGCGGCGGGCGCGCTCAACGCGGATTTGGAGATTATCTGATGAACGATATGAAAACGGCGGGCATGGGCGGCATGAGCGGAGGCGCCGCGGACATGACGCAGCGCTTCTCGCTCGACACCCAGGGGTTCACCGCGCTGCGCAAGACCGCGCACGACGATCCGGGTGCCGCGGCGAAGACGGTCGCCAAGCAGATCGATGCGTCCTTCCTGCAGATGATGCTCAAGAGCATGCGCGATGCGACGCCGTCCGAGGGCATCCTCGACAGCCAGGACGGCAAGACCTACACCTCGATGCTCGACGGCCAGCTGTCGCAGCAGCTCTCGGGCAAGGGGATGGGCCTGGCCGACAGCCTGCTCAAGCAGCTGGGCGGCGACCGGCTGGGCGGCCATGGCGCGGGCGGCGCGGCGGGTGCCGGTGCAGCGGGCGGGGCGGGCGGGGCGGGCGGGGTGGCTGCCGGCGGCATCGCCGGCATCGACGGCACGGCGGCGACCGGCGCCGCGGATGGCTCGACGGGCGGCGCGGGAGACGGCCTGGGAAACGTATTGGGCGGAATGGGAAAGCGACCGGGTAGCATCGCCGGCAACGCCGCGAACGGCCAGGATGGCCGCGCGCAGGCGCTCGACGATGCCTCCGGCACCGCTTCTCTGCGTTCCGCCAATCCTTATTCGCTGGCCGCCGCGGCACCGCTGCGCGGCAACAGCAAGTCCGACCACGTCAACGCGTTCATCGAAAAACTGTCGCCGGCGGCCCAGGCGGCCAGCCGGGCGACCGGCATCCCCGCGCATTTCATCCTCTCGCAGGTCGCGCTCGAATCCGGCTGGGGCAAGAGCGAGATCCGCGGCGAGAACGGCAGTCACAGCCACAACGTGCTGGGCGTGAAAGCCGGGGGCAACTGGGACGGTCCGACCGTGACGGCGACGACGACCGAATACGTCCATGGTCAGCCGCACAAGGTGCAGGAAACCTTCCGCTCATATGGGTCCTATCAGGAAGCACTCGAGGATTACGCGAAGGTGCTCAAGGGCAACAGCCGCTTCCAGCCGGCATTGCGCGCTTCCAACACCGCGAGCGGTTTCGCGAACGGCATGCAGAAAGCCGGTTACGCGACCGACCCGCACTACGCGAAGAAACTTCTTGCCATCATCAAGCAGATGGTTTGATCCGGGGAATTTGATTCGAGGAGCGCTCAAGTTGTCGCCGGCCTTGCCGTTAACACCGATAACGTCGGTGTATATGCCTTTGGGCTGAGAAGGATCGAGCGATGAGCAATTCACTTTTCAATGTCGGACTGAGCGGCCTCAATGCCGCCCAGTACGGCCTGACGACCACGGGACACAACATCGGCAACGCGTCGACGCCGGGGTACAACCGCGAGTCGGTGATCCTCAAACCGGCGGGCGGGCAGTTCACGTCGAGCGGGTATATCGGCACGGGCGTGCAGACCGAGACGGTCAAGCGGGCGTACAGCGCGTCGCTGAGCGCGTCGCTGAATGCGGCGCAGTCCACCGGCACGGCGCTGAGCACCTTCACGACGGAGGCGAAATCGCTGAACGCGGTGGTGGGCGACCCGAGCGCCGGCATCGCCACCAGTCTCACCGGCTTTTTCTCGGCCGCGCAGAGCCTGTCGGGAAATCCGTCGGATACGGCGGCGCGCACGTCGATGATGAGCGCGGCGAACGCGCTGACCGAGCAGGTCAATTCGACCTCCGGGCAGATGGACGCGGCCCGCGGCAACGTCAATACGGAGATCTCCGCCGCCGTCGACGACATCAACACCGCCACGAAGACGATCGCCACGCTGAACAAGCAGATCACCGCGGCCGGCGCGGCCGGACAGCCGCCGAACGCGTTGCTCGACGCGCGCGACAAGCAGGTCGCCGACCTGAGCAATCTCGTCAACGTCAAGGTCACGGCGCAGCCCGACGGGGCCTACAATGTCATCGCCGGCACCGGCCAGCCGCTGGTGCTCAATGCGCAGACCTTCGACCTCGCTGCCAGGCCGTCGCCGAACGATCCGTCGGAACTGACGGTCGCCTACGGCGGCGCCGCGCACGGCAATCCGGACGCCGCGCCCGGCTACCTGAGCGAAGGGGCGATCACCGGCGGCAAGCTCGGCGGCCTGCTGCGGTTCCGCTCGGAGATGCTCGACCCCGCGCAGAGCCAGCTCGGCACGATCGCCGCCGCCTTCGCCGGCGGCGTCAACAAACAGAACGCGGTGGGGCTCGACATGACCGGCAAGCCCGGCGGCAAGCTCTTCGACCTGGGCGCGCCGGCGGTATCGGCCGCCCGTGAGAACACCGGCAGCGGCACGGTCACCGCGCGTTTCGCGGACACCGCCGCGTTGACCGGCGACCGCTACGAATTGGCCTTCGACGGTCAGCAATACGCGGTGCACAACCAGACGACCGGCGCCAGCACGGCGGTCACCAAATGGCCCGCGACCGTCGACGGCGTGGAATACAACCTGAGCGGCGCGATGGCCGCGGGCGACCGCTTCAGCACGACGCCCACCCGGGGCGTGGGCGCGGCGCTCGCGATGACCACCACGCAGGGCACCGCGATCGCCGCGGCCACGCAGCTGGTGGCCGGATCGGGCGCGGGCAACGCCGGCACCGGCACGGTCACGGTGGGCGAGATCGACGCCTCGTACGCGAGCCGTCCGCTGAGCGGCGCGGTGACGCTGAAATACACGAACGCGTCGGCGGCGGGCGGCGCATCCGGTGCAGGCGGCGCCGGCGGACCCGCGTTGCGCGGCTTTCCGACCGACCAGGACGTCACGATGACGACACCGGCCGGGGGCAGCAAGACCTACGCGGCGCCCGCCGACGGCGTGCCGTTCGTGCCGGGCGCCACCGTCAAGTTCGGCGGCGTGTCGCTGACGCTGGGCGGCGCGCCGAAGCCGGGCGACACGTTCAGCGTCGCGCACAACGGCGCGCTCAGCGGCGACGGCAGCAATGCGTTGAAGCTGGGCAACCTGCAGAACGCGAATCTGCTTGCCTCGGGCACGCTGACGCAGGGGTATTCGGACTATGTCGACCAGGTCGGCACGCAGGTCTCGCAGGCGACGGTGGCCAGCGCCACCCAGACCACGCTGGTCGGGCAGCTCACCGCGCAGCAGCAGTCGGTGTCCGGCGTGAATCTCGACGAGGAAGCGGCCAATCTGATGCAGTACCAGCAGATGTACCAAGCCAACAGCAAGGTGATCCAGACGGCCGGCACGCTGTTCGATACGATCCTCGGGCTGGTGAGATAAGGGACCACGCCATGCGCATCGCCACCAGCACGCTCTACAACACCAATGTCGACACCATCAGCGGTCAGCACGCATCGCTCGTCGACCTGCAGGGCCAGCTTTCCACGGGCAAGCGCATCAACACGGCCGCCGACGACCCGCGCGGCGCCGCGCAGACCGTGCGCCTGAGCCAGTCGAACAACAAGCTCACGCAGTACACCGGCAATCTGTCGACCGCGAAGACCGCGCTGCAACTGGAGGACAGCACGCTGGGCAACGTCACGACGCTGATCCAGCAGGCGCAATCGATGACGGTGTCGGTCGGCAACGCGACGCTCGACTACAACGCCGGTTCGGCGCTGGCGGCCAAGATCGAATCGATCCGCGACCAGATGCTCGACGCCGCGAACGCGACCGACAGCCAGGGCAGCCACGTCTTCGGCGGCTTCGAGACCGCGAGCGCGCCGTTCTCGCTCGACGCGCAGGGGCAGGGCGTCTACACCGGCAGCCAGGGCCAGCGCAGCGTGCAGGTCAGCGACGGCCGGACGATGCCGATCGGCGACGTCGGCAGCAAGCTGTTCCAGGGCGTGTCGGCGGGCGCGGCCCGGGTCGTTGCGGCGGGGCCGGGCAACACCGGCTCGGCCGTGCACGGCGCGACGTCGACGAGCGACTCGCACGACCCCGCGTTCGGTGACAGCTTCGCGATCGCCTTCAAGGTGGGTAGCGACGGCGCGACCTCGTATTCGGTGCGCAACACGACGTCGAACACCGAGGTGCTCAAGGACCAGCCCTACAAGGAAGGCACCGGCATCAAGTTCGCCGGGCAGAGCGTCACCGTCTCCGGCGCGCCGGCCGATGGCGACGCGCTCACCGTCGGCTCCGCGCAGTCCGCGGGCACGGACCTGTTCCGCACCCTCACGGATGTCGCCAACGCGGTGCGCGGCGGCCAGCCCGGCTCGGCCGGCAACGCGAAGATCACCAACGCGATGACGACCGCCCAGATCAAGCTCGGCAACGCGCTGGACAACGTCCTCACCGCGCAGGCGTCGGTGGGCGCGCGCGAGCAGGAGGCCGATACGCTGACCGGCCAGCACACGGACACCGGCGTGCGGTATCAGTCGCAAATGTCGGATATCACGGGGTCGGATTTCGTCTCGGCGTACAGCAAGTTCTCGCAGGTGCAGGATTCGCTGCAGGCGGCGGAAAAGACCTTCATGCAGGTGCAGAACCTGTCGCTGTTCGATCAGATCAAGTAGGCGGCAGAGGCGTTTTCACGTCCTGCAGGAAAACCCGGCGGGTCATCGGGACGATGATGCCGTCCTGAAGCCCCGCGGCGGGCATCGCTTGCGCGATGCCCGCCCGGGGTTTTTCCCTTTCATGGCGCCCCGCGCGCATCCCGTTTCTCGGACGGGTCTCCTGTTTTTCCGCGCCAGGCATCGTCACAATCCGTTCTCGAAACATTCCACCCGGGCTTGCAGAACATGCATATGTTTCGCATGCCTGAATTCATGTTTTCGATTCTTGCGGAAAAGCAGTCGCAGCCTGCGACATGCGCGGTTCCGCGGAATAGGGGATAAGAGGACGCTATGGCTATGATGGGTCGCACGAGTGGCAGGGAAAAAGCAGCATGCGCGGCATCACGCGAACGAAAGAGCGGCATTCCGGTCGCGCTGATGTCGGTGCTGGCGGCGTCGGTGATGACCATGAGCGTCGCTCACGCAGCGGAGGGTGGGTCGTTGCATGACCATCTGCTCGGCCGTGTGGGAAATGCGGAGGAAACGCTGGCGATACTGGAAAGAATCTCGGCGGCCCATGAATCGCAGACCGACGCCGAGCGGCTGACCAGCGCGCTCGTCGGCGTGGAGAAGAATGCCGACGACATCGGGTTGATCGCCTCGCTCATCGAGAAAACCGACATCGAGAAGCGTCTCCAGAAGATCGACGAACACGGTGAGCGTCTGCGTTCGATCGCCTCGGCGGTCGACACGAACTCGCGTGCAACCGGCGAGCAGCTCGATGGCCTGCAGACGCGGCTCGGCAGCCTCCGGCAGGACGCGGATGGCTTCATGCAGCAGCCCGTGATCGGGCATATGCAGGGCGCGTTCAGTGTCGATGGCGCGCTCGCGCTGGGCGACGGCGCGAACGCGGCGCGGGCGGACAGCACCGCCCTCGGGGTCGGTGCGCGGGCACGGGAGGCGAATTCGGTCGCGCTTGGCACGGGTTCCGTGGCGGATCGCGAGAACACCGTGTCGGTCGGCAACGCGGACGTGCAGCGCACGGTCTCGAACGTGGCGGCCGGCGTGCAGGCCCATGACGCGGTCAACGTGCAGCAGCTGAACGCCAACCTCGCCCGGTCGAAGCACGACTCCGTCGCGTCGGCCAAGCGCTACACCGATCAGCAGGTCGGCGAGATCCGGGGCGACATCGGGCAGATCCGCGGCGAGATTCGCCGGATGGATCGCTCGTTCCGCAAGGGGATCGCTTCGGTGGCCGCGCTGCAGATGACCACGCCGTATGCGCCGGGCCGGATCGCGATGAACGCGGGCACCGCGCTTTATCGCGGTCAGGGCGCCGCCGCCATAGGCGTGTCGTACTGGAACACCGCGGGCGACCTGAACGTCAACGCGGGCGTGTCGACGGCCGGCGGCAACAGCACGGTCGTGCGCGCGGGGATCGGCTACCTGTTCTGACATCGGGACGTTCCTCCGCGTTGCGCGGAGGAACCGGCGTCCCGCAGCGCCGTGCGCTGCGGGATTTTTGCCGTGATGGGCTGTCGCATGAAATCTCGTGACGAATTCCCAGGTGTTTCAGGAGCATCCGATACGCGAAAAAATTGCATGTTCAGCGAATTGTCGCAGATTATATGCATGACTTAATAATATCGTGAATTATATTGTAG
>JBPBQT010000451.1:0-17126 GCA_050955065.1 Janthinobacterium lividum | reverse complement strand
CCGATCGACGGCGATCTGGTGGCGATGACGAATCACGACTGGCGTTTCTCGATCGAGGAAACCCGTGGCGCGCTCGGGCTGCGGACGCTGAAAGTGGTCAACGATTTCGCCGCGCTGGCGCAGGCGGTGCCCGCGCTGGGCACGCAGCAGCTGCGTCAGTTCGGCAGCGGGTACGCGCAGCGCGGCGGCATGCGCGCGGTGCTGGGTGCCGGTACCGGGCTGGGCGTGGCGGGGCTCGTGTATGCGGACGCGCGCTGGATCGCGTTGTCGAGCGAAGGCGGCCACAGCAGCTTCTCGCCGCTGGATGCGCGTGAAGACGCGATCCTGGCCTACGCACGTGCGAAGTGGGGCCATGTCTCGTTCGAACGCGTGGCCTCGGGTCCCGGCATCGAGCTGATCCACACGGTGCTCGCGCAAGGGCGCGAAGCCGCGCGGCCGACGGACACCGCGGCGATCGTGCAGCGCGCGTCCGAAGGCGACGCGCTGGCGCTCGAGGCGATCGACGTTTTTTGCGGGGTGCTCGGCAGCTTCGCCGGCAACGTCGCGATCACGTTCGGCGCACAGGGCGGCGTGTATATCGGCGGCGGCGTCGTGCCGAAGCTCGGCGAGCGTTTCTACGCGTCGGCGTTTCGGGAGCGTTTCGAGCAGAAGGGGCGTTTCGACCAATACCTGTCGAATATTCCGACCTATGTGATCACCGCCGAGAACCCGGCCTTCATCGGCGCCTCGGAGATCCTGTCGGCGGCGCTGGCCACACGGCGTTGACCGAGGCCGCCTGACGATCCCGCAGGTGCCTGACGGCGCCCGCGTGGCGCCTACTTCAGACTTCCCGACAGGAACTGCCGTAGCCGTTCGCTGCGCGTTTCCGAGAAGACCGCCTGCGGGCTGCCTTCCTCCTCGATCTTTCCCTGGTGCAGGAAGACGACGTGGTTCGACACGTTGCGCGCGAAACTCATCTCGTGCGTCACCACGACCATCGTGCGGCCTTCCTCCGCCAGCGTCTGCATCACCTTCAATACCTCGCCGACGAGTTCCGGGTCCAGCGCCGACGTGGGTTCGTCGAACAGCATCACGTCCGGCTCCATCGACAGCGCGCGCGCGATGGCCACGCGCTGCTGCTGACCGCCGGACAGGTGCGACGGGTACTTGCGCTCCATCTGCGGGCCGAGACCGACCTTCTCCAGGTAACGTCGCGCGCGTTCCTGCGCCTTGGCGCGCGAGAGACCGAGCACGTGCACCGGTGCCTCGGTCACGTTTTCGAGCACCGTCATGTGCGCCCAGAGATTGAAATGCTGGAACACCATCGCCAGCCGGCTGCGGTACGTCTGCAACTGGCGGGCGTCGACGACGCGCAACGCGCCATCGCGGGTGGGCGCGGTGCGGATTTCCTCGCCGTCGAGAAGGATCCGGCCGGCATTGGGCTGTTCCAGAAAATTGATGCAGCGCAGAAAGGTGCTCTTGCCCGAGCCGCTCGATCCGATGATGCTGGTGACGTCGCCGGCGCGTAGTCGCAGCGAGACGCCCTTGAGAACTTCCTGCTCCCCGTAGCGCTTGTGCAGGTCGTCAACGATGAGTTTGTACATGGGTCGATCGGGCGGTCAGTTCGATTGCGGTTGGAGGTACGCGAGCCAGCGTCGCTCCGCGCGCCGAAACAGGTAGACGAGGGCGAACGAAATCACCAGATAGAACGCGCCGGCGATCGAAAACGACTGAAACGTCATGTAAGTCGCGGAATTCGCGTCGCGGGCGATTTTCAGGATGTCCGGCACGGTGGCGGTGAAGGCGACGGTGGTCGCATGCAGCATCAGGATCACTTCATTGCTGTAATAGGGCAGCGCGCGCCGCAGCGCCGAGGGCAGGATCACGCGACGGTACAGATTGAAGGACGACATGCCGTACGCGCGCGCCGCCTCCACTTCGCCACTCGGCGTCGCCCTGATCGCGCCGGCGAAGATCTCGGTCGTGTAGGCGCAGGTATTGAGCGAGAACGCCAGCAGCGTGCAGTTCATCCCTTCGCGGAAGAACGCGTTCAACAGGGGGGTGTCGCGCACGGCGTGCAGACTGTAGAGCCCGGTGTAGAACAGCAGCAACTGCACATAGAGCGGCGTGCCGCGAAACACATAGGTGAAGAGCCACACCGGCGCGCGCAGCCAGGGCTTCGGCGAGACCCGCGCGATCGCCAGCGGAATCGACAGGCAGAAACCGACGCTGATCGAAAAAACCAGCAGCCATAACGTGATGACGAGGCCGGTGTATTGGAAACCGTCCGAATACAGGAAGGGCTTCCAGTATTCGTGGAGGATCTGGATCATAGGTCGGCCTTTCTGACGCCCACCGAATACCGGCGTTCGAGGAAGATCAATACCCCGTTCGAGAGGGTCGTGATGGCCAGGTAGACGCCCGCGGCGACGAGCGTGAACAGGAAGAAGTTGAGCGTGCCCTTGCCGGCGTCCTGTGTCGCCTTGACCAGGTCGGCGAGGCCAATGATCGAGACCAGCGCGGTGGCCTTGACGATGACCTGCCAGTTGTTGCCGATGCCCGGCAGCGCATGGCGCATCATCTGCGGAAACAGGATGCGCCGGAATGTCTGGAACGGCTTCATGCCGTAGGCCAGCGCGGCTTCCTGCTGGCCGCGTGGCACGGCCATGAAGGCGCCGCGGAAGGTTTCGGTGAAATAGGCCCCGTAGATGAAGCCGAGCGTCAGCACTCCGGCGACGAAAGGATCGATATTCAGCTGGTCGAGATCCATCCAGTCGGTCAGCGTGTTGAGCCAGATCTGGATGCCGTAGAACAGCAGCAGCATCAGGACGAGGTCGGGCACGCCGCGAATCAACGTGGTGTAGACGGTCGCGAGCGCGCGCACGGCGCGGTTGCGCGCCAGCTTGCACGACGCCCCTATCAGACCGAGCACGATCGCCGTGGCCAGTGACAGCACGGCCAGCTGGACCGTTTGCCAGGCCCCTTGCAGGATGACCGGCCCGTAGCCATACAAAAACATGGAGACTTCCTTCGCGGCATGGCGGTAAAAGCGTCGACGCGCGGCTGCCCGGGGGCGGATCAACCGCGCGTCGCCATACGACGATCAGTGGCCGTAGATGTTGAAGTCGAAATACTTCTTCGCGATCTTGTCGAACGTGCCATCGGCGTGGATCGCCTTGATCGCCACGTTCAGCTGCGTACGCAGATCATCATCGCTTTTGCGCAGGCCGACGCCCGTGCCTTCGCCCAGCGTCTTCTTGTCTTCGATGCTCGCGCCGGCGAACGCGAAACCCTTGCCGCGCGCGGTCTTCAGAAAGCCGATCGATGCCTGCGTCTCATCCTGGAACGCCGCGTCGATGCGTCCCGCCACCAGATCGGAATAGACCTGATCCTGGTTCTGGTAAGGCACCAGGGTCACGCCCTTCGGCTGCCAGTACGTCTTGATGTAGGTTTCCTGGATCGTGCCCTGTTCGGCTCCCACGCGCTTGCCCTTCAGGGATTCCACCGTCGGCATCAGGCCCGAACCGGCCTTGGCGATCATCCGCGATGGCGAATTGAACAGTTTGTCGGAATAGGCGATCTGCTCCTTGCGCTTGTCGGTGATCGATAGCGAGGAAACGATCGCGTCGATCTTCTTGACGTTCAACGCCGGGATCAGGCCGTCGAAATCGTTCTCGACCCATTCGCACTTCGCATGCATTTTCGCGCAAATCGCATCGCCCAGCTCGATGTCGAACCCCGTCAGCTGACCGCTCGGGGCCTTCGACTCGAACGGGGCATAGGTGGGATCGACGCCGATGCGGATGTTTTTCCATTCTTTTGCATGAACACCGGTGGCGACGAGCACCATGGCAATACAGACGGCGAGTTTTTTCATTGGATCCTCGTTCTAGCGGCGGTCTTGGAGCCGGGCGATCACGCGCCTGGCGGCCCCATTTTAGGCAATCAAAAACATCCACGGTACGCGGTTCGCACGTTCGTTCGGTTCCGGGCGAGGCAACGGGGGCGGTTTTCATCACGCTCTCGCGCGGCGCGACGGTGTGATGACGGGGCGCATTTTAACCTGATCGACGGGCAATCGGCTGTTCCCTAGGGAAATCACGATCGGGAGCGAGAGCGGGCGGGGTTAGAACGGCGGTGCGGGCGTGCAGGGGCGCACAGGCGAGACGGGCACGACGGGCGCGAAACGGGAAAGCCGCCGCCCCGGCACGGACGCATTTGGCGCGGAGGGGCGAACGCCAGCAACCGGGGGGGGCGGGGAGAGGGAGCTGGCGGGAAGAAGGAGGCGGCGCGGAAAGGGAGGCGGCGCGGAAAGGGAAGAGCCAGGGAAAGAAAGGCAAATGCGCCGGCAAACGGCCGCCGCCAGCGCGCGTCTTCGTCGCCCCGGGGTCATCCGGCCCGGGGCGCGTTCCGGTTACTCAGCGGCCGGTGGCGGCGGCGCGTTGCCCGACGGCGGCGGAGGCGGTGCGTCGCCCGGCGACGGCGCGTCCTGCGGGCCGCCATGCTTCGCGCCATCGCGTCCCGGACCGCCCGGCATCGGACGGCCGTCGCGCGGCCCGTGGTTCATCATCCGCTGCCATTGCCGCTTGATCTCGGTGCTCACGCGTGTCTTCTGCGGATCGCTCAGGCCGTTGTAGAACGTGATCCAGTTCTGTTCGGTGTCCGAACGCAGCATCTGCTCACGCGCCGCGTCCTGCGCATGGGTCGCCTGCAGCGCGTTCAGATCGAGGATCGGCTGCTGCGCGGCGGCTTCCATCTGCTGGCGCATGTCTTCGTGATTCGCCTGCAGCGCTTCGAAGTTGTGTTTCGTGTTCGCACGCGCCTGGTTCCATGCCTGCTCCTGCGACGGCGTGAGTTTCAGCTGATCGTGCAGCCGCTGCAGCACGTGCGCGAGCCAGGGACCGCCCGGCTGCCCCATCGGGCCCGGGCCGCGCGGGCCGTTCGGATCACCGGGCCGCCCCGGGTCGCCCCGGTGGCCATGAGGCGCGCCATGCGGGGGCGGTACGTCCGACGCGGTGCCCGCATCCGTGGCGCTCGGCGCGGCATGCGCGCCGAACGAGGCGGCGAGCGCCGCGGCTGCGACGACCAGTGCTTTCCGGGTCCTGAACATGGGCAATTCTCCTTTTGAAACCTTTGAACGTTGACGACGACGCGTCACGCACGCTGCGTGCCGCGCCATCCTGATACAAGCGTAAAGTCTTTCCCGGCCGCGGATGTTACCGTCGCGGCGTTTTCATTACCGCGGTTTACCGCATCGCCCGCACGCGGCCCACGGGTAACATGCAGTAACCACTTGTCCTGTCGCCACGGTCCGTCCCTTTCCAAAAACTCGTAGAATTCCGCCATGCCTACCCAGATACTTATCGTCGATGACGACCCCGAACTGCGCGATCTGTTGCGCGATTATCTCAACCGGCAGGGCATCGAGGTCTCCGTGCTGCACGACGGCGGCGGCCTGGAGCGCCGTCTGGAGCGCGAACGCCCCGATCTGATCGTGCTCGATCTGATGATGCCGGGGGTCGACGGCCTGACGACATTGCGCCAGTTGCGCGGCGCGGGGGATGACATCCCGGTGATCATGCTCACGGCGCGCGCCGACGACGTCGACCGCATCGTCGGGCTCGAGCTGGGGGCCGACGACTATATCGGCAAGCCTTTCAACCCCCGCGAGCTGCTGGCGCGGATCCAGGCCGTCCTGCGCCGGCGTCGCAACGTGCCCAGCGCGGCTCCCGAACAGCGCGCGCCCTATGTGTTCGGCCGCTTCTCGCTGGATTTCCAGGCCCGCACGCTGAGCCGGGAAGGCAGCGTCCTGCCGTTGTCGGGCGGCGAGTTCGCGTTGCTGAAGGTGTTCGTCTCGCAGCCGATGCGCACGCTCGCCCGCGAACGCCTGCTCGAACTGCTGCACGGTCCCGAATACGACGGCACCGACCGGGGCATCGACGTTCAGGTCTGGCGGCTGCGCCGCATCCTGGAACACGACCCGTCGGTGCCGCGTTTCATTCAGACGGTACGGGGTCGCGGCTATGTGTTCGTCCCGGAAGGCGACCGTGAAGCCAAGGGGACTTAATTCACTGTTCAGCCGGCTTGCGGCGCTGGTCATCATCGTCCTGCTGCTGCCGCACTTCGTCTGGTATGCGCTCGTCAAGGTGGAGCGTAGCGAGATGCGCAGTCGCTACGCGGTCGAGGAGACCCGCTTCCTGATCGAGGCGGTGGAGCAGCACGTCGCAAGCGGCTCGACCGAGCCTCTGCCGTGGCGGCTGCGCACGGTGCCGCTCGGCGGTCCGGGCGTGCCCGGGCCGCGTACCCCGATCGTGCCGGGCCTGAGCGCCTTCATCGCGGAGTTGCGGGAGCGCCTGCCGGCCGGCACGCAGATCCGCATGCCGGCAGACGCCGGCAAAAGGCGTGATCCGGTCATGTGGGTACTGCTGCCCGATCAGCCGAACTGGATCGTGATGGCGGTGCGTCCGCTGCCTCCGCCCCGGCCGCAGGGCGACCGGATGGTGATCTGGCTGATTTCGAGCTTTTCCGCGGCCGTGCTGTTCGCGCTGTTCGCGGCGTGGCGGCTGCAGCATCCCATTCGCAAGCTGGCGACCGCGGCCGCGCGGTTCGGACGCGGCCGCGACGTGCCGCCCGTCATCGAGGAGGGGCCCCAGGAGTTCCGCCTGCTCACGCGACGCTTCAACCAGATGGTGGCGGACATCTCGCGCAACGAAAGCGATCGCGGCATCATGCTCGCGGGGGTCGCGCACGACCTCAAGGCGCCGTTGTCGCGTCTGCGGCTGCGCGCGGAGATGGTCGACGACGAGAAACAGCGCAACGGTTTCGTGCGCGACGTCGACTCGCTGACGCATATCGTCGACCAGTTCCTGGTCTTCGCGCACGACGGCGCCGATCAGAGCCCGCTGCAGTCGGTCAACGCCCACTGCATCCGCTATGCGCGCAACTTCCAGAGCGCCTGGCCGGAGCGCGCGCCGCTGCGCCTGGAGCTGCACGCGCGCGACGACTGTGAACTGAGCGCCGCCACGCTCGACCGGCTGCTGTCCAACCTGATCGAGAATGCCTACCAATATGGCGCGCCGCCCGTCACGATCTCCACCGGGGTGGTAAGCGAAACGGCGCCGGCCGGCACGCGCTGGGCGCGAAACGTGGAGGAGCGGGAGACGGCGCCGGGGGTCGCCATCGCCAACGGCTGGTTCGTGGCGGTGTCGGACGATGGCGGCGGCATTCCGGAAGCGGAACTGGGCTCGGCCAGCCGGCCGTTCGTCCGGCTGGATCCGGCGCGCGGTGGCAATGCCCATTGCGGGCTCGGGCTGGCGATCGTCGAGCGGCTCGCGCAGCGCGCCGGCGGCCGGTGCATCCTGTCGAACGGGGCGTCGGGTGGCTTGCGCGTGGAACTGCGCTTTCGCACGACGCAGCGCGGCGTTTGACGTTACGGGCCCTGCCTGCCCCTGGCCGACAATGCCGCCGGTGTTCCTGCGTCGATGCCCGGCCGCCTGACGCATGCCCGGCCCGGCGGCCGATCAGCGGCCCGGTCTGGCAGCCCGGTGCCGGCGATCGCCCGAAAGACGCGATGTCAGTCTGAAAACAGCGTGTTCAACGCGGTCGCGGCGTCGCTGTCGACCGTGTTGTAGGTCACGCTGGACGTTTCGAAAATATAATGGGTCGCGTATTTGCCGATGCGCGCGATGATCTGTTCCTGGATGACTTCGGGCACCGCATCGAGTTTCAGATACCAGGCCGTGGATGACAGCCGGGTCTGCTGCGCGCCGTACTCCGCCATGATCTGATCGCATTCATGGGCATCCTGATCGCGACACACAATCACATAGTTGCCTTTCATGGCCGTCTCCTGCGTCAGCGTGATGGAAAGGCGATGATACCGCGTCCGGGTGCGTGCGGGCGAGTGGGGGGCGCCGGGGCGCGTCCGTTACGGCTTGCGCCGGCAATCCTTCCGCTGGCGGTGCATCGGGTGGCGCAGGACCGCAGATTCACCCGGAAAGCCGCGGAAACTGCCGGTAAACAGCGGCGCGGGGTTGTGCGTGAAACGCAGGTTGGTGTAGTGTCGGTCCGTCGCCGAATCGCGCGGCCGATCACCCCGCCCACCGGCTTGCTGCGGGGGTCCCCGCGTTCGATAATCGCGCCCGGCAATCACGCTCACCGCTTCACAGGATCGTCATCCGCATGTCACCGATTCATACCTTATACGGCTTGCCGTTCGATGCGCCGCGCCTGTCTCCGGCACGGCGTCGGGGCCCGGACGCGCGCCGGGAGACAGCCTGATGCGGCAAACTCCGGAGACCTTGAGCGGCGCGAACGTGTCGGCCTGGCGGCTGCGGCCCAACCGCTGGGATTTCGTCGCCTTTCCGATGATCCTCGGCCTGCTGGCGATGGCGGCGGTCGGCTTTCACCAGACCCTTGCGCCCATGTCCACGCTCGCGGCCGAGCCGATCTCGCTCGACCCGTCGCGTCTGCCCGAATACGCGCTGCGCACGACGCTGCGCATGCTCGCCGCGATGATCGCCTCGCTCGTCTTCACGCTGGTCTACGGCACGCTCGCGGCCAAGAGCCGGCGCGCCGAGAAAGTCCTCGTGCCGGTGCTCGACATCCTGCAGTCGGTGCCGGTGCTTGGGTTCATCTCCTTCACCGTGACGTTCTTTCTGGCGCTGTTCCCGGGGCGGGTGCTGGGCGCGGAACTGGCGGCGATCTTCGCGATCTTCACCAGTCAGGCGTGGAACATGACGTTCAGCTTCTATCAGTCGCTGCGCACGGTGCCGCGCGACCTGGACGAGGTCTCGAAGAACTTCCAGCTGACGGCCTGGCAGCGGTTCTGGAAACTCGACGTGCCGTACTCGATGCCCGGGCTGATCTGGAACATGATGATGAGCATGTCCGGCGGCTGGTTCTTCGTGGTGGCGTCCGAAGCGATCACGGTGGGGAATCATACGTTCGCGCTGCCCGGCATCGGCGCCTATCTGGCGCAGGCGATCAGCGTGCAGAACACCCCGGCGATCGGCTGGGTCATCGTCACGATGGTGATCGTCATCCTGCTCTACGATCAACTGCTGTTCCGCCCGCTGGTCGCCTGGGCCGACAAATTCCGGATGGAGACGACCGGCAGCCAGCACCAGCCGCATTCCTGGCTGCTGGATCTGATCCGCAAGACGCGCCTGATCCACCAGTTGCTGGTGCCGGCCGGCTGGGTGCTGGCCACCGTGGCCCGCCTGCCGGTCAAGCTGCCGCTGCCCGCACGTCTCGCCGCGTGGCTCGGCAGCGGACGGGAAACGACCGCCGCCCTGGGCCGCGGACTGGAACGCGGGCTGGGTCGCCGGCTGGGACGTCGGCGCCACCTGCGGCTGTCCACGCGCGCGGTCGACATCCTGCTCGCCGCCATCCTGCTGGGCATGACCGTGTATTTCGGCTGGCGCGTCATCCATTACATGTCCGCGACGGTGAGCGTGCGCGATGTGCTGCACGTGTTCGGCCTCGGTCTGATCACGCTGTTGCGCGTGTCCGTGCTGATGCTGCTCGCGTCGCTGGTGTGGGTGCCGATCGGCATCCTGGTGGGCCTGCGCCCGGCGCTGGCCGAGAAGATCCAGCCGCTCGCGCAGTTCCTGGCCGCGTTTCCGGCCAACCTGCTGTTCCCGGTCTTCGTCATCGTGATCGTCCGCTATCACCTGAACGCGGATATCTGGCTGTCGCCGCTGATCGTGCTCGGCACGCAGTGGTACATCCTGTTCAACGTGGTGGCCGGTGCGTCGGCGTTTCCGAACGATTTCCGCGAAGTCGCCACCAATCTGCGCATTCGCGGCTGGCAGTGGTGGTTCAAGGTCATGCTGCCGGGCGTGTTCCCGTACTACATCACGGGCGCGATCACCGCGTCGGGCGGCGCATGGAACGCCAGCATCGTCGCCGAGGCGGTGACGTGGGGCAATACGAAGGTGGTCGCGCATGGCCTGGGCGCCTATGTCGCCGAGACGACCGCGGCCGGTGATTATCCGCACATCATTCTCGGCATCGCCGTGATGTCCCTTTATGTCACGCTGTTCAACCGGCTGTTGTGGCGCCCGCTGTACGCCTATGCCGAGACGCGTCTTCGCTTCGACTGATAACCCATGGCTGATTTCATTCCCACTCCGTCCTCCGCGCCCGCACCTGCACCCACGCCCCGCGCCGCGCCCGATGTGCCGCCGGTCCAGGAGATCCTGCGGGTCGAACATGTGTCGCGCGGCTTCGACAAGACCCAGGGCGAACTGCTGGTACTCGACGACGCCAACCTGACGCTGTCCAACGGCGAGATCGTCGGGCTGCTCGGACGCTCCGGTTCGGGCAAATCCACGCTCCTGCGCATCATCGCCGGGCTGATCAAACCCACCAGCGGCAAGGTGACCTATCTGGGCAAGACGCTGGAAGGCCCGGCGGCCGGCGTGGCGATGGTTTTCCAGACCTTCGCGCTGTTTCCGTGGCTGACGGTGCTGCAGAACGTGGAGGCCGGTCTGGAAGCGCAGGGCGTGCCCGCGCGCGCGCGGCGCGAACGCGCGCTGGCGGCCATCGATCTGATCGGTCTCGACGGCTTCGAGAATGCCTATCCGCGCGAACTCTCCGGGGGCATGCGCCAGCGCGTGGGATTCGCGCGCGCGCTGGTGGTCGACCCCACGGTGCTGCTGATGGACGAGCCGTTCTCCGCGCTCGACGTGCTGACCGCCGAAACCCTGCGCACCGACCTGCTCGATTTGTGGACCGACAACAAGCTGGCGATCAAATCGGTGCTGATCGTCACCCACAACATCGAGGAAGCGGTCTTCATGTGCGACCGCATCCTGTTGCTGTCGTCGAACCCGGGACGCGTGATCGCGGAGATCACGGTGCCGTTCAAGCACCCCCGCAATCGGCTGGATCCGACGTTTCGGCGGCTGGTCGACGACATCTACGCAAAGATGACCACGCGCGGCGGTCCCGACGCCATGCGCAAGAACGAACTGTCGCTCGGCAGCTGGTTGCCGCATGTGTCGACCAACCTGATGGCCGGGCTGATCGAAACGCTGGCGGCGGCGCCCTACAACGGCAAGGCGGATCTGCCCGAGATCGCCCGCAGTCTGCACCTGGAGGTGGACGACCTGTTCCCGGTGGCGGAAGTGCTGCAGAACCTGCGTTTCGCGGAACTGCGCGAGGGCGACATCCTGCTGACGGCCGCGGCGAAGGTCTTCGCGGACTACGGCACGCAGGCGCGCAAGATGCTGTTCGCCGAGCATCTGCTGCGCAATGTGCCGCTGGCCGCGCGGATCAAGAAAGTCCTGAACGAACGCCCTGGCCATCGCGCGCCGCGCGTGCGTTTCGAGCAGGAGCTGGAGGATTTCCTGTCCGACAGCGCCGCCGAGGAAACGCTCGACGCGGTCATCAACTGGGGACGGTATGCGGAAATCTTCTCGTACAACGACCAGGCCGAGACTTTCAGCCTCGAGGACGTGGAGAGCTGATCCCGTGGCGCGTCGGCGTCCGGCGGGGATTCAGGAAACCGCGCCGTCGTCGGCGATCTCGCCTGCCACTTCCGCGGCGGTTTCCTCGTAGCTGCCCAGGCGGTTGTACAGCGTCTTCAGACTCACGCCCAGCGCCTTTGCCGTCTTGCGCTTGTCGCCGCCACAGTGCTTCAACGTCGCCAGGATGATCTGGCGCTGCGCATCGACCAGCGGTGTCCCCACCCAGATGCTCATCGCATCGCCCTGGGTGATGGGGCGTTTGCTGCGGCTGTTCAGGTGCGGGTGCGGCAGCTCGACGGTCTCCTCGGCCAGGATGTACGCGCGATAGACGG
This sequence comes from Janthinobacterium lividum, assembly GCA_050955065.1. GTDB lineage: Bacteria > Pseudomonadota > Gammaproteobacteria > Burkholderiales > Burkholderiaceae > Robbsia. Next base: position 5,341 of record JBPBQT010000451.1, on the reverse strand, counting down.
CGTTCTTCAATTCCCGCACATTGCCCGGCCACGAATACCCCCGCATCGTCTCGATCGCGCGTTTCGAGAAGATCTTGGTCGTGCCGTGCTGCGTGTTGAGCTTGGTCAGGAAATGCTCGGCGAGCAGCTCGCGATCGTTCTCGCGCTCGCGCAGCGGCGGCGCGCGCAGCGGAAACACCGCGAGCCGGTACATCAGGTCCTCGCGCAGCCCGTTTTCCTTGACCGCGGTCGCGGGATCGCGATTCGTCGCGGCCAGGATGCGCACATCGGACACGACTTCCTCGCTGCCGCCCACGCGGAAGAAACGGCCGGTTTCCAGCGCCCGCAGCAGCTTGACCTGGCGCACCGGCGCCATTTCCGTCACTTCGTCGAGAAAGATCGTGCCGCCCTTGGCGTGCTCGAAGTAGCCGACGCGCGCCTGCGCCGCGCCGGTGAAGCTGCCGCGTTCATGGCCGAACAGCTCGGCCTCGATCAGATTGTCCGGAATCGCGCCGCAGTTCACGGCGATGAAAGGCGCCGCACGCCGGGCGCTGAAGTCGTGGATCGTGCGTGCGATCAACTCCTTGCCGGTGCCGCTCTCGCCGATGATCAGCGCGGTGGCGTCCGTCAGCGCCACGCGTTCGATTTGTTCGTACAGGGACAGCATCGCATCGGAGCCGCCGAACAGCGCTCCATACGATTTCAGCCCGGTGGGCTTGCTCACCGCACGCTTGCGCGCGGGCGGCGTTTCCCCGACAGGCGCAGCAGCACGATCGGGATCAGTCGACGACATAAAATTTTTCCGTATAGAGCCTTGAATAGCCGTTGTTGCCGCGGCTACTATCTGTGTGGCGCCGCAAGCGCGCACGGCAAGCGTGCCCGCATCGCGTCATCCTAACCGATCCAGGGCCGACACGACAGCGGCATGGGGCGCCGCCCGGTCCGGCGGCCGGCCCGTGCACGTCCGTTGTCCGGCTCTTTACATCGTCTCAGTAAAAATTACGCCTATGCACGGCCCGCCGCGGGCGTTAAGCTTTTCCTGCAAGATATTTTTGTCTGGCACGGAAGGTGCTAAATTGTTTCGCGACAAGTCCCGAAATGCTTGTTTCAACAAGCCTGCCCGGTCGCCTGACGATGGCGGCAGTGACGGCAGTGACGGCGGCGCGGTTGACGAAAACGCCGGAACGAACGTGATTGCGGTGGCAAGGCGATGATTCAGGCCCATGGCCAACAATGGAAAGAGGAGAGGACAATGGCAGAAAACAGCGTACAGATTTCCCTGGGACGTGCAAAGGTCAACGAGGACCTGCGTGTGCTGGCATCCGACACACAGGAACTGCTGCGTCTGACCGCATCGGCCACCGGCGAACAGCTTGATGGTCTGCGCACCCGTTTGACCGGCCACCTGGGCACGATCAAGAACAAGGCCGTGGAAGCCAAGGGCGCCACGCACGCGAACGCCAGCGCGCTGGCCGGCACGGCGGACGAGTATGTACGGCAAAAGCCCTGGCAGGCGCTGGGACTCGGCGTTGCCGCGGGCATCGTCCTGGGCGCGCTGCTGGCCCGTTGACCCTGCTCATTCATTCATTCCATTCATTACCCACGTTAGGAGGAAGCACGCCATGGCCCAGGCTAGCCTAGTTCAATCTTTGAGGCAGCTGCTGGTCGGCGCGATCTCACAAACGAGCAGCAGGCTCCGACTGCTCGCGCTCGAGGTGATCGAGGAGCGGGATCGCGTCCTGGCGCTGCTCGTCGCGGCGCTGGTCGCCTGTTTCTTCGTTTTCATCGCGGTGATCTTCGGCGCCCTGTTGATCATCGCCGCGTACTGGGATACGACCTCGCGCCTGGCCGCGATCGGCTGGCTGGCGGGCGGTGCCTTCCTGGTGGCCGTGCTCGCAGTGGTGTTCTTCATCTATCGCGTCAAGAAGCCCACAACCTTGTTCAACCACAGCCTGAGTGAGCTGGAGAAGGATCGCAAGGCGGTGGAGACGCTGCAATGACCGAGGCGAAATCCAAGGCAAAGTCCAAGGCGAAGGGCCCGACGCTGGCCGAGCGACGCGAGCGGGTGCTCGACGAGATCGCGCTGGAACGCATCAGGATCGGCGAGGCGGTGGACGCATTGCTGGTGCCCGTGCACCGTATCGAGGCGCTGCGGGCCCGCGCCGGTGGTTCGCGGCACTGGCTGTACCCGGTCGCGCCGGTGGTGGCGCTGCTGGCGTTTCGCCTGCGTCCGAGCCTGCGTTCGATTCCGGGACTGATGACGCGCGGATGGACGCTCTGGCGTCTTTGGCAGCGCTTTCATTGAAGCATCGCCATTCATAACGACAAGATCTATGTGATAGGGAGGCTGTATGGGTCGAAAATCAGGCATTTTGCTGGCGGCGCTGTTGAGTGGCACCGCGTACTGGCTGCGTCAACGGGCGCAGAACAACGTGCGCAACATGCCGCACCGTGACATCACGCGCTGGGAGGACGAGGGCGGTTCGTTCCATGGCGACCGCGCGCTCGCATTGCAGGAAAAGCCCGCCGAGGCTGAACCCGCGCGTCCGGCTACCGCCGGAGGGTCGACCCGCGACGCCTGGGAATTCCCGCGCGGCTAGGCGATCAGGCCGAATGCGGAGCGCGAGCGAATCCCGTCATCCGCTTCGCGCCGGGCACCCGGACGCACCCGCGTGACGATTCCGGCGCGCTTCGACACCTTTACGAAGCCTGCGTCAACCTGACAACGGGTTGAAACAGGCTGGTCCCCTGGCGTCCTGCGTGGACGCTGACTCGTTGTGCCCTCAGATATCTCGTATAGCTTTATAATCGAGCCGTTGTTGTCCGTTCGTCCCTCCCTGTGTTTGCGCCTTCACGGGTGCAAGCAGGAGCATTGGCGCCGGAAGCGGGCAGCATGGACGCACCTTACCCGCCGATCGGACCCCGTCTTGACGCAAACTGGCCATTGTCTGATCGGCCAGCCTGCCGTGCGGACGTTCGTCGCGGCACCGTGAATCGCTCATGCAGGTGGCGCTCACGGCAACGATTCTTATAATAGCCAAGCAATGCCACACATTCTCGTAGTCGACGATGACGTCAACACCCGCAATGCATTGGTCGAGGTGATCACGAGCGAGGGTTTGACGATCGCCACGGCCGGTGACCTTCGCGAGGCGCGGATTCAGATCGTGCGCCAGATGCCGGATGTCGTATTCACGGACTTGAAGTTGCCCGACGGCAACGGCGTCGAGCTCTTCGAGGATCTCGATCCCCGTACCGGCGTCGAGATCATCGTGTTTACCGGTCATGCGACGGTCGAATCCGCTGTGGACGCATTGAAAAAGGGCGCTACCGATTACCTCGTCAAGCCCATCAATCTGCAGCGTGTGAAGGCCATCATCAACCGCATTCCCCGGGCGGGCGATTTGAAGGCCGAAATCGGCAGCCTGCGGGGAGAATTGCGGCGTTTTGGCCGTTTCGGCTTGATGCTGGGCAATTCGCAGGCAATGCAGGAGGTGTATGACCAGATCAACCGTGTCGCACCGACGGCAGCGTCGGTCCTGCTGATCGGAGAAAGCGGTACCGGCAAGGAACTGGCCGCGCAGACGGTCCATGAACTGAGTCTGCGACGCAAACACGAGTTCCTCGCGGTGAACTGCGGCGCGATCTCGCCGAACCTGATCGAGTCCGAGATGTTCGGTCACGAGCGCGGCAGTTTCACCGGCGCGGATCGTCAGCACAAGGGCTATTTCGAGCGTGCGAACGGCGGAACGTTGTTTCTCGACGAAATCACGGAGATGCCGATCGAACTTCAGGTCAAGCTGCTGCGCGTGCTGGAAACGGGCGTTTTCATGCGCGTGGGCACCGCCAAGGAGATCGAAACCGACGTCCGGCTCATTGCCGCGACGAATCGCGATCCCGAGGAAGCCGTACTCGACGGCAAGCTGCGCCTCGATCTGTATCATCGCCTGAATGTTTTCCCGATCCAGCTGCCGCCGCTGCGCGAACGCGGCAAGGACGTGCAGTTGCTGGCGGAAAGCTTTCTCGGCGGATTGAACGAGCGCTATTCGACGCAGAAGACATTCCCGGCGACGGGGCTCGACTCGATGATGTCGTACGGCTGGCCGGGCAACGTGCGCGAGTTGAAGAATTACGTGCAGCGCGCTTACATCATGGCGCCGACGGATTCGATCAACACCGCGGCGGTGCCGTTGCAGATCTCGCTGTCCAAACCCGCGGTGGGAACGGCCGTGACGATCCCGTTCGGCACCTCGCTCGCGGAAGCGGATCGGCAGCTGATCCTGGCGACGCTCGATCAGTGCGGCGGCGTGAAGACGCGTGCGGCCGAGATTCTTGGAATCAGCCTGAAAACGCTCTACAACCGTCTTGTCGAATACGGGGACGACGCCCGCAACGCGGCGGCCGGAGAGAGCGACGCCGCGGCGGAAGCGGGCGCCTAGTCGATGTACCGGGCAATCGGACCGAAGGCGGCAATCGTATGAAAAGTTGCAGGGCATGGAATTTGCATCATCCTTTTCTCCCAGCGAAACATGAGGAGAGAGCGATGACCGTCTACCAGGCACAAACCCCCGAGCCGCCGATGCCGGGCGAGATCCCGCCGAGCCCCGCGCCCAGCGAACCGTCGCCGATCGAACCGCCCAACACGCCTGACGTTCAACCCATCGGCGACCCGCCCGCCGAGCCGGGCCAGGCGCCCAGCATTTCCGCGTAGGTTCCGCCGGATCTCCTCCGGTTTCCGGGCAGCATGGCGATGTTGAAATGCGCTGGAGAACGTCACGGCTGATGTTCTTCGCGACGACGCATGCCATTCATCGCTACGGAAGCCGGGCTGAGCATGAGGTATTTTTTACGGCCGGAGCGCGGCGGGTTCCACCGGGGCGGGTTCCGGCTGGCGCCCGGGCCGGCCGACGTCCCTCTACCCTGCGCGTTGTACATGTCGAACGACGCGCGCGACGGATCGCCCACTTTTCTCGTCTGGTTGCTTCCCGTGGGCGCGCTGGCCGTATGGCGCGGCACCGGCGAAGCTTGCCTGGCAGCGCTTTTAGCGACGGTGGCGGGCGTTGTTTTCGATATTCCGCTGCTCGATTCCGGGCAGCAGCCGGTGTTCGCACCGGCCGACCGGGGCCACCCGTTCGCCCATCATGGCGGGCTGGCCCACCCGCTGCTCGGTCTTGCCGCCGTGAACGCCCGGGGCGAGCCGCTGGATGCGGCGCCTGGCCTGTACCTTCCCTCCGGCGAACGCGTCGATCCGCTGGCGTATCGCCATATGGACGGCATATCGCCCTTCAACCAGGGTCGCCTCGCGGTATTCCCGTTGTTGCGGGTGGCGGACCGCACGATGCATCCCGTTCAGTTGTCCGTG
>JBPBQT010000450.1:0-18477 GCA_050955065.1 Janthinobacterium lividum | reverse complement strand
GACGTTTCTCGTATCAGTTCAACCTCGGCATCTATGGCTTTGCGTCGATCGCCGCGGCGCTCGCGCCCTCGGTGCACTGGCTGATCTTCTTTCGCCTCGTGATGGGGGTGGGAATGGGCGCGGAAATCGTCGTCGGCTACGGGACGTTGAGCGAGTTCATCCCGGCGGGATGGCGCGGACGTTTCGGCACGATCCTCAATCTGATCATCAATACCTCGTTGTTCATCGCCACGTTCCTCGGCTGGCTGATCATTCCGCGCTACGGCTGGCGCTGGATGTTCGCGATCGCCGGGTGCGGCGCGCTGTTCGTCTGGTTCCTGCGCAAATCGATGCCGGAGTCCCCGCGCTGGCTGGCGTTGCAGGGGCGGGGCGACGAAGCCGCGCGCATCGTCGCGGACATCGAGGCGCAATGCGGCGTCGCGCCTGGCGAGGCAACGTTGCCGTCGCCTGCGTCCGAGCCGATCGCACCGGACACGTCGCGCATCGGCGACCTGTTCTCGCGACGGCTGATCCGGCGAACCCTCACCGGCATGACGGTGCTGATCGCGCTCTTCACGGTCAATTACGCTTTCGTCAGCTGGATTCCCACCTTCCTGGTCAGGCAGGGACACAGCGTCTCGAACTCGCTCGGTCTGACCACGCTGATGTTCGCCGGCGGACCGCTCGGCTCGCTGATCGCGTTCGCGCTGGCCGAGCGCGTCGGGCGCAAGTGGGGCATCGTCGCGTTCTCCCTGATCGGCATGGTGTTCGGCATCGCCTACCCGTTCGCGCAGACACCGGCGACGATCATCGCCGCGGGTTTCGCGATCACCTGCTGCATCTACGTGCTGTCCTCGTTCAGCGTCGCGAGCTACGTCCCGGAACTGTTTCCCACCGAATTGCGCATGCGCGGCTCGGGCCTGTGCAATACCGTGGGCCGCGGCGTCAATATCCTCGTCCCGTATGCGGTCGCGGCGGTGTTCGCCGGGTTCGGCATCGTCGGCGTCATCACGCTGATCGCCGGCACGCTGCTGTTGCAGGCGGTCATCGTCGCGACGATCGGCGTGGAGACGAAGCACCGCTCGCTCGAGGATATCGCGGCCGACCCGGGCGGCGCGCGTTGACGCGATCGGCACCGATGGTGATGCCGCGTGCCTCTTCCGCTTGTCCGCCATCCCGCACGCCCTTCCTTTGCACCAGGAGAACCAGCCCATGCCAGCGCCGATCGAGAACTACAAGGTCTTCGCGATCAGATACGCCCGTCACGAACGCCGCGCCAGCGAGAATTTCCTCGGTGGCGATCCGCACGATGCCCCGATGCCGATGGACTATTTCGTCTGGGCGGTGGTGGGCGAGTCGCGCTCCTTCATCGTCGACACCGGTTTCGACGCGGAGATGGCCGCCAGGCGCGGCCGCGTCATCACGCACCCGGTCGAGCAGGGATTGCAACGGATCGGCATCGACGTGAACACCGTGGAGGACGTGATCCTCACGCACATGCACTACGACCACGCCGGCAACCGCAACTTGTTTCCGAACGCGCGGTACCACGTCCAGGACAAGGAGATGGCGTACTGCACCGGGCGCTGCATGTGTCATCAGGCACTGTCGCATCCGTTCGAGCCCGACGACGTGAAGGCCATGGTCGGCAGGGTCTTCGACGGCCGGGTGGCCTTCCATGACGGCGCATCGGCGCTGACGTCGGGGCTGAGTCTGCATTGGGTCGGCGGCCACTCGAACGGTCTGCAGGTAGTGCGCGTGCATACCGAGCGCGGCTGGATCGTGCTGGCGTCCGACGCCTCGCATTTCTACGCGAACATGCGCCAGGACCGGCCGTTTCCGGTGGTCTACAACGTCGGCGACATGCTCGAAGGCTATGCGAGCGCGCATCGTCTCGCCGATGCGCCGGAGGGCGTGATCCCTGGTCACGATCCCGCCGTGCTCGATCTGTTTCCGGCGCACGATGCGGCGACGCAAGGCTGGATCGCCCGACTCGACGCGGGGCCGCGATGAGCGCGCGAACCGGAGCGACACCTGCCGCGTCTCCCGCGACGCCTTCGACGGCTGGCACGTCCGGCACGTCTGCCACGCTGCAACGGGAGACGCCGCGACCGGCCGCCTCGCCGCCACTGCATGGGCGGGCCGCGCTGGTCACGGGTTCGTCGGATGGCCTGGGACTGGCGATCGCCGAAGGACTCGCGGCGGCGGGGTGCAACATCGTGCTGCATGGGCTGGAAACAGCCGGGAAGATGGCGCCGCTGCTGCGCGAACTCGGCACGCGCCATGGCGTCGCGGTCGACTATCTGCATGCGGATCTGCGCGACCCCGCCGCTGTCGAGCGCCTGATGCGGGAAGCGGGCGAGCGTGTCGGGCGCATCGACATCCTGGTCAACAACGCGGTGATCCGGCATTTCGCGGCCATCGACGCGTTTCCGCTCGCACACTTCCAGGAAGCGCTCGCCGTGAACGTCACCGCCGCCTTTCGCGCGATCCAGCTGGCGTTGCCGGCGATGCGCGCCGCGGGCTGGGGGCGGATCTTCAACATGACGTCGGTGTACGGCGCGCGGGCGGTGGCGCAACGCGTCGACTACGTCACGACCAAGACCGCGCTGCTGGGCCTGACGCGCGCCGTTGCCATCGAGACGGTCAACGACGGCATCACCTGCAACGCGATCTGTCCGGGCTCCGTGCTCACGCCGAATATCGACGGCCGGATCCGCGACGTGATGGCGGCGCGGGACCTCGAGCGCGACGCCGCCACCCGGGTCTTCCTCGCCGGCAAGCAGCCCGGCGGCAAGCTGGTGGAGGCCGCGCATGTCGCGGACATGGTGGTGTTCCTGTGCGGCCCGGCGGGGAGCCAGATCACCGGCGCGATGATGCCGATCGAAGGCGGCTGGCTGGCGAGCTGAGTCGCCCGAGTCGCCCGAGTCGCTTGAGCGCCGCGTCTTTTCTTCTTTTTTGCAGGAGGCATGCGAGATGACCGTAGCAGCTTCATCCACCCGTATCCTCGCCGAATTCGTCGCCACCACCCGCTGGACCGACATACCCCGGGCGGTGCGTCATGAGGCACGGCGTTCGCTGGTGAATTATTTCGCCGTCGCGCTGGCCGGCGCGGTGGATCCGACGATCGCCAAGGCGCTCGCGGTCTATGGCCGGTTCGATGCGGGCGGCGACGCCGGCGTGATCGGCCATGCCGGGCGGCGCGACATCCTCAACGCGGCCGCGTTGAACGCGATGAGCGCCAATGTATTCGACTTCGACGACACCCACCTGCCGACGATCATTCATCCGACCGCGCCGGTCGCGGCGGCATTGTTCGCGCTCGCGCAAGCCGGCCCCGGGGCATTGTGCGGACACGCGCGGCAAGTTCTGCCCATCACGGGCGAGCGGTTCCTGCTGGCGTTCGTGCTCGGCGTGGAAGTCGCGTGCCGGCTGGGCAACGCGGTGCCGGGGCACTATCAGCGCGGCTGGCACATCACGTCGACCTGCGGCGTGGTGGGCGCGGCCGCCGGGACTGCCCGGGCGCTGGGGCTCGATGCCCTGCGCACCGCCTGGGCGTTCGGCAACGCCGTCGTCCAGGCGGGCGGCCTGGTCGAGGCGCTCGGCACGATGTCGAAAAGCATCAGCGTCGGCAATGCCGCGCGCAACGGGTTGCTGTCGGCGTTGCTGGCGGCGGAGGATTTCTCCGGCCCGGCACAGCCGCTCGAAGGCGAACGCGGCTTTCTGCGCGTGACGTCCGAGCACCCGGACGCGGCGGCGCTCACGCGCGGCCTGGGGGAAGACTGGGCGCTGCTGTCGAACACGTACAAACCCTATCCGTGCGGCGTGGTGCTGAATCCGGTCATCGAAGCCTGCCTGGCGCTATCGGGCGAGCTGGGCGAGCTGCATGTCGCGCTCGACGATATCGACGCCATCGAACTGGTCGGCCATCCGCTGCTGCGGGAGCGCACCGACCGTCCGGACGTGCAGACCGGGCGCGCCGCGCAGGTCAGCGCGCAACACGCGGTCGCGGTCGCGCTGACGCGCGGGCGCGCCGGCCTCGCGGAATTCAACGACGCCTGCGTCGCCGAGCCGGCGCTGCGCGCGCTGGGCCGGCGCCTGCGCTTCGTCGACGATCCGGCGTACCCGGTCGAGGCGGCGCGCATCACGCTCGTCCTGCGTTCGGGCGCGACGGTCTCGCGGCAGATCGACGCCGCGCGCGGCAGCCTGACCGTGCCGCTGAGCGATGCCGACCTCGAAGCGAAACTGCGCGCGCTGGCGGCATACGGCAATGCATCGTGCGATACGGACGCTTTGCTGCGCACGCTCTGGACGTTCGACGCCGCGCCGGACGCCGCGTTGCCGATGCGCATGAGTGGGGTCGCCGCGCGCGCGGCGCCCGCCGACCCGCTTCCCGCCGTGCGATCCGATCCGTATTCGAACACGTGATTCACCGCGCACTTCGACACACACACTCTCATTCCTACGAGGCAGGATCATGTCAGAAACAGCATTGTTGGGATTCGTCGGCGTCGGCGTGATGGGCCGGCCGATGGCGCGGCGCCTGATCGAAAACGGCCACCCGTTGATCGTCTTCGATCGCGATGCCGCCGCGACGGCGGAACTGGCGGCCCTGGGCGCGCGCGTCGCGCGCAGCGTACGCGAGGTGGCGGATGCCGCCACGGTGGTCTTCACGAGTCTGCCGACGCCCGCCGTCTATCGCGAGGTCGCGCTGGGCGAGGGCGGCATCGCCGGCGGCGGCGCGGTCCGCATCGTCGTCGATCTGTCGACGGTCGGCTCGCGCATGCAGCAGGATGTGGCGGCGGGCCTGCTGGCGCAGGACATTCGTACGGTCGATGCGCCCGTGAGCGGTGGCGCCGCCGGCGCGGCGCAAGGGACGCTGACGATGATGGTGGCGGGGCACGCCGATGCGCTCGCGCAGGTCCGGCCGTTGTTCGACTGTCTCGGCAAGGTCTTCATCGTCGGCGACCAGCCGGGCCAGGGCCAGTTGCTGAAGCTGCTCAACAACATGCTTTCCACCACCGCGTTCGCGATCACGTCCGAAGCCTTCGTCGCCGGCGTCAAGGGCGGCCTCGATCCGCAAGTGATGCTGTCGGTGATCAATGCGGGCAGCGGCAAGAACGGCGCCACGCTCGACAAGTTTCCGAAGCAGGTGCTGACCGGCAGCTTCGATTTCGGTTTCCCGATCGGTAGCGTCTGCAAGGACATCGGTCTCGCGGTGGACGAGTGCCGCCTGCTCGGGGTGCCGATGTGGGTGGGGGGCATGGTGCAACAGATGTGGACCTATGCCGCGATGCAGGATGGCCGTGGACGCGACATGACCGAACTCGTCAAGTACGTCGAACAATGGTCGCGCGGCGAGGGCCCCACGGCCTGAGCGTGCCCGTCGCTGCGGCATCGCGCCACGTGCCGCAAGGAGCGGGCGGCACGTGGCGACCGACGCGGAACTACGGGAAAACACCGGCATTTTTGAGCATTGACGGATTGTCATACAATAATATAATTAAGCATCGATGGACGCCGCGTGGGCTCCGCTGCACGACCTCATTGAGAAAAGGAAAGACGATGACCCCATTGAAGAAAATCGGCTTTGTCGGCCTTGGCATGATGGGCACGCCGATGGTCAGGTGCCTGTCGCAGGCGGGTTTCGCGTTGTTGCTGGCCGATGCCGATGCCGCCCGGGTCGACGAACTGGTCGCCGCGCTCGACGCGCGGCCGCTCGACATCGGCAGCGCGGGTTCGCTGGACGCGCTGATCACGATGCTGCCGAACTCGGCCATCGTCGAAAGCGTGCTGCTCGATGAAGGCGGCCCGGCCTGGGCGCGGCAGCTGCCGAAGGGCGCGGTCGTGATCGACATGAGTTCGTCGGAACCGGCGCGCTCGCGCGAACTCGGTGTCACGCTGCAGGCGCTGGGCATCGATTATCTCGATGCGCCGGTGTCGGGTGGCGTCAGGAAAGCCGTGGACGGCACGCTCGCGATCCTGACCGGCGGCGATGCGGCGGTGCTCGAACGCGCCCGGCCGGTGCTGGACGCGATGGGCAAGAGCGTGCTGCATATCGGGCCGGCCGGTTCCGGCCACGCGGCGAAGGCGCTGAACAATTATGTCTCCGCCGCGGGCCTGATGGCGACCGTCGAGGCGCTGCATATCGCCGAGCGTTTCGGCATCGATCCGGCCGCGATGACCGACGTGCTGAACGCCTCCACCGGGCGCAGCAACACGTCGGAGAACAAGGTGAAGCAGTTCATGCTGAATGGCGCGTTCTCGTCGGGTTTCGCGTTGCAGCTGATGAACAAGGATCTGAAGATCGCGCGTGCGCTGTCCGAATCGGTCGGGTATCCGATGACGCTTGGGATGACCTGCACGAGCGTCTGGGACGAGGTGTCGCAACGCGCGACGCCCGCCACCGATCACACCGAGATGTATCGCCTGCTTCCGACGAAGAACACGTGAACGGCCGGTCTGCCGATTGATCTCCTGGAGCCGGAAATGTCGCATACCTCGCAGTTTTATATCGATGGCAAATGGGTCGAACCGGCAGCGGTCGATGCCGTAGGGGGCAAGGTCGCAGTGCCCCGGTTCGAACTGGTCGACCCGTCGACGGAAGCGCCGTTCGGCCAGTTGGCGATGGGCAGCGCGACCGACGTCGACCGCGCGGTACGCGCGGCGCGGCGCGCGTTTCCCGCCTATGCCGCGAGCAGCGTCGCCGATCGGATCGCGCTGTTGCGCCGGGTCCTGTCGATCTACGAACGGCGTTACGAGGAATTCGCCGAGGCGATGCGGCTGGAGATGGGTTCGCCGATCGGCTTCGCGCGCAAGGGACAGGCGGTGCGCGGTCCGGCGCATCTGAACGCGCTGATCGGCGTGCTGGCGGATTTTCAATTCGAGGAACGACGGGGCAGCACGCGCATCAGTCTGGAACCCATCGGCGTGTGCGGGCTGATCACGCCGTGGAACTGGCCGATCAACCAGATCGTCGTCAAGATCGCGCCGGCGCTCGCCGCCGGTTGCACGATGGTGCTCAAACCCAGCGAATACTCGCCGCTCAGCGCGCTGCTGTTCGCCGAGGTGCTGGACGAGGCAGGCGTGCCGCCCGGGGTGTTCAATCTGGTGAACGGCGATGGCCCGGGCGTCGGCGCGGCGATCGCCGCGCATCCCGATATCGACATGGTGTCGTTCACCGGTTCCACGCGGGCCGGCATCCTGGTCGCGAAGGCGGCCGCGGACACGGTCAAGCGCGTCGCACAGGAGCTCGGCGGCAAGTCGGCCAATATCCTGCTCGACGACGTCGATCTGGAGGACGCGGTCACGCGCGGCGTCGCCGCCTGTTTCACGAACTCCGGGCAGTCCTGCTCTATTCCCACCCGCATGCTGGTGCCGCGCCGCCTGATGCGCGACGCCGCGGGCATCGCCGCGCGCGCGGCGGCCGGCTATACGGTCGGCCCGACCGACGACGAGGCGACGGTGTTGGGGCCCCTGGTCAATCGCAACCAGTTCGACCGGGTCCAGACCCTCGTGCAGCGCGGCATCGACGAAGGCGCGACGCTGGTCGCCGGCGGCGTCGGGCGTCCGGACGGTATCGACAAGGGCTTCTACGTCAAACCCACTGTTTTCGCCGACGTCACCCCGGACATGACGATCGCGCGCGAGGAGATCTTCGGGCCGGTGCTGTCGATGATGCCGTACGACACGGAGGAGGAAGCCGTCGCGATCGCCAACGGCACCGACTACGGCCTGGCCGCCTACGTGCAGTCGGGCGATATTGCGCGGGCCCGCAGGGTCGGGCGGGCGCTGCGCGCCGGGGGCGTGCACCTGAACTACCCGAGCGCGGATTTCAACGCGCCGTTCGGCGGCTACAAGCGTTCCGGCAATGGGCGCGAATGGGGCGAGGCGGGCCTCCGGGAGTACCTGGAGACGAAGTCGCTGGTGGGCTACGGCGACGATTGAGACATTTTTCACAGCACGCATTCAAAAGGAACAGATGATGGCCGATACCGACAACAACGAACGTTTCGAGCAGGGTTTCGCGAACCGCAAGCGGGTACTGGGCGATGCGCACGTCGAGAAGTCGTGGGCCAACGCCGACGACTTCAACCGGCCGATGCAGAAGTTCGTCACCGAATACTGCTGGGGCGAGATCTGGGGCGACGACACGCTGCCGTTCAAGACGCGCAGCCTGCTCAACCTGGGAATGCTGACGGCGATGAGCCAGCATCACGAATTGTCGGTGCACGTGAAGGGCGCACTGACGAACGGCGTCACGAAAGACGAGATCCGCGCGGTGCTGATGCAGGCGTCGGTGTACTGCGGCGTGCCGCTCGCGCTGGCGGCGTTTCGGGTGGCCAGCGAAGCGATCAAGGCGTACGAGGCAAACGCGGCGGACGTGGCGGCCTCGCGTTGACGGCGGGGCTGGGCGGGGCGTAGCACGCTGAAAAAGACACGCGTCCGGACGTGATGCGGCTGACAGAATGGAGACAGGTATGGAAGCGTTGAGCGCACACGAAGTGGCTCGCTCCGGCACGGAGCAGTCGATCGATGTGAAGAGAAGGAACGCGATCAAGGGCGCGTTTTTCTCCGAATACATCGACATGTTCGATATCTATTTGCCGGTGGTCGTGCTGTCTCCCGTGCTGTTCTTTTTCCAGCCGCCGCATCTCTCGGTCGGTACCGAGACGATCCTCGCATCGCTGGTCTTCATCACCACCCTGCTCGGGCGACCGATCGGCGCGCTGCTGTTCGGCATGATCGCCGACCGGATCGGACGCCGCAAGGCGTCGATCTATTCCGTGTCGGGCTTCGGCGTCGTGACGCTGCTGATCGCGTTGCTGCCGGGTTACGAGAGCCTGGGCATCACGTCCTACCTGCTGCTGGTCCTGTTGCGCTTCGTCGACGGCATCTTCCTTGGCGGCGGCTATACGGGCGCGATGCCGCTGGCGATCGAGTATTCGAAGAAATCGCAGCGCGGCTTCGTCGGCGGGCTGATCATCGCGGGCTTTCCGCTCGCGTATGTGACGATCAACATCGTCGCGATGGCGATGTTCTGGCTCTTTCCGCTGAACGGCGCCGGCTCGCCCTACGTGCAATGGGGCTGGCGCATTCCGTTCGTCATCGGCGCGGCGCTCGCCGGCCTGCTCGCGCTGTACTACGTCTTCAAGGTCTCGGAATCCGAGATATGGGAGAGCGAAACCGCGGGCGAGGTGGGCGAGAAGCTGCCGCTGTCGGATCTGCTGCGCGGCAAGAGCGGACGCAGTCTGATCCAGGTGCTGCTGCTGATGACCGGCTTCTGGCTGACGCAGAACATCATCACGATCTTCATGCCCACCGGCCTGCTGGTGCGCACCCTGCACCTGAGCGGTTTCCAGATGTCGGCCACGCTGCTGCTGTCGTATTCGGTGCTGTTCTTCAGCTACATCGCTTCCGGCATCATCGGACAGAAGATCGGCCGCCGGCGTTTCTTCCTGATCGTCGGACCGCTGATCGCCACGGTCGGCGCGGCGCTGCTCTACGTGCTGTCGACCGTCAAGGGCATGAGCCTGCCCACCATCATGGCGCTGGTCTGCCTGCTGTCGGTGCTGGTGACGTCCCCATGGGGCGTGATCGTCACCTACATCAACGAGCGCTTCGTCACCGATGTGCGGGCGACCGGTTTCGGCGTGGGCTTCAGCCTGTCGGTGATCGTGCCGTCGTTCTATGCGTTCTACATGAACTGGCTGGGCGCGCTGATCCCGCTGCAGACCACCTCGGCGGTGCTGCTGTGCCTGGGCGGCGTCATCGGCACGATCGGCGCCTTCATGGGGCCGGAAACCCGGGACGTCGATTTCTGACGGGCGGGGGCGCGTCCACCATCGGGCGTCCGGCGTCCGGTATCCATCATCCGCAGTGCTTGAACAGGAAATCGCTCCATGAATCAGGAACGAATCGGTTTCATCGGTCTCGGCAACATGGGCGGACGAATGACCCGTCGCCTCGTCGACGCGGGCATCGCGGTGCTCGGCCATGACGCGGTGCCCGGGCGGGCGGCCGCGGTAGGGGCGAGCGCGGCGCGTTCGCTGCGCGAGGTCGTCGACTACGCGGACGTGGTGCTGCTGTCGCTGCCGGACAGCAAGGTCGTCGAGCAGGTGGTCGAGGGCGAGGACGGCATTCTCGCGCACTGCCGCGCCGGTCAGACGATCGTCGATCTGAGCACGGCCGCCGCGAGTTCGACGATCCGCCTGCATGCCCGATTCGCCGAGCGCGGCGTCCGCTACATCGACGCCGGCATCTCGGGCGGCGCGGCCGCGGCCGAGAAGGGCTCGCTGACGCTGATGGTGGGGGGCGACGCGGCGGCCATCGAGGCGGTCCGGTGGGTATTCGCGCCGATCGCCGCCAAGGCGCTGAACATGGGCGCCAGCGGCGCCGGGCACACCACGAAGCTGTTGAACAATTTTTTGAACGCCGTGAGCCTGGCGGCCACGGCCGAAGTGATGGTCGCCGGCAAGAAGGCCGGTCTGGACCTGCATCGCCTGCTCGACGTGCTCAACAGCAGCAGCGGCGTCAACTTCGCCACGCAGAACCGGTTTCCGAAGATCGTCGATGGCGATTACCTGGAGGGCGGGCTGACGAACAAGCTGATGACCAAGGACGTGGTGCTCTACATCGACCGCGTGCGCGAACTCGGCGTGACCTCGCTGAACGCGTCCGGACCGCTGTCCTGCTTCGGCCTGGCGACCGCGCTCGGTTACGGCGACGTGATCAGCAATCGCGTCGTCGATGCGATCGGCGACGTCTCCGGTGGCGTGCGCCTCAAAGACACTCAAACAGGAGACACACCATGAAGGTATTTCACGGCAAGGCAGCGGGCGTCGTTTCGGAGCAGCGTTCGGCAACCTTCACCGGGGTGGTATGGGCCGACCCGATCATGCCGACCACCGATACGATCACCATCGCGAATGTCTTTTTTTCACCGGGCGCGCGCACGTACTGGCATACACATCAACAGGGACAGATCCTGCAGGTGACGGCGGGCACCGGCTGGGTCTGCGTCGCCGGCGGCCAGCCCGAGGCGCTCCGCGCGGGGGATACCGTGTGGATTCCCGCCAATGAGCGCCACTGGCATGGCGCGGCCGTCGACAGCATCCTGGTGCACACGGCGACCTCGCTGGGCAAGACCCTGTGGGAAGAGGAAGTGTCCGAGCAGGATTACGCGCGCGCGGTGCGCTGACACGATGCGGGGGGTGACGACATGAGCGACAACACGGGCCTTACGCAGCGGCAGCAGGAGGTCAAGGACGCGTTCGTTCGCGAGCGCGGCGAATGGAGCGATGCGTGGGAGAGCATCCTGCGGCTGGACGCGGGCTTTCTCGAAGCCTACCAGCGTTTCGCCGCGGTGCCCTGGCGCAAGAATCATCTGGAGGACAAGGTCAAGGCGTTCGTCTACATCACCGCCTGCGCGTCGGCAACCCATCTGTACGCGCCGGGCGTCGCCGCCCATATCCGCGCGGCGATCCGGCATGGCGCGACGCGCGAGGAGCTGACCGAGGTGCTCGAGTTGACGGCCACCGTCGGGATTCACGCGGCGAACGTCGGCGTGCCGCTGCTGCTGGAAGTGCTCGAGGAGGAGGGGTTGCGTCACGGCGCGCCGCCGCTCGACCCGCGCCGCGCCGCGCTCAAGGAGCAGTTCACGCTGAACCGCGGCTATTGGCATCCGACCTGGGAAGGCCTGCTCGAACTGGATCCCGATATGTTCGAGACCTATGTCGATTTCTCGTCCGTACCCTGGCGCACCGGCGTGCTGGCGCCGAAGATCAAGGAGTTCATCTACTGCGCGTTCGATGCCGCCGCCACGCATCTGTACGTGCCGGGGCTGAAGCTGCATATGCGCAATGCGCTGCGTTACGGCGCGACGGCCGGCGAGCTGATGGAAGTGCTCGAGATCGTCAGTGTCATCGGCATCCATGGCGTGGCAATGGCCGCGCCAATTCTGGAGGCCGCGCTGGCCGAAGCCGATGGGAGCGCTGCGCCCTGACAGGTGACGGCGACGGGGGCTGAGCGGCATGCGCGCCGGAGGGGGCGGAGTGCACCCGGAACACACCCGTGGCGTGCCGCGGGCGCGTTCCGGCGCGCCGGTGAGCAAACACAAACCCGGGCGCGCCTTCACGTATCATACGGCATGGGAAATCGTATGATGGGAAGACAATTATGGCAGCAGACATTGCGTTGATCCGGCCGGAAACCTTGCGGCATCAGGTGGAAAACGTGATTCGCCAGGCGATCATGTCCGGGCGGTTCGCGCCCGGGGCGCGGCTGATCGAGCGCGAGCTTTGCGAAAGCCTGGGGGTAAGCCGCACCTCCGTGCGCGAAGCGTTGCGCCGGCTCGAGGCGGAAAAGCTGGTCAGCAGCGTGCCGCACAAGGGGCCGATCGTCGCGGTCATCTCGAAGTCCGAAGCGTCCGAGCTCTTCGCGATCCGGGGTCTACTCGAAGGCTTCGCGGCGGGCGAATTCGCCCGTCTCGCGGATGCCGCGGCCATCGCCCGTTTCGGCGCGACCGCGAAGGTGCTCAGAGCCCAGGCGCTGGCGGGTGACCAGAACGGGGTGCTGCAGGCAAAGACCGATCTCTACGACGTGTTGCTCGGCAACTGCGGCAATGGCCTGGTGAAGGAGATTCTCACCAGCCTGTATTCGCGCATCAACCGGTTGCGCTCGACCTCGCTCATGCACCCCGCGCGCCTGCCCTCGAGCCTGCGCGAAATCGATACGCTCTACAAGGCGCTCAAGGCCCGCGACGCGGTGGCTGCCGAAGCCGCCGCGCGGCTGCATGTGGCGAATGCGGAAAAAGCCGCGATGCGCATGCTCGATGACGAAGCGCGGGCGGCCGGGACGCTGCCGCCAACGCCGGCAGAGTGAATCGTTCGGCATGCGCACCAAGAACAGGCGCGCGCGCACCGTCTCGACCGGCACGCCCACGGGCGGTGCGCGATATCGGACCAAATGGTAAAAAATATTCCTCTGATAAATAATAAGTAGTTGAATATAAATGAAGTTTTAAGCATGTCACGGAAATTGCTTGGGATTTGATGTCGAAAGGTTCGGCAACTCTTTTCCTGCGCGAGGCTCCCAACATGAATGTCGGCGTCTTCATTCCCATCGGCAACAACGGCTGGCTTCTCTCCGAGAACGCGCCGCAGTACAAGCCGACCTTCGAACTCAACAAGCGGATCACCCAGACCGCCGAACGCTACGGCCTGGATTTCGCGCTGTCGATGATCAAACTGCGGGGCTTCGGCGGCAAGACCGAATTCTGGGACC
This sequence comes from Janthinobacterium lividum, assembly GCA_050955065.1. Taxonomy (GTDB): domain Bacteria; phylum Pseudomonadota; class Gammaproteobacteria; order Burkholderiales; family Burkholderiaceae; genus Robbsia. The sequence goes on along the minus strand of JBPBQT010000450.1, from coordinate 5,214 downwards.
ACAACCTGGAGTCCTTCACGCTGATGGCGGGACTGGCGGCGGTCACATCGAAGATCAAGCTCTTCGCCACGTCCGCGTCGCTGGTCATGCCGCCGGCCATCGTCGCGCGGATGGCGGCGACGATCGATTCGATCTCGAACGGTCGCTTCGGCGTCAACCTCGTGACTGGCTGGCAACGCCCGGAATACGCGCAGATGGGCATGTGGCCCGGCGACGACTTCTTCGCGACCCGCTACGAATATCTGTCCGAATATATCCAGGTGCTGCGCGATCTGTGCGACAAAGGGCAGTCGGACTTCAAGGGGCGGCATTTCCAGATGGACGACTGTCGTCTCAGTCCCCAGCCCGGCGCGAAGATGAAGGTCATCTGCGCGGGGCAGAGCGATGCCGGGATGGATTTTTCCGCCCGGTATGCGGACTACAATTTCTGTTTCGGCAAAGGCGTCAACACGCCGAAGGCGTTCGCCCCGGCCGCGCGGAAACTGATCGACGCCACCGCGAAGACCGGGCGCGACGTCACCACCTACGTGCTGATGATGGTGATAGCCGACGAGACCGACGCCGCCGCCCTCGCCAAATGGGAACGCTACAAGGCCGGCGCGGATCAGGAAGCGATCGCCTGGCTCGGGCAGCAGGGCGCGGCGGACACGAAGTCGAGCGGCGATACGAACGTGCGCCAGATGGCGAATCCGACGTCCGCCGTGAACATCAACATGGGCACCCTGGTCGGGTCCTACGAAAGCGTGGCGCGCATGCTCGACGAGGTGGCGGAGGTGCCCGGCGCGGAAGGCGTGCTGCTGACCTTCGACGACTTCGTCGCCGGAGTGGAAAACTTCGGCGAACGCATCCAGCCGCTGATGAAATGCCGCGTGAACGCCGACACGCCGGTGCCGTCGCGTGTCCGCGATATCGAACCCGTCGCCTGAGGAGAAACCGTCATGTCCGGTCATGCAAATTCCACGCTCACGTCGAGCGTTCCCGCGGGCCTGCCCGATGTCGCCGATGCCCCAGCCGCCTTCGTTCTGCCCGCGCGTCCCGAGCCGCTGCGGCTCGGGCGCGAGAACAGCGCGCTGGTGGTGGTCGACATGCAGAACGCGTATGCGTCCGTCGGCGGATATGTCGACACGGCGGGATTCGACATCTCCGGCGCGAGCGGCGTGATCGCGAACATCGGCCGCACGATCGAGGCGGCGCGCGCGGCCGGGATCCTGGTCGTGTTTCTGCAGAACGGCTGGGACGACCGCTACGTCGAGGCGGGCGGCCCGGGCTCGCCGAACTGGCACAAGTCGAATGCGCTCAAGACGATGCGGCAGCGCCCGGCGCTGCAGGGCAAGTTTCTCGCCAAGGGCGGATGGGACTATGCGTTGATCGATGCGTTGTCGCCGCGCGAAGGCGACATCGTCGTGCCGAAGACGCGGTACAGCGGTTTCTTCAACAGCACGCTGGACAGCACCTTGCGCGCGCGGGGCATCCGCAATCTCGTCTTCACCGGCATCGCGACCAATGTCTGCGTCGAGTCCACGCTGCGCGACGGTTTCCATCTCGAATACTTCTGCGTCGCGCTCGCGGACGCCACGCATGAACTGGGCGGCCCGGCCATCCAGGCGGCAACCCTCTACAACATCGAAACCTTCTTCGGCTGGGTATCGACGGTCGAGCAATTCTGTGCCACGGTTGCGGCTGCACCCGAGCAAACGCCCGCCGCCGCGAGCCTGTCCGAGCCACATCCTGTCACACTTTGAGGAAACCGCCATGCCGAAACAAGCGATCATTCCGCCGGGCACCGCCACGCCGATCGCGCCCTTCGTGCCGGGCACGATGGCCGATGGCGTGGTCTACGTATCGGGCACCCTCCCGTTCGACGCGCAGAACAACGTCGTACATGTCGGCGACGCCACCGCGCAGACCCGGCATGTGCTGGAGACGATCAAGCGTGTCATCGAGACGGCGGGCGGCACGATGGACGATGTCACGTTCAACATGATCATGCTGAAGGACTGGGACGACTACGGCAAGATCAACGAGGTCTATGCGAGCTACTTCCCCGGCACGAAGCCGGCCCGCTACTGCATCCAGTGCGGGTTGGTGAAACCCGACGCGCTTGTCGAGATCGCGTCCATCGCGCATGTCGGTACCGGCGCGAAGGAATGATATCGTGACGTTGCCTGTCTATGATGTGCATGGTGCGGTCGACGCGGCGGAGACGGTGTTGCTCTCGTCGGGTCTCGGCGGCGCGGCGGCTTTTTGGGCGCCGCAGATTCCCGCCCTGGTGGCGGCAGGCTATCGCGTCGTCACCTACGATCAACGGGGAACCGGCCGTAGTGCCGGTACGCTGCCGCAACCGTATGCGATCGCGTCGATGGCCGACGACGTGATCCGGGTGTGGGACGCGGCCGGGGTCGGGCATTGCCACTTCGTCGGCCACGCATTGGGCGCGCTGGTCGGCCTGCAGCTGGCGCTGGACGCGCCGCAGCGGCTCGCGAGCCTTACGTCGATCAATGGGTGGTCGCAGCCGAACTCCCACTCCGCCCGCTGTTTCGACACGCGGTTGAGCCTGCTGGGCGCGCTCGGGCCGCGTGCGTACGTGGAAGCGCAGCCGCTCTTTCTGTATCCGGCCGCGTGGTGCGTGCAGCACGCGGATCGCGTGCGCGCGGAGGTGGAGCATGCCTTCGCGCATTTTCCGGCGGAGGAGATCGTGCGCGCCCGCATCGACGCATTGCGCCGCTTCGACATCGATGCCCGGCTGGGCGACATCGCCGTGCCGACGCTCGTCGCCTGCGCGTATGACGACATGCTGGTGCCGTGGACCTGCTCGGAGCGGCTCGCCCAGGGACTGCGTCATGTCCGGTTCGCGCCGGTTCCCTATGGCGCGCACGCGCACAACATCACCGAGCCCGAGGCATTCAACGAAACCCTGCTGGGCTTTCTTGCCGACGTCACGTCCGGTGTCGCTTTGGGCGTCGCGCCGGACGTCACGGCGGCTTGAACGCAGACGTCAGTATGGACCGGACTGCACACCTTACCGTGGCGCGGTGATCGCCGGAGACCGGCCCGGTGCCATCGAGGCCGGGTCGATGCCATGCAGGATGAGCCGCTGCACTTCGTGAACGGTCTGTTCGAAGAATGCGTCGTCGTCGATCGTCTTGCCGACGATCGCTTCGATCTGCGCGGAGAAATCCGCATAGTGCTGCGTGATCGCCCACAGCGAAAACAGCAGATGGTACGGGTCGACCGGCGCAAGCTTGCCATTGGCGACCCACGACCGGATCACCAGCACTTTTTCGTCGACGACTTCCCGCACGCGCGCCTGCAGGTCGTCCTTTAGCATCGACGCGCCATGCAGCACCTCGAGACTGAAAAGCCGGGACGCCTTCGGGTGCGTTCGGGAATAACGCAACTTGAGGCGGATGTAGTCCGCGATCACCGCCAGCGGTTCCTGTTTTTCATTCAATGCGCGCAGCGGCGCGAGCCACAGCGTCAGCAGATCCTGCAGCACGCTCAGGTAGAGGGCGTCCTTCGACGGGTAGTAATAGAGCAGATTCGTTTTCGACACGTCGGCGCGGTCGGCGATCTGGTCCAGGCTGGCGCCGTAAAGGCCGTATTGGGAAAATATGTCGAGTGCGCCGTCCAGAATGCGCTGCTTCTTGGCTTCCATCGCGCGCGCCCGGCGCGTCGGACCTTCCTTTCTGCCGCGTGACCCCGCACCGGGTTTTCCCTGCGCATTCGAACCGGTATCCACCGCTGTGACCACGCCCGCGTCTGCAACCGCGCCGGTTGTTGCGAGCGCCTCCCCATCCGTCACGCCTTTCACTTCGGTCAAGATCTTTCCCGTTTTTCGCATCGTCGTTCGCCGTCTTTTCATCGATACGTCATCAGGCGCTATGGTAGCAGAGCGGCAGGACATCCTCGCAGCGTGCGACGCCAGACATGCGACGCCAAAATGAGGCAGACGCACCGCGCGGGTGCGTGAAACAGACCGTATGCTCAAAGTCGGACCAGATGGCCCGAAAAGACGCCGGCAATTTATGAAAATAGGCTTTCCAATCAACGAGCGGTGCGCATGGCATCAAGCTTGCTAATGAGATGGGGTATGCAGGAGGTCTTACATCTGAACGAGGACGATGTCACGTAATTAGGATGCCTTCCGATAAACACCATCTGGGATGAAAAAGGCGATGGGGATGACTGGATCGATAAAGCGCGGCGCGCTTGGCTGCGCGCTCGTCTCATGGCTGTGCCTCGGGAATGCCCACGCCGCGCCGAAAACGCCGCCGCGGCAGCCGGTGAAAGTGTTGATCGTCTCGATGTTCGGCCCGGAGGGCAAGACCTGGCTCGATCACCTCGGCACCACGCGCGCGATCCGCGTCCCCGGTCTGTCGCCGGATTATCCCGATATTCATTGCACGCGCGACGGTGTCTGCGTGCTGACCACGGGCATGGGGCACGCGAACGCCGCCGCGTCGATGGCGGCGTTGCTGTATTCAGGGCGGTTCGACCTGCGCAGGACCTATTTTCTGATCGCGGGCATCGCCGGGATCGATCCGGCGCAGGGCACGCTGGGGTCCGCCGCATGGGCGCGCTATCTGGTGGATTTCGGCATCCAGTGGGAACTCGACGCGCGTGAAATTCCCCCTGGCTGGTCGTCCGGCTATCTCGGCATCAATACCAAGAGCGGCACCGAGAAACCGCCGCTCGACTATCGCACCGAGGTGTTTCAACTGGATGAGGCGTTGCTGCAACGCGCGTACGCGTTGTCCCGCAATGTGACCCTCACCGACAGTCCGGAGGCCGGAACCTATCGCGCCGGATACAAGAACGCGCCCGCCAACCAGCCGCCAAGCGTGATCCAGTGCGACACGCTCGCCGGGGACACCTGGTTTTCGGGAACGGCGCTCGGGCAGCGCGCACGGGACTGGACCAAGTTGCTGACCGACGGCAAGGGCGTGTACTGCACGACGCAACAGGAAGACAACGCGACATTCGAGGTCATCAAGCGCGGCGAGGCCGCGGGTCTGGCCGACACCCATCGCGTCGCCGTGCTGCGCACGGGGTCGGATTTCGACCGGCCGCCGGAAGGCGGATCGGATGTCGACAATCTTCTGAATTACCAGAAGCAGGGCGGTTTCATGCCCGCGATCGACAACCTGTATCTGGCGGGCGAGCCGCTCGTAAGGGCGATCGTCAAGGACTGGGCGCATTGGCAGGCCGGCGTGC
>JBPBQT010000449.1:0-18745 GCA_050955065.1 Janthinobacterium lividum | reverse complement strand
GCGCAGACCGGCGAGCGCGGCGAACGGGTTCGGCCGCCCACCGTCCGCGCGGGCCTGGCCGTTTGGCGCCTTGACGACAGGCATGTTTGGCGCCTTGACGACAGGCATACCGGCTGCGGGCATACCAGCTGCGGGCATACCGGCATCGGGCGTGCCGGCATCGGGCGTGCCGGCATCGGGCAGGCCCGCGGCGTCCAGTGCGATCCCGTCCGGATCCCGGGCCGCGGCGGCTTCCTCCGCGGCGAGCCGCGCATCGATATCGGCGACGCTTTCGACGCCCAGGCTGCCATCGGCACCGCTGACGACGCTCTCATGCACCGCCGGGCAGACGTCGTGCTTCGGCACCATCGGCAGCGACAGCACGACTTCCTCGTCGATCAGATCGATCAGATCGAAGCTCGCCGAACCGACGATCACCTCGATCTCGCTGTCGTCGAGCGCGAGCGCATCGGCTTCGGCGTCGGTGTCCATCACCCGGTACACGGTATCGATCTCGATCGGAAACGTCATTGCCTGCATGCAGCGCTGGCATTCGAGCCAGCTCCGTCCCCGCGCCTCGAGCGTCAGGTAGGGCTGGCTGACGGTGTGACTGCTGGTCGTCAGCGCGCCGCCGTTGCCGGCCGCGTCGCGGCGGACTTCGCGCCGCGTCTCGCCGCGCACGAACCAGGTGATCGATTCGTCGCGCGCATCGGCCGGCGCGTCGGCGGGCAACTCGTCGACCATGCGCGCGAGTTCGCCCAGGCGCACGGCGCCCCGCAGCTCGCGCCGCGCGCGGATGAACGCCGTCAGGTCGAACGCGCGCAGGTTGTCGCGCCCCTGGCGGGCTTCCGGTGCGGTGTCGCCCACCTTCTCGCCGGCCCCATTCAGCGCCGCGCCGTGCTGATCGGCGGTATCCTTGCTCATCGATAGATCCTCGTCGAGTCGTCCGTCGCCGGCCAACGGGCCACCACGGAATCGCAAAAACGGCATATTTTACGCGGTTTTTCTTTACTGGTCAAATACTTAACATCGTCATGGCGAACCCGCCAGGGCGTGCCCGGAAGCGTCCTGTCCATGCCCGCGTCCGCGCCTGCCCCACTGCCCACTTTCCCTACCCATGTCTCACGCCGCTCCCGCCGCTCCCACCAGTCCCACCAGTCCCACCAGTCCCACCGGCCCGACCGATCCCATCAGTCCCGCCGGCTCCGCTGCTCCCGTCATGCCGTCGCATCGTCCATTGATCCTTGCTTCGAGCTCCGCGTATCGCCGCGCGTTGCTCGAACGCCTGCGCTATCCGTTCACCGTGGACGTCCCGGCGATCGACGAGACGCCGCACGCGGGCGAGACGCCCTCGGCCACGGCGCTGCGCCTGGCCCGCGAGAAGGCGCTGGTCGTGGCCGCGCGCCGGCCGCGGGCGGTCGTGATCGGCTCGGATCAGGTCGCCGTGTGCGATGGACGACAACTGGGCAAGCCCGGGGACCACGCGACGGCGCTCGCGCAACTGCAGGCGATGCGCGGCCGCCAGGTCGATTTCCATACCGCTGTCTGCGTGGTCGACGGTGCGAGCGGCGCCGTCGATCAGGCCGATGTCGTCACCCGGGTGCGGTTCCGCGTGCTGTCCGATGCGGCGCTCGACGCCTACCTGCATGCGGAAACGCCTTATGATGTCGCCGGCAGCGCGAAAGCGGAAGGTCTCGGCATCGCGCTGCTCGAAGCCGTCACGAGCGACGACCCGACCGCGCTGGTCGGCCTGCCGCTGGTGACCGTCACGCACCTGCTGCTGAAGGCAGGTCTCGATCTTTTTGGTTCCCGATGAGCGGCATTCTCTACCTGATCCCCAATACCCTCGGCGAAGGCGACGACGCCGCGCTGCGCGCGGTGCTCCCCGAGCCGGTGCGCGCCACCGCCGCGCGTCTCGATTACTTCGTCGGCGAGAACGCGAAGGCGACGCGCGCCTTCCTGAAACGCGTCGGCACCGAGCGCCCGATCCAGCAGATCCGTATCGGCGAGCTGAACGTGCAGACGCCCGCGAACGCGATCGACGCACTGCTCGCGCCGATCATCGCCGGCAGCGACGGCGGCCTGGTCTCCGATGCGGGATGTCCGGCGGTCGCCGATCCGGGCGCGCTGCTGGTGCGCCGCGCGCATGCGTGCGGCGTGCGGGTCGTGCCGCTGGTCGGACCCAGTTCGATCCTGCTGGCGCTGATGGCGTCCGGGCTCGATGGCCAGCGCTTCGCGTTTCACGGCTATCTGCCGACCGATGCCGCGCAACGCGGGCAGCGGCTGCGCGAACTCGAGCGGCAGTCCCGCGAACAGCGGCAGACGCAGCTGTTCATCGAGACGCCCTATCGCAACGCGTCGATGTTCGACGCGCTGCTCGCGCATTGCGCGCCGCAGACGGCGATCTGCTTCGCCGCGGACCTGACGCTGCCCACCGAGGAAGTGGCCACGCGCACGGTGGCGGAATGGAAACAGTGTCCGGACGCGCAACGCCCGGCGATGGGCAAGCGTCCGGCCATCTTCCTGCTGCTCGCCTGATCAGCGCAGCCGCGCCGTCGCGCCGTCGAGCACGGCGCCGAATGTACCTGCACCGAACGCGCTGGCGCCGATCGAGGTACCGAAACGGCGCGCCACGCGGTCGCCCAGGCTTTCCTTGACGCTGAAGTCCACGACGTCCTTCTGCTTGATGACCTCGCGGGCGACGAAATCGGTATCGCCCAGGCCATCCGCGAGTCCGAGCTGCACGCTTTGCTCGCCGGTCCAGAACAGACCGGAGAACATGTCGGGCGTCTCGTGCAGACGCGTGCCCCGTCCGTCCTTCACCGCCTTGATGAATTGCTGGTGGATCTGGTCGAGCATCTGCTGGATGTGCTGCTTCTGCACCGGGTTTTCCGGCGAGAACGGGTCGCCGCTCGCCTTGTTCACCCCCGCGGTCTGCACGCGCCGCTCGACGCCGAGCTTGTCCATCAGCCCGGTGAAGCCGAAGTTTTCCATGATGACGCCGATCGAGCCGACGATGCTCGCGGGATCGACATAGATCCGGTCCGCGGCCGCCGCGATGTAATACGCGCCGGACGCGCCGACGTCGCCGATCACCGCATACACCGGCACCTTCGGGTGCGCCTGGCGCAGGCGCCGGATGTTCCGGTAGACGATGCCCGCCTCGACCGGACTGCCGCCCGGGCTGTTGATCTGCAACACGATGCCCGCGGTGTTCGAGTCGGCGAACGCCGCCTCGAGCGCCGCGTCGATGTTCTCCGAACTGGCCTCCGATTTCGCCGCGATGGTGCCGTGCACGGCGATCAGCGCGGTATGACGTTCGCCGCCCGTCGTCTTGTCCGCGGACAGGAAGAGATACGCCGCGGTCACGAGGGCGAGGAAAATGACCAGCCAGGCGAGCCGGAAGAAAATCCGCCAGCGGCGCGTGGCGCGTTGCTCGCGGATGGCGGCGAGCGCGATCGTGCGCAACGCCTCCTGCTCCCAGCCAGGCGTCGCGCCCGGCGTCGCGGCGGCACCGTTCACGCGGTTCTCGGAATTCAGGGGCAAGGGACTGTCGCTCATCGGGTTCTCAGGCATGGGTGTGCAGCCAGTCGCTCAGTTCCGCGACGTTGTCCGCGCAGAAGAGGGGGGCCAGCGCCCGCAAGGGCTCGGGCCGATGCGCGCCATAGGTGACGGCGATGCCGGCCACGCCGGCGTTGATCGCCATCTGCAGATCGTGCGTGGTGTCGCCGATCATCACGGTGCGCGCGTTCTCCTGGCCGAGCTCGCGGGTGAGTTCGTGCAGCATCGCCGGATGGGGCTTCGAAAACGTCTCGTCGGCGCAGCGCGTCGCGTCGAACAGCGAGGCGACGCCCGAATGCGCGAGCGCGCGGTTCAGCCCGACGCGGTTCTTGCCGGTGGCGACCGCGAGGAAATATCCGGCCGACCGCAGGCTTTCAAGCATCTCGCGCACGCCTGGAAACAGCGCCAGGTCCGGCTCGCCGGTGAGAAAATGGTACCGGTAGCGCTCGACCAGACGCGGATAGTCCGCCGGAAGAAGCGTGGGGGCCACCGTCTCCAGCGCGTCGCGCAACCCCAACCCGATGACATAGCGCGCCGCGTCGGCGGCGGGCACCGGCAGGCGCAGGTCGCGGCAGGCGCTTTGCAGGCTCTGGGCGATATGCGCGGTCGAATCGCTGAGCGTGCCGTCCCAGTCGAACGCAATCAGGTCAAAGCGGGTTCTGGCCATGGGATCGGGAAGGTTGACTAGGAAGTTGACTACGGAGTTGTTCGGCGAAACGCGCGCATTCCGGCGGCAGCGGCGCTTCGAACAGGATCGGCTCGCCGGTGGCCGGGTGTGTCACGCGCAGCCGGGCCGCGTGCAGGAACATGCGCTTGATGCCGGGCATGGCGCCGGCGCGCGACAACGCGCGGTTCAACGGAAAGTCGCCATATTTGTCGTCGCCGACGATCGGCGTGCCCAGATGCGTCAGATGCACCCGGATCTGGTGGGTACGACCGGTCTTCAGGTGCGCTTCGAGCAGCGCGTAGCCGTCGAAGCGTTCGAGCAGCGAGAAGATCGTGTGCGCGGCCTGACCGTCCGCATGGACCGCGACCCGCCGCTCGCCCTCGGCGTTGACGTATTTGTGCAGGGGCGCCTTGACCACGCGGCGCGGCTCGGTCCAGTCGCCGCGCACGCAGGCCAGATAGCGCTTGTCGGTCTGGTTGTCGCGCAACTGCGCGTGCAGCGCCGTCAGCGCCGAGCGCTTCTTCGCCAGCATCAGCACGCCCGACGTCTCGCGGTCGAGCCGGTGCACCAGTTCGAGAAAGCGCTCGTCGGGGCGCGCGCGGCGCAATTGCTCGATCACGCCATAGCTCACGCCACTGCCGCCGTGCACCGCGACGCCGGCCGGCTTGTCGATCACGAGCAGGTGCGCGTCCTCGTAGACGATCGGGAAGGACGCGGGCGGCACCGCCGCCTGGGTGCCCGCCCCGCCCTCGCCGTCCGCCGCGTTGGTGGCGACGCGAATCGGCGGCACGCGCAGCGTATCGCCCGCGACGAGCCGGTAATCGGCGTCGATCCGCCCCTTGTTGACGCGCACCTCGCCGGAGCGCAGGATCCGATAGACGTGACTCTTCGGCACACCTTTGCAGATGCGCATGAGGAAGTTATCGATGCGTTGGCCGGCGTCGTCCTCGTCGATGACGACGAGGGCGACGCGATCGGCGAACGTCTGATGCCGGGACATTTTGCCTAACTCTTTCATTCTGCCTATAATTTGCCCAGCAAGCTGTGTCGACCGGCCAGATCCGGCTGGCGCGAGATTGCCCCGGTGCGACAAACGTCTATTCTACTGCACCACGGGGTGCTGCTCACCCGATAGACCAGAGCAGCACGTTGCACGCACGTCGGACAGACCGGCAAGGATGGCGCCCACAGGCGCGTTCGGCCCAGATCGCCCGACGCAGAGCGCGAAGTCTTGGCAAAAAAGAATTCAGACACCAGCGCCCGTCCCTCTGGCGGACGCTGGCCGATTGCGAACATGCAGGGACCGGGAAACGGCTGTGCCCGTACGGCACGCCTCCAACCGAACGGACAGTCGAGAGAAGCGCACGGGTCGATCCCGCTGGATCCGCCGTGCGCTCGAGCCGCGCGCGCCAGACGGCGCGCCCCCGACCGGCCAGACGCCCGCCTACCCGGCGGCGCTGGCGGGTGCGGCGTGCCTGTCCGGTACGATCGTCCGCCTTCGCACCTGCTGCGCGCCGTCGCCCGTCCGTTCCGGGCAGCGACGCCCGCCCGCGGCAATTCTCCCGCCTCGACCTCGACTCCGCGTGTTTTGCAGTCAAAAAAGCGCGGCCCGCCCAGCGTTCGTTCGTCGTCGACGACGAGCCGGCAGAGCCGCACTGGAGCCGTACATGAAACGCATGTTGTTCAACGCGACGCAGCAGGAAGAGCTGCGGGTCGCGATCGTCGACGGTCAGAAGCTGATCGACATCGACATCGAAGCCGCCGGACGCGAGCAGCGCAAAGGCAATATCTACAAGGGCGTGATCACCCGCATCGAGCCTTCGCTGGAAGCCTGCTTCGTGAACTACGGCGAAGACCGCCACGGTTTCCTCCCCTTCAAGGAAGTCGCCCGCCAGTATTTCCGCGAGGGCGTCGACATGCGCACCGCGCGCATCCAGGACGCGCTGCGCGAGGGCCAGCAACTGATCGTGCAGGTGGAAAAGGAGGAACGCGGCAACAAGGGCGCGGCGCTGACCACCTTCATCTCGCTGGCCGGCCGTTATCTGGTGCTGATGCCGAACAACCCGCGCGGCGGCGGCGTGTCGCGACGCATCGAGGGCGACGACCGCCAGGAACTGCGCGAGACGATGGCGCAGCTCGAACTCCCCGAAGGCATGAGCATGATCGCCCGCACGGCCGGCATCGGCCGCAGCGCCGAGGAGCTGCAGTGGGACCTGAACTACCTGCTGCAACTGTGGCGCGCCGTCGAGGGCGCCGCCGAGAGCATGCAGGGCCCGCTGCTGATCTATCTGGAATCGAGTCTCGTGATCCGCGCGATCCGCGACTACTTCCAGCCCGACATCGGCGAGATCCTGATCGATACCGAGGAAATCGAGGAACAGGCCCGGGCGTTCATGAGCGTCGTGATGCCGGGCAACATGAACAAGGTGAAGCGCTACCGCGACGACGTGCCGCTGTTCTCGCGCTTCCAGATCGAACACCAGATCGAGACCGCGTACGCGCGCACCGTGTCGCTGCCGTCCGGCGGCGCGATCGTGATCGATCACACCGAGGCGCTGGTCTCGATCGACGTCAATTCGGCGCGCTCGACCAAGGGCGCCGACATCGAGGAAACCGCGACCCGCACCAATCTGGAAGCGGCCGACGAAGTCGCCCGCCAGTTGCGGCTGCGCGATCTCGGCGGCCTGATCGTCATCGACTTCATCGACATGGAGTCCGCGAAGAGCCAGCGCGAGGTCGAGCAGCGCCTGAAGGACGCGCTGAAACACGACCGCGCGCGCGTGCAGATGGGCAAGATCTCGCGTTTCGGCCTGATGGAACTGTCGCGCCAGCGCCTACGCCCGGCGCTCTCCGAGGGCAGCCACGTCACCTGCCCGCGCTGCAACGGCACCGGCCACATCCGCGACACCGAATCGTCCGCCCTCCAGGTCCTGCGCATCATCCAGGAAGAGGCGATGAAGGAGAACACGGCGTCGATCCACTGCGAGGTGCCGGTCGAGGTCACCGCGTTCCTGCTGAACGAGAAGCGCCCGGAAATCAACAAGATCGAGACGCGCTTCAAGGTCGGCGTCGTGATGATTCCGAACAAGCACCTGGACACGCCGCATTACAAGCTGGAGCGTCTGCGCCACGACGATACGCGCCTCGAAGAGCCGCGCACCAGTTACCAGATGGCCGAAAGCGCCGCCACCGCCCTCGAGGCGGAGAGCGGCTACAGCCGGCGCACGGCGGAGGTGAAACCGAAGCAGGAAGCGGCGGTCAAGGGCATCACGCCGGACCAGCCCGCGCCGATCTCGGCGCCGCGTCCGAGCGCCGCCGAAGTACCGGCCGCACCGGTCACGCCGGCGGCGCCCCCGCCCCCGCCCGCGCCGGCGCCGGCGCCCGGCTTCGTGTCCTGGTTCAAGCGCGCGTTGGGTCTGGCACCGTCCCCGGCCCCCATGGAGGCAACGCCGGCCGTGACCGCCGAGCCGCCCGCCGCCCCGGCACAGCCGGAGCGTGGCGAACGTGCGGAGCGTGGGGAACGCGGACAGCGTCGTCCGGCCCCGGCCGCCGCCGCAACGGCGCGGCCGGAGCAGGCCGCGGCGCGTAACGGCAATGGCCGCCGCGACGAGCGCGCGCCGGAAGCGAAGGAGGCGAAGGACGCACGCAACGGCCGCGAGCGCAATGTCGAACGCACCGGGGACAAGGAACCGGGCGTGCGTCCGGAGAACGGCGAGCGCCGGGAGCGCGGCGAACGCCCGGAACGTGCGCCGCGCGGCGAACGTGTCGAACGCGGCGCGCGCGCCGAGCGTCCCGCCGATGTCGCACGTGGCGCGGAGCGTCCGGAAACGGCCGATCAGGCCGAGCGCCCTTCCCGCGTCGAAGGCAGCAACCGCGGCGTGCGCGGCGAACGGCGCGAGCGCCGGATGCCGGACGCCGATACGCTGACGCAGTCGGCTGCCGGGCTCGCCGGTGTCGCGCAAGGGGATACCGTGCCGACGGGGGCCGTGTCGACCGACGCGCAAACCGAGGCCGCGCCGACGTTTGCGCCGGCGCCCGCCGCGGTGCCCGCCGCGGACCCGCACCTGACGCAGGCGGAGGCCTGCGCCAGCGAAACCGAGGACGCGAGCGATGCCGCCCAGGATGCGAACGGCCTGTCGCTCGACGAGAACGGCCTGGCCCGTGACGGCGAGGAACGCCGCCGCCGCCGCCGCGGACGTCGTGGCGGACGCCGCGAGCGCGAGGAAGACGGTTTGACGGGGAACCAGACCGCCGATCCGGCGGAAGGCGAAGGCCCCGGCGCGTCGGTTACGTCGGCCACATCGGCCGAGACCGAGCCCGCGTTCGCGCCGAGCAACGGTGAGACCGCTGCGACCGGGACCCACGCGCCGACGCCGAACGACGCTGCGCCGGGCAACGTGCCTTCGGGCGACACGCCGCAAGGCCCGCACGCGGCCGACCAGGCCCACGCCGCGCAGGCAAGCGACACGGCCTCGCCGGCCGCCACCGCGTCGACGACGCCGGTTGTCGCCGACGACTTTGCCATGGCACCGGCGGCAGCGACGCCGGCAGCCGACGATGCGGTCACCGCCCCCGCGCATGTGGCCTTCCCGACCGCCAGCGCGGTACAGACGGCTACGGCATCGACCGATACGGCGGGTGCCGCCCAGGCGGAACCCCTGTCGTCGGCACCGGCCACGCCGGTCGCCGCGGCACCGGCTGCGACGCCGCCTTCGGCGCCCGCGCCGGACGTGCTGTCGTCGTTGACCGCGCACGCGGCAGCGAACGGCGACACCGCGAACGCACACGAGATGTCTGGCAGGACGACGGCCGTTGCCGGCGGCACCGCGCACCTCGATGCTGTCGAGGCGACCTCCGGCGCTGCCCGCGACGCGGTCGAGCGCGTCGCGGCGCCTACCCGGCCTGCCGACGCAGCGCCCGCCGCCGTATCGTCGTCGTTCCCGGACGCACCCGTCCAGGCCGCGCCGGCGAATCCGGCAGAGGCGCCCTCGGTACCGGTTGGTGCCGGTGCCTCGGAAACGGCCGCGATCGTGCCCACGGCACCGCCTGCCGCACCCGCGGTCGCACCCATCGTCCCGGCGGAAAGCTTCGAACCGATGCTCGAGGCCGCCGGACTGGTATGGGTCAACACCGACGAGGGGAAGCTGCGCGAAGCCGCGGACGCGGCGGCGCAGTTGCCCGCACCCGCCCGCGCACCGCGCCTGCGCAAGCTGCGGCAGCAGAACGCCGACGCGCCGCTGGTGCAGATCGAAACGCAGAAGCCGTAGCCCGCGCACGGCGCGTCCCGCCTCTTCGCGCGGACGCGCCGGACGCGCGGCCTTCGATCCGCCGCCTTCGATCCGCCGCGTTCGATCCGCCGCGTTCGATCCGCCGCGTTCGATCCGCCGCCTTCGATCCGCCGCCTTCGATCCGCCGTGTTCGACCCATTGCGCCTGTGCTCCCGGGGCGCCTCCCGATTGCCGGGCGGCGCCCTTTTGCATCGACCGGTTGCACGGGAGCATGGCGTCGGCACAACGATGTCCCGAACTGCGACAGGGTTATCCCGACGGCTTCATACGGCATCTGCACCGATCCGCTAGAATGACAAGCTTCCAGGACGCATGCCCCGCCACGCGACATGTGCCTGAAATCCCCGTCGTCAACGAGATATGAGCCAGAAAATCATCCCCATCGTGGTAGCGGACGCCGGTCGGATCGCCGCGCCACGCTGGTCGGACGAACCCGTCGCGCCGGTCGGCGAATTGCGTGACCGGCTGGCCCGGCCGCTGCGGGATCTGCGTATCTCGGTCACCGACCGCTGCAATTTCCGCTGCGTGTATTGCATGCCGAAGCAGGTGTTCGGCAAGGACTTCCAATTCCTGCCGCAATCCTCGTTGCTGAGCTTCGAGGAAATCGAACGGCTGGCCCGCATCGCCGTCGCGCATGGCGTCGAGAAAATCCGGCTCACCGGCGGCGAGCCGCTGCTGCGCAAGAACCTGGAAAACCTGGTGGGTCGCCTGGCGGCGCTGCGCACGCCCGCGGGCCGGTCGCCGGAACTCACCCTGACGACGAACGGCTCGTTGCTCCGACGCAAGGCGCGCGCGCTGGCCGACGCCGGCCTGACGCGCGTCACCGTCAGTCTCGACGCGCTCGACGAGACACGCTTTCGGCAGATGAACGACGTCGATTTCCCGGTCGCCGAGGTACTCGACGGGATCGCCGCGGCGCGCGACGCCGGCCTGGGACCGATCAAGGTCAACATGGTCGTGAAACGCGGCGTCAACGACGACGAGATCGTGCCGATGGCGCGCCATTTCCATGGCAGCGGCGTGATCCTGCGCTTCATCGAATACATGGATGTCGGCGAATCGAACGGCTGGCGTTTCGACGATACGCTACCCTCGCGCGAGATCATCAGCCGCATCAGCGCGGCAATGCCGCTGATTCCGACCGGTCGCCTTCAAGCCGCCGAGACCGCGGAGCGCTGGATCTACGCCGACGGCGGCGGCGAGATCGGCGTGATTTCCAGCGTCACGAAGGCGTTCTGCGGTGCCTGCACCCGTGCCCGGCTTTCGACCGAAGGCAGGTTGTTCCTGTGCCTGTTCGGCACGCAGGGCTACGACCTGCGCGCGCTGCTGCGTTCGCCGGAGGTCGACGACGCGCGTCTGTCCAGCGTTTTCGCCCAGATCTGGCAGCAGCGCGACGACCGGTACTCGGAACTGCGCGGCTCGGACGCACGCGTGCCGCGGCCGGCCGGGGCGCGCGTCGAAATGTCCTATATCGGCGGCTGATGGCGTCGCCCATCGCGCTCGCCGACCTGACCGGCGTTGTCCTGGCGGGCGGACGCGGCAGCCGCATGGGCGGCGTCGACAAGGGCCGGCAATCGTTTCGCGGCGAAGCGCTGGCCGCGCGCGCCGCGCACCGGCTCGCGCCCCAGGTGTCGCGTCTGCTCATCAGCGCGAACCGGCATCTCGACGACTATCGCCTGCTGGCGCCGGTCGTGACCGACACGGTGGCGGATTTTCCCGGCCCGCTGGGCGGCATCCTGGCGGCATTGCACGCGACCACCACGCCTTTTCTCGTCTGCGTGCCGTGCGACACGCCGTTCTTTCCGCTCGATCTCGTCGCGCGGCTCGCGGCCGCGTTCACCGACCCCCGGCTGGAACTGGCCACCGCATGCGCGCCGGATGTCGACGCCGGGAACAGGCACGACACACCGGACGCGTTACGCAGCCATCCGGTTTTCGCGCTGATGCGCACCTCGATCGCGGGGCGGCTCGACGCCTCCCTGCATGCCGGCGAACGCCGGCTCAACGCGTGGCGGATGCACCACAACGCCGTTGAAGTCGCGTTCCCGGACGGGCACGCGTTTTACAATGTCAACACCTTGCAGGCGCTCGACGACGCCGGTTGACACCGCTCGGGTCCGCGTCGTGCCAGGCAGGGATCGGCCACACGGCCGCCGCCCGGTCGTCGCCCGCAACCCGCCGTCCACCACCCGTCTTCGGTTTCCTACGGTCGGTTGCTGGTCGACCGCACGCCCCGCTGACAATGGCGATCGATTTACCGGCCTTTTTCACGTTCATGAATCCGCTCCACCCGATTGCCCCCTTCAGCGCTTCGCACCCGCACGGCCCGTCCGCGCGTTCATTGTCCATACGGCTGACGGTTGCCGGACACGATCCGGAGGCCCTGCCGGTGCACGTCGCGCAGGATCTTCTGCGCGAATGGATGACGCCGGTGGAGCAGGAAGACACGGTACCCCTGATGGCCGCGCTGGGCCGCATCCTGGCCCACGACGTCGTCGCGCCGATCGACGTTCCCGCGCATGACAACTCGGCGATGGACGGATATGCGTTCAACGGCGCGGCGCTCGATGCCCGTGGCGGCGGGTCACCTGCACGCCATGTGCCACCTGCCGGCGACGCGGACGCGACGCGCGAATTCACGGTCGTCGGCCAGGCCTTCGCCGGTCATCCGTGGCGCGAACCGGTCGCCCCCGGGTATTGCGTGCGCATCATGACCGGCGCACTGATCCCACCCGGCACCGATACGGTCATCCCGCATGAATATGCCGTGCCCGCCGCACCGGCATCCGCCGCACCGGCCGGCACACCGGCAGCGGACCCGTCGACCGACGCCGCCGGGACGGGCACCGTCGGCGCACGGGTCGTATTGCGCATCGCGGGTTTCCAGCGGGGAGCGAACCGCCGCCTGGCCGGCGAGGATCTGGCGCGCGGGACGGTCGTGCTGCCCGCCGGACGCATCCTGCGCGCCTCGGATCTGGGGTTGCTGGCGTCGCTCGGCTTCGCGCAGATTCCGGTGCGGCGCCGGCTGCGGGTCGCGTACTTTTCGACGGGCGACGAGCTGCGTCCGGTCGGTCAGCCGCTGGAGGCCGGTTGCGTGCACGACAGCAACCGCTATACGCTGCACGCGATGCTGTTGCGTCTGGGCGTCGAGCCGATCGACCTGGGAATCGTGCGCGACGACCCCGACGCGCTGTCGGCGGCATTGCGCGATGCGGCGTCCCGGGCGGATGCGATCCTGAGTTCGGGCGGCGTCTCCGCCGGCGATGCCGATTTCGTACGCGATGTCTTCGCGGCCCTCGGCGACGTCGTTTTCTGGAAGCTGGCGATGCGCCCCGGCCGGCCTTTTGCATTCGGACAACTGTTCGTGGAGAACGCGGCGCATCCCGCGCATGCCGGCACGGGCACCGGCAACAGCGACGCCGCCACCTCGCGGTGCGTCCCCTTCTTCGGGCTTCCCGGCAATCCCGTCGCCGTGATGGCCGCGTTCTACCATATCGTTCGGGACGCGTTGCTGCAGCTCGCCGGCGCCTGCGCGGAACCGGTCCCGCGCGTGCGCGCAAGCGCCCTCGCCCCCATTCGCAAACGCCGCGGCCGCACCGAATTCGCGCGGGGCCGGGCGCAACGCACCGCCAACGGCGACTGGCAGGTGGCGCTTGCCGGCGCCCAGGGATCGGGCGTGCTCAGTTCCATGAGCGAGGCGAACTGCTTTCTCATCCTCGAGCACGAGCAGGGCGACCTGCACGCCGGAGATTCACTGGACATCATGTTTTTCGAGGGTTTGCTATGACCACCACGCCGAATCATCCCCACAGCGTCCCCCTCGCGACAGGCGACGCGAACCTTCAGGGCGGCCACCCGCCGGACGGCGATCGCACCACGGCGCAAGCGGGCACCGGCGCGGGCGCGCACGGGCTGCACGACCTGTCGCACAGGCTGTTCTCTGCCTCCGTTCCGGGGACCGAGATCAAGAAACAGATCTCCTACATCGCGCCGGGCCAGACCGCGAAGGCGCTGATGCTGATCTACCTGACCTTCAGCGTGCCGATCGTCCTGCTGGCGATTCTCGTCGGCTTTCTCAAGTACGGCCAGATGGAGATCGGCTCGGTCTTCAGCGCCATCTTCAGCGCGCTGATCATCAACGCGGTGGTCGGTTTCATCCTGCTCTGGATCGCCTGCCAGGCGTACAACTGGGTCGCCTCCCGTTTCGGCGGAATCGAGATCGTCCTGTCCGACTCCCCGGACGACCTTTGAGCAGGCACACGGGCATGACCCACCCCGGCACGCATGTTCCCGCGTCCGTCATCCGGCCCGCGCGGAAGGACGACGTCGCCGCGATCCTTGCCCTGATCGGCGAACTGGCCGACTTCGAGCACCTGCGCGAGATGCTGGTGGCCAGCGAGGCCGACCTGGCGCTGGCGCTGTTCGGCCCGCAGCCGGCGATCGAGGCCCGCGTCGCCACCGTCGACGGCGAGGTGATCGGGTATGCGCTGTTCTTCACGAATTTCTCGACCTTTCTCGGACGGCGCGGCCTGTACCTCGAGGACCTGTACGTGCGTCCCGCCCATCGCGGCACCCGCATCGGCAAGCGGCTGCTGGCCGACCTGGCGGCGCTGGCGGTCGCGCGCGGCTGCGCCCGTTTCGAGTGGAGCGTGCTCGACTGGAACCAGTCGGCGATCGCGTTCTACGAAAGCCTGGGCGCGGTGGTGCTGAAGGAATGGCGCATCGTGCGCATGACCGGCGACGCGCTCGCGACGCTCGCCGCGGGCTGACCCGTCACGGCGCGTCGGGCCGCGCCGGTCCCCCGCGTGGCGTGTCATCCGCGACGGTCGCGAACGCATCGTCCTCCGGCAGGTCGGCGAGCCGCGCCGCCGCATCGCCGGGCAGCGCCTCGACATCGCGCAGGGTCTTGTGCATGACGCGCGTGCGCCGCTCCGCGAGGTCGATCGAATGCGCGACGGTTTCCAGTTGCGAGCGGGTCTTCGCCAGCACGTCGCCGAACTTGAAGAACTCGGTCTTCACCGCGCCCAGTACCTGCCAGACCTCGCTCGAACGCCGTTCGATGGCCAGCGTACGGAACCCCATCTGCAGGCTGTTCAACAGCGCCGTCAACGTGGTCGGCCCGGCGATCGTGATCCGATAGTCGTGCTGCAACGCGTCGCTCAGACCGGGACGGCGCAGCACCTCGGCATAGAGACCCTCGGTCGGCAGGAACAGCAGGCCGAAGTCCGTCGTATGCGGCGGCGCCAGATACTTCTGCGCGATCCGGCGCGCCTCCAGGCGCACCCGCGCATCGAGCGCGCGCCCCGACGCCTCGACGGCGGCTGGGTCGGCGCGTTCCTGGGCGTCGATCAGGCGTTCGTAATCCTCGCGCGGGAACTTGGCATCGATCGGCAGCCACACGGGCGCGCCCTGGCCGCCCGCTGCGCCCTGCCGGCCCCCGGCGCCGCCGGATACGCCACCCGCCGAGCCGCCGGGCAGACGGATCGCGAACTCGACGCGCTCGCTGCTGCCCGGCACCGTCGCGACATTGCTTGCGTACTGCTCGGCGGTCAGCACCTGTTCGAGCAGGGCGCCCAACTGCACCTCGCCCCAGGTCCCGCGCGTCTTGACGTTCGTCAGGACCTTTTTCAGGTCGCCCACGCCGGCCGCCAGCGTCTGCATCTCGCCCAGCCCGCGATGCACCCGTTCGAGCCGGTCCGATACCAGCCTGAACGATTCGCCCAGACGCTGCTCGAGCGTGGCGTGGAGTTTCTCGTCGACGGTACGCCGCATCTCGTCGAGCTTGAGCGCGTTGTTGATCTCGATATCCTTCAACTTGCGCTCGAGCGTGTCGCGGACCTCGGCGAAGCGCAGATCGTTGGCCTGCGACAGGCCGGCGAGTTGCACGTGCAGCGTCTCACCGACATGCCGCAGCGCCGCGCCCTGCTCCTCGCGCGCCTGCCGCGCCTGTTCGGCCAGGCTCAGCCGCACCGCGTCGAGCTGCGCGGCGTTGCTGTGCGTCAGGTTCGCCAGGTCCTTCGCAAAACCGTCGACCTTCTGATTCTGCAACGTCGCGATGCTGCTCAACTGGGCGGCGAGCGTCTGCTGGAACTGTCCGAGGATCGCCCCGGTCTCGGCGCGCCCGGCGCGCGCGGTCTCGGTGATGTCGCCGCGCAACGCGCGGTCGAGCCGTTCGGCGGTGCGGGCGCTCTCTTCCCGGAACGCATTGACGGCGTCGAGCAGGGCGTCGAATTGCGCGTCGTCGGCGCCGGCCCCCGCCCGCTCCCGCCGCAGCAGGACCGCCAGCAGCACCACCGCCACGAGCGCCAGCGTGGCCAGCAGCGCGAGGCCGCCGGTCAGCCAGAACGAGGGATCCGCCGCCGTGCTCACCCCCGCGGCGTTCATGCGCCGCTACGCGCCTCGGGATTGACGACGTTCGGCGGATTCCCGGCGCGCGGCCCCTCGCCCAACGCGGCGATCAGGTTGTCCGCGGCGAGATTCGCCATCGCGCGCCGGGTCGGCACGCTCGCGCTGGCGATGTGCGGCGCGAGCACGACGTTCTTCAACGGCAGGAATCCCGGGTTCAGCTGCGGCTCGCCTTCGAACACATCGAGCCCCGCGCCGGCGATGCGCCCGGCGCGCAGCGCATCGATCAGCGCGGCGTCGTCGACGATGCCGCCGCGCGCGATGTTGATCAGATTGGCCGTCGGTTTCATCAGGCCGATCTCGCGCGCGCCGATGGTGTGATGGCTCTGCGGCGAATACGGCACGACCAGCACGATGTGATCGGCCTGCCGCAGCAGCGCATCCTTCTCGACCCATTCGGCGTTCAGCGCGCGCTCGACGTCGGGGGCGACGCGTGAACGGTTGTGATAGATCACCCGCATGCCGAAACCCTGCGCGCGGCGCGCGACGGCCTGCCCGATGCGGCCCATGCCGATGACGCCGAGCGTCGAGCCGAACACATCGGTGCCGGTGAGCATGTCGTACTGCCAGGCCTGCCATTTCCCGGCGCGCAGGTAGCGCTCGGCCTCGGTGACGCGCCGCGCGGTGGCCATCAGCAGCGCCCAGCCGAAATCGGCGGTGGTTTCGTTCAGCACGTCCGGGGTATTGGTCGCGAGGATGCCGCGCGCGTTCAGCGCGGGAAGGTCGAGATTGTTGTAGCCGACGGCCATGTTGCAGACCGCCCGCAATGCCGGCGCGGCGGCCACCGCCGCGGCGGAGATCGGGTCGCCCATCACCATCAGGCCGACCTTGTCCGCGATGCGCTCGAGCAACTCGTCCCGGGTGAACGGGCGGTCGAGATCGTTGGTCTCGACATCGAAATGCGTGCGCAGGCGGTCGATGACATCGGGGAAAATCGCCCGGGTGACGAGTATCTTCTGCTTCATGCGTGTTTCCTTGGAGAGTGCCCGAAGCGCGGGAACCGGCAGCGCGCCAGCGCGGGGATGCGATCAGAAAAACAGCCAGGCCACGAGGCCGAACAGGGGAAGCAGGATCGGTACCGACCATGCCATGTAACCAAAGAAACCGGGCATCGCGACGCCGCGTTCCTCGGCGATCGCCTTGACCATGAAATTCGGCGCATTGCCGATGTAGGTCAGCGCGCCCATGAAGACCGCCCCGGCGGAAATCGCGCCGAGCGTGCGCGCGCCGGTGGTCATGAGGCTCGCCGCGTCGCCGCCTGCGGAATTGAAAAATACCAGGTACGTGGGCGCATTGTCGAGAAAACCGGAGAGCAGCCCGGTCGCCCAGAAGTAGGCGGCGTCGATCGGCCGGCCCTGGGCGTCGCTGACGAGCGCCAGCAGCGGCGCGAACGCGCCGTGCGCTCCTGCCCCCAGGATCAGGATCACCGGGGCGATCGTCACGAAGATGCCCGCGAACAGTTTCGCCACTTCGACGATCGGCGCCCAGTCGAACTGGTTGCCGCGCCGCGCCGACGCCGGCGTCACCCGCAGCGAGACGAACAGCACGACGAACAGCAGCGCATCGCGCAGCGCGTCCTGCAACGGCAGCGGCGTGCCCAGCACGTCGAAGACGATGCCCGGGCGCCAGATGCCGCTCATCAACACCAACCCGATCACGCCGCCGAGCAGCAGGAAATTGACCTTGCCGTCGAGACGCAGCGCCGCCGCCGAATGTGCGTGTTCTGGATGTCCATGCCCCGGACTTGCCTGCGTCCCGCATTCCTGCGCCGCGTCGCGACGAAAGACATACTCGTCGATCAGGGTGAAGATCAGCAGCAGGCCGATGCACACGACCAGCATCGGCAGCAGCAGATGGCGCGTCGTCCAGAAAAACCCGACGCCCTTCAGAAAACCGAGAAACAACGGCGGATCGCCGAGCGGCGTCAGCGACCCGCCCGCGTTCGCGACGATGAAGATGAAGAACACCACGACATGGGCCGCGCGGCGGCGCCCCGCGTTCGCGCGCAACAACGGCCGGATCAGCAGCATCGCCGCGCCGGTGGTCCCCATCACGCTCGCGAGCACCGCCCCCAACGCCAGCAGCGCCACGTTCAACCGCGGACCGCCCGGCAGCCGTCCGTGCAGGCAGATGCCGCCGGCAACCGTGTAGAGCGCGGCGAGCAACGCGATGAAAGGCAGGTATTCGGCGATCAGCGCATGCACGATCAGGTGGACGGCGGACCCGGCGCCGTACGTTGCCGCGAACGGCACGGCGAAGGCGAGCGCCCAGAGCGCGGCGATCTTGCCGAAATGCGCGTGCCAGAAAGCGGGCGCCAGCAGCGGCAGGAGCGCGATAGACAGCAGCATCGCGGCGAACGGCACGCCCCAGGCAGGCGCGAGTGCCGCGCCGTCAACGCCGGTTCCGGCAGCCTGCGCGGCCACCGGCGCGGACAGGACGACCAGACCGGGCAGAACATTGAGGAGGACCAAACGAAGCGGCGCGAACGTGGGCATGGGTTCCGTGATCAGGTGGCAAATGGCACGAACGATGGCGGCCGGTAGCGGCCGATGGCGATCGACCGCGGTCGGCGGCTGTCAGCCCGCCGCCGACCATTCCGACGAATTATACCGGCCGCGCCGCGCCGTTCGCGGCCGCTGTGGCTCGGACTATTCCGAAGGTATCTCGAAGACCTGCCGGAGATAGGCCAGGTAGGCCTTGTCGTCGCACATGTTCTTACCCGGCGAATCCGACAGCTTGGCCACCGGCTGGCCGTTGCACCGGACCATCTTGATGACGACCTGCAGCGGCCGATAGCCCAGATCGTTGGTGAGGTTGGTGCCGACGCCGAACGCGAGCTTGCACC
>JBPBQT010000448.1:0-22123 GCA_050955065.1 Janthinobacterium lividum | reverse complement strand
GACTGCCGATCTGCGTATAATCACCAAAGCAGGCCGACATTTTTATCTCGACCATTCTCAAGGAATTCGATGACTGATCCCCGTAATGTCGCGCACGACAAAAAAGTGCAACAGGAAAAGAAGAACCACGGCGAAGCCATCGCGCCGGACGCCGAACACACACCGCAGCCGGGCAAGAAGCCGCATCTGAAGCATGACGAAGAGCACACGCCGGCGCCGGCAGCTGACGCCGACAACGGCGCAACGGCGGTCTGACGTCCGTTTGCCGAACGCTGGTCACGAGCGTTGTACCCCGAAGCGCGCAGGCCCGACATCGACGTCGCGCCTGCGCGCTTCGTTTTGTGCTTCCCCGTTTGTGTCTCGATCCGTCTGGCGGCGCGCAGCGCGCATCGCCGCGTCCAGCACGCGGGTCACCCGCGCATCGCCTGATTGCGAGACATTGAAGCGCAGAAAGCTCCGCGCCGTCTGCGCGACACTGAACGCGTTACCCGGCGCCAGCACCACATCGTCGGCCAGCGCGCATCCGGCCACGGCGGCGGCGTCGAGCCCGTCGGGCAACTCGGCCCAGATGAACATGCCGCCCCGCGGTTCGACCCAGGGCACGATGCCCAGTGTTTTCAGCCGCGCGCGCGTCTCGGCCGTCGCCTGCGAGAGACGGCCGCGCAGCGCCGCCATGTGGCGCCGATAGCTGCCGTCCTTCAGCACGCCGTACACGACTTCGGCGGACAACCGGCCGCCGCCGAACGACGTCGCGATCTTCAGATCGATCAGGTCCTCGATCCATTCCCGTCGCGCCACCACGTACCCGCAACGCGTCGCCGCCGACAGGCTCTTGGAGAAGCTGCCGATGTAGGCGACCCGTTCCAGACCGTCGAACGCCGCGAGCCGCGGCGCCACCTCGTGCTCGAAATCGCCATAGATATCGTCTTCGATGATCGTCACCCCCGCCTGCTCGGCGAGTTTCAGCAGACGGTGCGCGACCAGTGGCGACAGCGTCGCGCCGGTCGGATTGTGCAGCGCGGAATTGGTGACGTAGAGACGCGGCCGGTGCTCGGCCAGCGCCCGCTCGAACCGCGCCAGATCCGGACCCGTCGGCGTGAAGGGCACGCTGACCACGCGGACCCGGTGCGCGCGCAGCAGCGCCACGAAATTGAAATAACACGGGTCGTCGACCAGCACCGTATCGCCCGGCTCGACGAGGAAGCGGCACAGCAGGTCGATCGCCTGCGTGCCGGATTCGGTCAGCAGGATCTGGTCGGGCGCCGCGTCGATGCCCTGTTCCCCCAGGCGACGGGCCAGCAACTGGCGCAGCGCCGGCAGGCCGGGGGCGGTGTCGTAATCGGTCAGGCTGGCGCCGGGCGCACGCGCCAGGGACCGCAACGCGCGGCGCACCGCCGGCTCCGGCATCCAGGAAGCCGGCAGCCAGCCGCAGCCGGGTTTCAATACCGCGTCGCCCGCGTCGAGCGACTGTCTCGAAATCCACAGCGGATCCACCGCGCGGTCGCGCCGCGTGCCGTTTCCGTCCAGGCTGGCGAGCCCGGCCAGCGAGAGCGGCGACGCGTGGCCGCCGACATAGAAGCCGGAACCGCGGCGCGCCTGGATCACGCCTTCGGCGGCGAGACGCTCGTACGCCTCGACGACGGTGGACGTGGATACCTGCAGGGTTTTCGCGAAACTGCGGATCGACGGCACCTTCGCGCCCGCGCCGAGCACGCGCGCGGCGATGCGCTGTCGCACCGCCCGCATCACCTGCTCGACGCGCGTGCCGGTGCCGGTCGCGAGCATCGCGTCTTCGGCCGTGTCGCCCGCCCTGCCCACGATGTCGTCCGCGATGTCGTCCGCGATGTCGTCCGCGATGTCGTCCGCCCTGTCGGCCGTATCGTCCGCGGTGCTGCCCGTCGGGTCTGCCTGTGCATGCCCTGTCATGTGTACTGGTCTTTGTCCCATACAGTTCTGCCCAACTGTAATGCACTGTTCCTGGAAAGACCACGCCCATCGCACCGATACTGACAGACCGGTCAAACACGAGACATTGCAATGGACAAGACCACCCGCGGCTGGATCAACGGTTTCCTCGGCATGCTGATCTTCAGCGGTTCGCTGCCCGCCACGCGGGCCGCCGTCGCCGCGTTCGACCCGGTGTTCCTCACGGTCGCGCGCGCGGCCGTCGCCGGCCTCATCGGCCTGGCGCTGCTGCTGGGATTCCGGGAAAAGCGGCCGGCGCGCGGCGACCTGCTGTCGCTCGCGCTGATCGCCGGTGGCGTGGTCGTCGGCTTCCCGCTGTTGACCGCGCTCGCGCTGCGGCATGTCACCGCCGCGCATTCGCTGGTCTTCGTCGCGCTGCTGCCGCTGTCGACCGCCATCTTCGCGGTGCTGCGCGGCGGCGAGCGGCCGCGCCCGGCGTTCTGGATCTTTTCGGGACTGGGCGGCGCGATCGTGTCGGGCTACGCGCTGCTGCTCGGCCAGGGCGGCTCGCGCCTGGGCGACGCATTGATGCTTGCCGCCATCGTCGTCTGCGGTCTGGGCTATGCAGAGGGCGCCAGGCTGTCGCGCCGGCTCGGCGGCTGGCAGGTGATCTGCTGGGCGCTGGTCCTGGCGCTGCCGGCGATGCTGCCGCTCGCATTCGCCGCGCGACCGGGGTCCTGGGCCGCAATCGGCGCCAGCGCCTGGCTTGGTTTCGCCTACGTCTCGATTTTCAGCATGCTGATCGGTTTCATCTTCTGGTACCGGGGCCTGGCGCTCGGCGGCATCGCCGCGGTGGGGCAGCTGCAGCTGCTCCAGCCTTTCTTCGGTCTCGCGCTCGCGGCCGCCCTGCTGCACGAACCGGTGGGCTCGCGCATCGTGGGAGTGGCCGCCCTCGTCGTGCTGTGCGTGCTGGGCGCCCGGCGCTTTTCCCGGGCCGCGCCGGTCGCGGTGGGGGCTTTGCGCTAACGCCGGCGGCGTTTTGCAAGGATTGCCGACGGTGTTTTTGCAGTAGCATCCGCGGCGTTTCGCAGTAACACCCGCGGCGTTTCGCAATGATGCCTGCGGGCGTTTTCCAGTAATGCCGGCGCGCATTTCCGCATGACGCGCCGGCGATTTCATGATGTACTTCCTGCCCCGGGCGCCCCCCCGGCAACCGCGTGCACGGCCTCGCCGGACTCGTTTTGGGCATGGTGCTCCTATGGGGCGTCAAGCGCATCGAGCGCCGCGTGTCCCGCGAGCAAAGCGCCTGCATCACCGTCGAATACGACCGGACCACGTCTTTTCGGGCAACCTTTCTGGCACAGCTGCAAACGGCGGGATGTCACGCATATTCGACCGCCCAACACATCCAGGCCGGCATTGCGCTGTGCGAGGAGAGTTTCGAGATCCGTTGGCGGGGCAGGCCCGACGACCCGTTCCTGCCACCGTTGACGGCAGCGGCCGTCGAGGCCGGCGCGCAGTCCTGCCGCTGGGCGAAGGGGCACTAGGGGATCGGGATCGGCAAGAGGGATAGGCATCCTGCCAGGGCGCGACCTCCTCCGTGCAGATCATCCGGCGAATTCCCCGCACGGCCGGTCTACAAGGGGCTTACAGGAACAGGCTTTGCTGCCCCCGATCAGGTCCAGGACCACCTCCCGAGCCCGCGATGACCCTTTCCTCCGATGCTTTTCCGCCCCCCTCCGATTCCTTGCCGACCGATCCGGAGGATGCCGTCCGGGCACCCGTTTCCCCCCAGCGCCGCTCGATCCTCACGGCAGCCGCGTCCGGCGGGATCGGGCTGCTGGCCAGCCGTTTCGCCGCGGGACAGACCGCGCCGGCCATGACGACCGGCCCGGGCGCCGTCACATCGACGTCCGCGTCCCCTTCGATGCCGTCGCCGCCCATGCTGAACGCCGCCGACAACCTGACCACCGCCGACGTCATCGTCGAAACACTGATCGCCTGGAACGTCGATCACGTGTTCGGCATCGTCGGCGACGGCATCAATCCCGTCATCGAGGCCCTGCGCCAGCGCCGCGACAAGATCCGCTTCATCGGCGTGCGCCACGAAGAGGCCGCCGCCTTCATGGCATCCGGCTGGGCGAAGGCCACCGGCCGGCTGGGCGTGTGCCTGGCGACCACCGGCCCGGGCGCCGTGCACCTGATGAACGGCCTCTACGACGCCCATTTCGACGGCGCGCCGGTGCTCGCGATCACCGGCCTGACCTTCCACGATCTGCAGGGCACGCGTTTCATGCAGGGCGTGCAGACCCCGTTGCTGATGGAGGACGTCGCGCTCTACAACACCGTGGTCACCGGCGCGCGGCATGCGTTGATCGTCACCGACATCGCCTGCCGCACCGCGCTCGGCCGGCGCGGCGTCGCGCATCTCACGATCGCGAAGGACGTCCAGGCGATGACGATCGCCGAGGACAAACCGTCGATGGAAAACCATGGGCTGCGCACGTCCACCGCCTGGCGCCGTCCGGCGCCGATGCCTTCGGCGATGGACCTGCAGGCGGCCGCGGACCTGATCAACGCCGGCGGCCGCGTGGCGATTCTCGCGGGCCAGGGGGCGTTGGGCGCGCGCGTCGAACTCGAACAACTCGCCGCGCGGCTGAACGCACCGGTCGCCAAGGCCTTGCTGGGCCGCGCCGCGCTGTCCGACGACTCGCCGTTCTCGACGGGCGGCATCGGGCATCTGGGCACGCTGCCGTCGAAGGAAGCGATGCACCGCTGCGACACCGTGCTCATCATCGGCTCGACGATGCCGTGGATCGATTTCTATCCCGCCCCGGGCGCCGCGCGCGGCGTGCAGATCGATCTGATGCCGGAACGCATCGGCCTGCGCTACCCGGTGGAGGTCGGCCTGGTCGGCGACACGCAGTCGACGCTGCGCGGCCTGCTGCCGCTGCTGCATCAAAAGGACGACGCCTTCCTGCGCGAAACCCAGGGACGCGTCGCGCAGTGGAACGCCCTGCTCGACCGCGTCGCCGCGACGCACCGCGTGCCGCTGCGGCCGCAAAGCGTCGTGCGCGCGATCAGCGACGCGCTCGCGCCCGACGCCGTCATCTGCCTGGACTGCGGCGCGAACACGCACTTCGCCGCGCGTTTCCTGACCGTGCGACGCGACCAGCAGCTGGTGGCCACCGGCATGCTCGCCACCATGGCACCGGGCCTGCCGTTCGCCATCGCCGCGCAGCTCGCCTACCCGGGACGGCAGGTGGTCGCGATCGTCGGCGACGGCGGGCTGGCGATGCTGATGGCGGAGCTGTCGACGGCCGCCTTCAACCGGCTGCCCGTCAAGATTTTCGTGTTGCGCAACGACGTGCTCGCCGAAGTGCTGTTCGAGCAGCGCGAGGCCGGCTACCCGAACTACGGGTGCGAGCTGGGCGCGGTCGATTTCGTGCAGGTCGCGAACGCCTGCGGCGTGAAGGGGTTTCGCTGCGTGCAACCGGGCGAGGTCGCCGGCGCGATCCAGGCGACGCTGCGCACGCCGGGGCCGGCGTTACTGGAGGCGCACGTGGACCCGATGGAAGTGGTGACGATGCCGGACAAGTTGAAGGTGTGAGGAAGCGCGGCCGAGGGAGCGCAGAAGCATGCGCTTCGCCATGAGGACACACGCATCAGCTTCTCGTCCCAGGCCAATCCGAGATATATCCCAGACGCTTGTAGCGTTCGAGCTTCCGCCACTCGGCGATGATGCGGGCGCGTGCCAGCGGATGCCGATGCCAGTCGGCGTCCGGGATATCGAAATGGTTGACGGTGAATAGCATCTTCTCCACTTCCGGCCAATGTCTTTCCAATGTCATCAAATAACGTGCGGATGCGCAATGCTTGCCCAGCGCAATGACGGATCGGATATTTTTCAAACCGATTTCCTGCTGCAGAAGCGGCAGGGGAAATGCGACATTTTCTCCCGTATTCAGCGCCTTTTCTTCGAGAACAACGCATTCCGGCCGCAGATCCGGAAGCGTCGACATCCGAAATATTGCCGCCGCTTCGGTATTTTCAGCGCCCTCCGTCATCCCCCCGCTGATCAATAAATAGCGAAAAAAACCGCCACGCCACAATGTCTCGATCGCACATGCGAATTTCTCCACGCCATGCCGCGTGCCGAAAACGAACAGGAGGTCCGCCTGGCGCAGCGGAGTACGCACAAGGAGCGTTCTGTTGATCTCCGCGATTGCTGCATCGTGTATTGAAAATGTCATCAAATCATGATGAATATTTTCATGAAAATA
Organism: Janthinobacterium lividum; assembly: GCA_050955065.1. Lineage (GTDB taxonomy): Bacteria > Pseudomonadota > Gammaproteobacteria > Burkholderiales > Burkholderiaceae > Robbsia. The sequence continues at coordinate 15,935 of JBPBQT010000448.1, read as the reverse complement.
CAAAATCAGACGTTTCCTAAAATGTTCGCCTACAGCTGCCCATCGATCAACGGCAACACCTTCTCGATCAGCTTTTCGAAAATCGAACGCCGTTCCCAGTCCGCGAGCGTCACCTGCTTCGCGCGCCCGATGTCCGCGTCGAAAATCGCATTCTGCTGCGCGGCGAACACACGGTCGTAGATATTGAGATTGGCCTCGTCGTTCAGCTTGAACGAGCGGCTGTCGAAGTTCGTCGATCCGGCCGACACCAGGTACTCGTCCACCACCAGCAGCTTGACGTGGAACATCGTCGGCTGGTATTCGAAGATCTCCACGCCGGCCTTCAGCAGGTCGCCCCAGCAACCGCGCGACGCCTCCCGCACCGTATGGGTATCGATATGGTTGCCCGGCGTGATGATGCGCACCTTCACGCCGCGCTTGCGCGCCTCCACCAGCGCGTTGATCGCCAGCGCGTCGGGAACGAAATACGCGCTCGCCAGGTTGATCGTCGTGGTCGCCGCGGTGATCGCCATCAGGTACATCAGCTCCATGTCGTCGCTGCCGCTGGTCGGCGAACTGCTGAACATGTGCGCGGCGCTGTCCCCGCAGGGCGCGAGTTCGGGAAAATACTCGCCGCCGTGCAGCACATCGCCCGTCGCCTTGATCCAGTTGTCCATGAACACCGCCTGCATGTGCGCGACCGCCGGCCCTTCCAGCCGGAAATGCGTGTCGCGCCAGTGCTTCGCATCCTGCGCATGCCCGGTCCACTCCGACGCGATGCCCACGCCCCCCGTGAAACCGACGCGCCCGTCGATGACCAGCAGCTTGCGGTGCGTCCGGTTGTTCATGCGCCCCAGCCCGGTCCAATGCGGCTTGTGGTACTGGATCACCTTCGCACCGGACTGCCTGATCTGTTCGAGATAGTGGCGGTCCATCTTCAAGCTGCCGACCCAGTCGAGCAGCACATGCACCGCGACGCCGGCGCGCGCCTGCTCCGACAGCGCGTGGGCGAACTGCTCGCCGATCTCGCCCGACCAGTAGATGAAGGTCTCGAACGTGATGGTCCGCGTCGCCGCGCGGATGCCCGCCAGCATCGCCGGAAAAATCTCCTCGCCGTTCAACAGCACCTCCACCCGGTTGCCCGCCACGACCGGCGACCCGAGCAGCGCACCCATCGACCGCAGGAACTGGGGATCGGCGCTCGCATACAACCGGTCGATATTATGTTCGACCTTTTTTTCGCCACTCGAAAAGTTGGCGATAATCAGGACGACAACAAGCGTGACGACGACGGTGATGGCAATCGTGATCGGTATGACGAGCATGGGTTGAGGAGTCCGCGAATGACAATCAGGGAGGGTATTCGAACGATGGCCGTGCAGAAAGATAACCGATCCTTACCGACAGTTTGTCGCGTATGCAGCAAACGGCCGGGAATAATGTCATTTCACGCAATATGAAACGGCGGTAATCTCTGAATGGCTGGATAACAATAACCGCAAAAGCAGCTCATCATGCCTCGTGCTTCATTTTTGTTCGATTTCATCCTGGCGACGCCCGTCAAGGGACCGCAGCCCGTCTCGCCCGCGATCCGGTCCACCATGCTTGCCACGCTGGTGTCCGGAGCGCGCTCGCTCCTGCTCTCGGGCTTCGCGAGCATCTTCCTCGCATCGGTCACGCTCGTCCGGCTCGAGCAACGCTGGGCGCTGATCTGGTTGATCGCCGAGGTCGCCGTCGTCGCGGCGCGGGTCGGTTTGATTCAGATCTACACGCATCGCAACCAGATCGCGCCGACGCTGCCGCATCGCTGGACGGCGGCCTACGCGCCCTTCTCGGCGCTGGCCTGCCTGCTGCAGGGGGGCGGGACGATCATGTGTCTCTTTTCCAACGACGCCCCGCTCGCCAGTCTCGCCCTGATGTCGATCGCCGGCACGCTCGGCGGCGTGGCCTCCCGCAACGCCGTGTTGCCGCGTCTGGCCATCCTCCAGATCCTGCTGGGCATCCTCCCCATCGGCATCGGCGCGGCAATCCGCTACAAGGACGGCTACTGGATTCTGATTCCGCCGCTCTTCCTGTATCTGGTGGCGATGGCGCTGGTGGTCAAACGCCATTACGCCGGACTGATCGCGCTGATGATGGCCGAGCAGCGCAATGCCGAACTCGTCGCCCGCTTCGACGCCGCGCTGATGCACATGCCGCACGGGCTGTGCACCATCGATGGAAGCGGCAACGTGATCATCGCCAACCGCAAGGCGGCCGAACTGTTCGGCGCGACGGTGGAAGTGCTCAAGCTGAACGTCTCGCTGCCGGAATTCATCGGCCAGGTCGGGCTGGCCAAGTTCGGGGACGCCTTTCGCGGACAATTGATGGAACGATGCGCGCACTGGCTCTCGCACGACGGCCGCTCGCTCGACCTGAACCTCGGCGATGGCGACTATGTTGAAATGACGCGCAACCCGGTCCCGGACGGCAGCGCGGTCATCATCATCCAGGACGTCAGCGAACGCCGCCGCCTGGAAGCCGAGATGCGGCACCGAGCGTTGCACGATCCGCTCACCGGGCTGCCGAATCGCCGTTACCTGAGCGACCGGGTGGACCAATTGCTCGGCGAGTTCGTGAACGGCCAGACGATGGATCTCGCCGTCATGTATCTCGATCTGGACGGTTTCAAGAGCGTCAACGACCTGTACGGCCACAGCGCGGGCGACGAAGTGCTCAAGGGCGTGGCCGATCGCCTGAGCCTGACGATGCACGGCGCGGAAATGATCGCGCGCCTGGGCGGCGACGAATTCGTGATCATATTTCGTTGCCGCAGCGCGAGCGAGGCCGCGACGGTATCGCGCCGCATCATCCAGGACGTCTCGGCACCCTACACGCTGTCGAACGGCATCCAGGCGGTCATCGGCACCAGCATCGGCATCGCCTTCGCCGTGCGCGCCGAATCCTTCGAGATGGTGATGAACCGCGCTGACACCGCGCTGTACAAAGCCAAGACGTCGGGCAAGTCGACCTTCCATTTCTGGGATGCGCACGACATACGGGTCTCGTAAAGGCGGGGGCCTGAGCGAGGGCGGGGGCGGGAGAAACACCGACACCGGCACCCGCACGGGCCGCGAAAGTGCGTGCTATGCTGATTTTCCCATTTTATCGAGACAACCATGAGCCGCCAAAACCGTTCGTTGATCGCCCGCCCCGCCCTCCTGAGCGCCCTGGGCGCGGCCGGCGCCGCGCTGGTCCTGAGCACGTCCGCCTTCGCGGCGAACACCCTGTCCGCCGGCGACCAGGCCTTCGTCGCGAAGGTCTCGCAAGGGGGCATGTTCGAGGTCGAGGCAAGCAAGGTCGCGGTCGACAAGGCCGAGGCGCAGGCCATCAAGGACATGGCGAACACCGAGGTTCACGACCACGAAGGCGTGGGCGCGAAGCTGAAGAAAGTCGCCTCCGACAATGGCGACGACTTTCCGACGGACCTGAACGCGGACTTCACGCATCGCATCGACAAGCTCAAGTCGCTCTCCGGCAAGGCGTTCGACATGGCCTACGCGGCGGAAATGAAGCGCATCCACGCCCTCGACGGCGCGGCGTTCATGAAGGAAGCGAAGACCGGTCAGAACGCCGACCTGAAGGCGTTCGCCGCCGAGACGTCGGGCATCGTGCAGATGCATATCGGGGCGTGGCAGAAAGCGAAGTAGGCGTTTTGTTGCCCTCTGCGCGATCGATGTCATCGGCGCGGGTGACGCATCGTGTCGCCCGGTCGCCGGCTGTGGAAACGCGTCGACGACCGACACGACCGGGCATGTCGCGCCGGTCGCGTCGTAATTCGGCGCAACAACGTCAATGCGAATCATTCCCATATTGCGTTAACATGCTGGCTTCTCCATAGACGGGCAACCGTCAAGACCGGGAAGTCACGTGAAGAGGTTCACCACCGCCGTTCTGTCCATCGCCTCGCTGCTGATGGCCGCCGTTGCCGCCCCCGCGTACGCAACCCACTACCCCGTCACCGTCACCGACACCGCCGGCCGCTCGGTCGTCATCCCGCAGGAACCCGGACGCGTGGTGATCCAGGACGGACGCGACATCCTGACCATGGCGCTGCTCGACCGCAGCGACCCGTTCCGGCGCGTGGTGGCCTGGAACAACCTGATCGTAAAAGGCGATCCGGGCCTGTGGAAGGTCCTGTCGACCCGCTGGCCGGATGCGAAATCCGCCGTCGACATGAAATTTTCCGATCAGGGCAACGTCAATCTCGAAGCGGTCATCTCGAAGCAGCCGCAACTGATCATCGCGCAGTTGCGCGCGAAACCGGCGTTCGAGCAGGGCCATGTGCTCGAACGCATGGCGCAACTGAAGATTCCGGTCGTCTTCGTCGACTCCGAGCAGGACCCGATCGGCAACACCACGAAGAGCGTCGCGATGCTCGGCACCGTGTTGAACCGTGAAAAGGAAGCGCAGGAATACGTCGATTTCTACGACGATCGCCTGCGACACCTGCGGCAAACCATCGCAGCCATCCCCGGACCGCGGCCGCGCGTGTTCGTCGAGGCCAAGGCGGGTTTCACCGGCGGCAACGACTGCTGTTTCACGCACGCGACGATGGGCTGGGGCCGTCTGCTGCAGGCCGTCGACGCGCATAACGTCGGCGCGGACCTGCTGCATGTGCCCTCGGGCGACGTCACGCTGGAGAGCCTGATCGGCGCGCGGCCGGACGTCTACATCATGACCGGCGCGAACATCTCGGGCAACAACAACGCCGCGTTGCCCTTCGGTTACGACACCAGCGTGCCACGCATCAGCGCCGCCTTCGCGAAACTCGCCGCCCGCCCCGGCTTCAAGCAGCTCAAGGCCGCGCAGGACGGACAGGTCTACGGCGTCTATCACCTGTTCTACAACCACGCGTACAACATCGTCGGCGCCGAGTATCTCGCCAAGATCCTCTATCCCGCGCAGTTCGCCGCGCTCGACCCCACCGCGGACTGGAACGCGATCATCGCGCGCTTCACCCGGATCCCCGGCGCGCCGCTGATCCTGGAAGCGAAGGCGCCGGCGCAATGACCGAGGGGGAAACGAGCGCGGATGAAGTATCGGCGGGTCATACGGCCCGGGCGAAGCACACGGCGCAAGTCACGCAGGCTGCTCGGGCGACGCAGGCCGCGCAGGCCATGCAGGCGGCTCATGCCGCGCCGGCGCCGGCCCCCACGCTCGCCGCGCGTTACCGGCGCGGCATGAGCCGTCGCCTGCTGCTGCTGGCCGTCGTGATCGTCCTCGGCGGCCTGGCGATCCTCGCCGATCTCGCGATCGGTTCCGGCACGCTCGCCGTGCAGCAGGTCGTGCAGGCGCTGTTGCACCCCGCGCGGGCGGACGTCGGCACGCTGGTCATCCTGCGCGACATCCGCATGCCGATCACCTTCACCGCCGCGCTCTCCGGCATCGGCCTGGCGCTGGCCGGCTCGCTGATGCAGACCTCGCTGAACAACCCGCTGGCCGAACCCTTCACCATCGGCATCTCGTCGGCGGCGGGCTGCGGCGCGGCGCTGGCGATCGTCTTTCAGACGTCGCTGGCCGGGTTTCTGCCCTGGCTGCCGCCGGATCTCTTCGTCTCGCTGAACGCGTTCGTCTTCGCGCTGTGCACGGTGCTGTTCATCAGCCTGTTCGCCCGCAGCGACGGCCTGGGCATCGAGACCGTCACGCTGCTCGGCATCGCGATCCACTTCGTGTTCGCGTCGATCCTCGGCATGATGCAGTATTTCTCCGACGCCGATCAGTTGCAGACGCTGGTGTTCTGGCTGATGGGGTCGCTGCTCAAATCGAGCTGGCTCAAGGTCGGCATCAACGCCGGCCTCGTCGTCGTGCTGCTGCCGCTGATCTTCCTGAACAGCCGCAGCATCACCGCGCTGCGCAGCTTTGGCGACCAGGCCGTGACGCTGGGTCTGAACGTGCCGCGCACGCGCTTCCTGATGCTGTTCGCCGCCGCATTGCTCGCGAGCAGCATCACCGCGACGATCGGCGTGGTCGGCTTCGTCGGGCTGGTCGCACCGCACATCGCGCGATTGCTGGTCGGCGAGGACCAGCGCCTGTCGCTGCCGATGACCGCCGCCTGCGGCCTGCTGGTGATGACGCTCGCGTCCATCGCCAGCAAGATGATCCTGCCCGGCGGCATTTTGCCGATCGGCATGGTCACGTCGCTGCTCGGCGTGCCCTTCTTCCTCGCGCAGATCCTCTGGCTGAAAAAACGGAGCCGCCGCTGATGCTCGACATCCACGGCCTGAACGTCGCCTTCGGCAGCAAGCGCATCGTCCGGGACATGCAATTCCACGCCCACGAAGGCGAATGTCTCGCGGTGCTGGGCTGCAACGGCGCGGGCAAGACGACGCTGATCCGCGCGCTCGCGGGCCTGCTCAAGCACCAGGGCGAGATTCTGCTCGACGGCCGGGCCCTCGACCGCCTGCCGCCGTACGAACGCAGCGCGCTGATCGGTTACGTGGCGCAGAGCCTTGCGCACGGCAATGTGCGGATGACGGTGTTCGAGTTGCTGCTGCTGGTGCAGAACGGCAACGCCGGCGGCCGCTTCGGGCATCACACGCTGGCGACGCCGCCCGAGCATCTGACACGCGCCGAAGACATCCTGCACCGCCTCAAGCTGACCCGGCTCGCCGACACCTGTCCCGACGAACTCTCGGGCGGCCAACGTCAGATGGTCGCACTGGCTCTCGCACTGGTGCGCGCGCCGCGTCTGCTGCTGCTCGACGAGCCCACCTCCGCGCTCGATCTGAACAACCAGCTCCATCTGCTCGAATACGTCCGGAACTATACGCGCGAGCATCGGGTCATTACGTTGATGATCCTGCACGACCTCAATCAGGCAAGCCGGTACGCGGACAAAGTGATGCTGATGGACCAGGGTCAGGTATCTGCGATGGGCACCGCCGCCGAGACGTTGACCGAAGCGAAGCTGCGCGCGGTCTATGGGGTGGAGTGCGAGATCATCGACATGTCGAACGCGCAGCGGGCGATCTATCCGCTGCACCGGATCGAACCGGGGGCGGCCTCGCGTTGAGGGTGGTTGAGGGTGAAGCAAGGCAGGGGCTTTCAGGTGACGTTCACTCGCAAGGAGTACTGTCTGATGACGCAGGTGTCTTCCCCTTCCCCGCTTTCTCCGCGTATCGTCGAGCAGAATCCCAAGGCCGTGGCGACATGGGTCGCGCAATGGCTGGCCGTGTTTGGTGGCAACCGGCTTGGCGTGGGTGCAAAGCATTTTCTGTGGCATATTTTCGCGAACGATCACTATCCCAGCGTGTGTGCCGAGCCGGCGTACGATCAATACGTGCAACACTCGGCGCGGGAACATGTCGTGCTGGCGAACGATCGCAGGCATGCGGTCCTGGTCGACCAGCGGCCCGACGTGCCGCCGTTGACCACCTTCAACGGCTGGACCGACTTTTATGTCTTTCCGACGAATCTCGCCTGGACGCTGGCGCGTACGCATGAAGAGATCTGGCTGGGGCCGTATTTCGCGCGACACCCGGATTATGAGACGTTGAACCGGGCGAATCAGATGGCGTTGAAGAAGGCGCAAATGATTCGGGAGGCGCGGGGCAAGGGGTGGGTGTGAAAACGGGCTTTTCCACGCGCTCGAATGGGAAAGATTCAGTCCTCGTCGGGGACCCGGCGGAACATCGTGCTCAAGTCATCCAGGATGGCGATATAGTCGCCTTCTCCGATGCGACCCGCAGCATGGTCGTCGCCGACATCCGATTCCACGACCCGCGCTTCGGCGCGAAACCGCTCCAGTGCCCCACGATCTCCCGGGGCATTCATGAACCGGCGAAGGTGCGATTGAATCGCTTCCAGCCGGTCACGATAACTTCGAGCGCGTGCGCGGACGTCCAGGCCACCGGAGCGGCCCAATGCGCTACGGTGTGCCGGCAAGTCATCCAGTCCCAGAACTGGCCGGGATTGATGAAGATGTGCTGTAGTGGCCCTTTCCGAATCCGTGCGCTGATCGTTTTCCGGGAAACCGCGCACCCCCGGCATCAGCGACGGGTTCGGATCCATCATCTGCCCCATGATCGACCGGTCCAGACCCATTCGCATTGTCGGTCTCGCGTCCTCCATCACCTGAGCTCTCAGACCCTGCCACCGCTGCTGGTTCAGGTTCTCAATCGCCGGCTGCCGCCGCAACCGACGTCCGGGCATACGGGCGAGCCCCGTCAATGCGGCCGGTGTCTGGCTTTGTGAAGAAGGACTCGTAGCCGATGGCGATGCCATGGCGTCGCTTCTTTCCTCGGTAGACGAATGGGACGGCGGCGGGGTAAAACCGGTTCCGCGAATAGGCGACGGCATCGTTGAATCCCTGTATTCAAAGGGTTCATTAAACCCGCCCGCGTGCTGCCCGCCCGCGGTTGCACGCGAAGCGCCAGCTCGTATTCCGAAGCCATTGTCAGGAACAGGTCTCGCCGACGATGAACAGACTCAAGCAGCACTGACTTTTTGCAGCATGTGTTGTAAGGCGCAACTCATCGGTTAGAGTCCAACTACCGACAGAATATCATCCCGCTTGGTACGAAAAGTTTTTGCTGTCGACGGCCGACCTTACTTGCGGATGAGTGCCTTTCAGGTATCGGAAGAAGTTTTGACGATAGTGGCCAAATATCTTTAAAAGCCACGGACCATAACGAAATGGCATTTTTGGGCGGTCACAAAAGCAAACGGGCTAGACGAACATCGTCTAACCCGTTGTTTTACTTGGTGCCGGCTGCCGGACTCGAACCGACCACCTGATGATTACAAATCAACTGCTCTACCAGATGAGCTAAGCCGGCTTGGTGTGCGATTCTACTTTATTTCACGACCTTCAGGTGAGGACGTCCGCCCTTCGGTCCGTCGCCCTCCGGCGTCGGCGCGGACTCGGCCGCCGCATCGGCGGACGCGCCCGTGAAAGGCCGTACCGTCGGCTCGCCGTCCTTGCCCTCGACGACCGCCGCCAGCACCGGCGCCTTCGTCGGTTCGTCTTCCTCGTCGTCGAGCACCTCGGCACCCGGCACGTCCGTCGCCAGTTGCGCGTCGTCGCCATGCTCCTCGGCCGGGAATGCCATCCCCTGTCCGTTCTCGCGCGCGTAGATCGCGAGCACGTTCGAGATCGGCACCTCGATCCGGTACGACTTGCCGCTGAAACGCGCGTTGAACTCGATCCAGTCGTTCTTCATCTGCAACGAGCTGGTCGCGTCGAAACTGATGTTCAGGACGATCTCGCCGTCCCGGACGAACTGAGTCGGCACGCGCGTGCGATGGTCGACCCGCACCGCGATGTGCGGCGTGTAGCCGTTGTCCGTGCACCATTCGTACAGCGCGCGAAGCAGATAGGGCTTGGTTGAGGTTTCTTGCATGCGGAGTCTCCGTTCCAGGTCGCGCCCGAGGGCGCGCGCCACATCAACGGCGCATCACCTTTTCCGAAGGCGTCAGCGCTTCGATGAAGGCGGGGCGGCTGAAGATACGCTCGGCGTACTTCATCAGGGGGGCGGCGTTCTTCGACAACTCGATGCCGTAATGGTCGAGGCGCCACAGCAACGGCGCGATCGCGATGTCGAGCATCGAGAATTCGTCGCCGAGCATGTACTTGTTCTTCAGGAAGATCGGCGCGAGTTGCGTGAGACGGTCGCGGATCGACAGGCGGGCACGCTCGTGCTGCTTCTCGGCGGCCTTGCCCTTCTCGTTCTCGAGCAGGTCGACGTGGCAGAACAGCTCTTTCTCGAAATTCTGCAGGAAAAGCCGCGCACGGGCGCGCTGCACCGGGTCGGCCGGCATCAGCTGCGGGTGCGGGAAGCGCTCGTCGATGTATTCGTCGATGATGTTCGACTCGTACAGGATCAGATCGCGTTCCACCAGGATGGGCACCCGGCCATACGGATTCATCAGGCTGATGTCTTCCGGCTTGTTGAACAAGTCGACGTCGCGGATTTCGAAATCCATGCCCTTTTCGAATAGCACCAGCCGGCAGCGCTGGGAAAAGGGGCACGTGGTGCCGGAATACAAAACCATCATGTTCGTGATCCTCTGAAAGCCGAACGGGCATGGCTTCGCGCACAGGCCCGTTCCCGGACCCGCGCGCGAAGCCATGCGCCTCAGCCTCTCATTATGCCCGTTTGTCCACTCAAAGTCGCGTCCAAAGTCTCATTGCCGCGTCGAACGCTTCGGATCCAGCCCGTAAGACCCGCCCGATCACCGGTCAGCCGGCTTGTAACCTCGCATCAGGCGCCAGACGGCGAAGCTGAACAGCAGCAGGAAACCGACCACCGCCCCGCCCAGACGGTGCCGCTGCGCTCCGGCGGGTTCGGCCATCCAGCCGAGATAGGCGGTGAGATCGGCAAGCGCGCTGTCGTAGGCGGCGGGCGACAGGCTGCCCGGCGCGCTCTGCGCGAAACGCACGAAGACGCGGACGGGCGCGGCGCTTACACCATGGGATACGGCAGTAGATGCGCCGGGCGAACCGGCAGGCGTGCCGGTGACGGCCGTTTCGGCGAAGACCGCCGTGCGCACGCCGTGCAGACCGGCAAGCACGTCGGGCATGGCGACGTCGGGAACGAGCAGGTTGTTCGCGCCCATCGGTCTGTCGGGATCGCTGTAGAAACTGCGCAGGTAGGTGTACACCCAGGCGGGGCCTCTGGCGCGGGCGACGAGCGAGAGGTCGGGCGGCGCCACGCCGAACGCCTGTTTCGCGTCTTCGGCGCGCATCGCGGCGTGCAGCGGTTCGTCCGGCTTCGCGCCGGTGGGATCGAGTTCGGCGGCGATGTCGGCGTCGCTGAAACCCAGCTCCCGCAGTTGCCCGTAGCGCACCAGCCGGGCGTCGTGACAGCTCGCGCAATAGCTGGCGAAAAGCCGCGCGCCGCGCTGGAGGGCAGCCCTGTCGGCGCTGCGGTCGGGCGGGATGACGAGCGGAGTCGGCGCGAGAGGCGCGAGAGGCGCGGGGGAAGCGGGGGAAGCGGCCCTGGCGTGTTTTACCTGTCCCACCAGCGCGACGACCAGCAGCGCGCAGGCAAGCGTCAGGACCACGCGCAGCACGGCGCTGCCGGTCGACGCGGCGAGGTTCTGGAGCGTCCACCGGACGGCGCGATCCCGGGAATCACCCTGCTCCGGATCGTCATGGCGATCGCTCCGCATCACGACCCTCCCCGCGCGATCCGCCGCCGTTCGGCGCGCGACAGCGTGATCCGGGCCGGTTCCACCCGGAAACGCCCGCGCGGACTCCACCACGGCATGCCGAGGAAAAAGCCGAAATAGACGAGTGTGCAAGCCTGGGCCAGCCGCGTCGCGACGGCGTCGGGAGGCCGGGTGCCGATCACGCCGAGCGCGACGAAGGCGACGACCAGCGCGACGTACGCCCACGCCTGGCCACGCGGCCGGTAACGGATCGAGCGCACCGGCGCACGATCCAGCCAGGGCAGGAAGAACAGCACGAGCACCGCGCCCGCCATCAGGATCACGCCCCAGAGCTTGGCCTCGGTGACCGACATCGCCAGTACCAGCGCCAGCGCGACGACCGGCCGTGTCCAGCAGCGCCCTGCCCGGCGCCGCAACCCGAACAGCCCCCACGCGCCGGCGACGACCAGCAGGACGATCTTGAAGTCCTCGGTGGTGGCGCGCAGCATCGCGTAGAACGGCGTGAAATACCAGACCGGGGCGATCTCGGACGGCGTATGCAAGGTGTCGGCGGGAACGAAGTTGTTCGCTTCGAGGAAGGTGCCGCCCAGCGTCGGCGCGAAGAAGACGATCGCGGCGAAGAGCGTCAGGAAGAGCGCGGCGGCGAGCAGGTCCCTGAGCACGAAATAGGGATGGAAAGGCACGGTGTCGGGGTGCAGGGCCACCGTGCCGGCCTTTTCCGGCGGCGCGGGACCGATGTCGATGCCGTCCGGATTGTTCGAACCCACCTGCCGCAGCGTCGACAGGTGCAGCGCGACGACCAGCGCGAGCAGCAGGGGCACGGCGATGACGTGGAACGCGAAGAAGCGGTTCAGGGTGACGTCGGAGACGACGAAGTCGCCGCGAATCCAGGTGGCGAGGCCGGGACCGATGCCGGGACTCGCCGAGAAGAGATTGACGATCACCTGCGCGCCCCAGTACGACATCTGTCCCCAGGGCAACAGGTAGCCGAAAAAAGCTTCGGCCATCATGCAGAGGAAGCTGAAGCAGCCCACCAGCCAGACGAGTTCGCGCGGCTTGCGGTACGAGCCGTAGATCAGCCCGCGAAACAGGTGCAGGTAGAGGACGACGAAAAACAGCGACGCGCCGGTGGAGTGCACATACCGGATCAGCCAGCCCCACGGCACCTCGCGCATGATGCGTTCGACCGAATCGAAGGCGAGCGCGGCGTCGGGCTTGTAGTGCATCGTCAGGAACAGGCCGCTGACGAACTGGATGACGAGCACGAGCATCGCGAGCGAGCCGAAGACGTACCAGACGTTCAGGTTGCGCGGCACCGCGTAACCGGTGAAATGCCGACGCCACAGCGCGCCGACCGGGAAACGGGCGTCGACCCACCGGAGCAGAGGCGATGTCGCCACTGGAGGGGGCGTCGGCGTGGTCGGCGTGGTCGGCCGTTGCGTGGATGGCGGAGAAGACGGCATCGATCAGGCCTCGCCGTGTTCGTCGCGCCCGATCACCAACCGCGTCGGCGACAGGAAGCTGTAGCGCGGCACGTCGAGGTTCTGCGGCGCGGGCTGGTTGCGAAACACCCGTCCCGCCAGATCGAACGTCGAGCCGTGACAGGGACAGAGCCAGCCGCCCGGCCAGTCGGTGGGCAGATTCGGCTGCGCGCCGGCGGCGAAACGCGGCACCGGCGTGCAACCCAGATGCGTGCAGACGCCGACGAGCACGGCGATGTTCGGATGCTCGGCACGCGAGCGATAGCCGTTGCGGCAATATTCGGGGAGCGGCATCGCGTACGGTCGCAACGAATGCGGATCGGCGCAGCGGGGTGTCGCGGCATCGACCTCGGCCAGCATCGCGGCGGTGCGGTTCAGGATCCAGACTGGCAGGCCGCGCCAGGGCACGGTGATGACCTGCCCCGGCGCCAGCGTGCCAAGGTCGACTTCGAGCGGCGCGGCGCCGGCGCGCACCCGAGCGGAGGGCGCAAGCGAGCCGAGCAGCGGCGCGACGGCGGCCACGCCGCCGGCGCCGCCCAGCACCGACGTGGCGATCAGCCAGGTACGGCGGCGGCGATCGAGCGCCGTGCGGGGAGCGGGTGCGCCCGCCTTGGTCGGTTCGACCGCGGGCCGCTCGGGCGTCGCAGATTGGTCGAATCGCGTGTTTTCCGGCATCCAGGCTCCTTCACGTCACAGGGCGTCGCGGGACGGCATGGCACGCGATGGCGCGCCCCGCTGTCGGCGGCCGAATGATACCGCGCGCGCCGCGCGTACGGGCGCGACCGGACGTCTCAGACCGGATTGTGGATGTCGAAGAACTGATGCGTCAGGTCGAAAGTCTCGGCCAGATGATCGCCCAGCGCCTGCACGCCGTAGCGCTCGGTGGCATGGTGTCCGGCCGCGATATAGCCGACGCCCGTCTCGCGGGCGATATGCGTGGTCTGCTCGGAGATCTCGCCGCTCAGGTAGACGTCGGTGCCGGAAGCGACCGCGTCCTCGAAATAGCCCTGCGCGCCGCCGGTGCACCACGACACGCGCCGCACCTCGCTCTGCGGGTCGCCGATCACCAGCGGCATGCGTCCCAGCACGTTCTGGACATGGCGGGCGAGGCTTTCCAGGGTGACCGGGAACGGCAGCGCGGACGACCAGCCCATGTCGTTCTCGCCGAAACGGCCGTCGGCGATCCAGCCAAAGCGCTTGCCCAGCTGGACGTTGTTGCCGAATTCGGGATGGGAGTCGAGCGGCAGGTGGTAGGCGAACAGATTGATGTCGTTGACGAGCAGCCGGCGCAGGCGTCCGAGCTTCATCCCGGTGATCGCCGGGTTCTCGTTTTTCCAGAAATACCCGTGGTGCACGAGGATGGCGTCGGCCTCCCATTCGATCGCGGCCTCGATCAGTTCGAGCGAGGCGGTGACGCCGGTGGCCAGGCGATTGACCCGGCGACGACCCTCCACCTGCAGACCATTCGGGCAGTAGTCACGGAAACGCCCGATTTCCAGGACATTGTTCAGATACAATTCCAGTTCGTTACGGTCCATATAAAACCTCAATATTCAGATGCTTAGACGCTTCTGGTTGTTCTTCGCGCAAGCGGTCACGGTCGTCCTGGCGCTGCTCTTCGTCGTTTCGACCCTGAAACCCGAGTGGCTGCCCCGCGACGCTCGCGACGGCTTTGCCGGCCGGACGGACGATGCCGGGGCGGCGGACGGCTCCGTCCCGGCGGCGCCCGGCGCCGGCGCCTCGATGCCCGCCTCGGCCCTGTCGTCACTGACCGACCGTTCGCATGATGCGCACGGGCGGCGGCACGTCCGCGCCGATACGTCGTATGCCGACGCGGCGCATCGGGCGATGCCGGCCGTGGTCAATGTCTTCTCGACAAAGGGCCATGCGGCGTCGAAGCGCGATCTGCGGATGAACGATCCGCTGTACCGCTATCTGTACGGCAACAAGGGCGCGCGGGGCGGCAGAAACCCGGGCAACCGCAACCGCGAGGAACGCTCGCCGGCCTCGAACCTGGGTTCGGGCGTGATCGTCAACGCCGAAGGATACATCCTAACGAATCAGCATGTCGTCGAGGGCGCGGACGAGATCGAGGTGGCGCTCGCCGATGGCCGCAAGACGTCGGCGAAGGTGATCGGCGCGGATCCGGACACCGATCTCGCGGTGCTGAAGATCAGTCTCCCGGACCTGCCGACGATCGCGCTGGGCCATATCGAGGACCACCGGGTGGGCGACGTGGTGCTGGCGATCGGCAATCCGTTCGCGGTGGGCCAGACCGTGACGATGGGCATCATCAGCGCGCTGGGTCGCAATCACCTCGGCATCACCCCGTTCGAAAACTTCATCCAGACCGACGCGGCGATCAATCCGGGCAACTCCGGCGGCGCGCTCGTCGATGTCGAGGGTAACCTGATTGGCATCAATACCGCCATCTATTCCCGTAGCGGCGGTTCGCTGGGCATCGGTTTCGCGACGCCGGTGTCGACGGCGCGCATGGTCCTCGACAGCATCATCCAGACGGGCGCGGTGACGCGCGGCTGGATCGGCGTGGAACCGCAGGACATCACGCCGGAAATCGCACAGTCGTTTCATCTGAAACAGGCGTCGGGCGCGATCGTGGCGGGGGTGCTGCAGGGGGCGCCGGCCGACAAGGGCGGCGTGCGGCCGGGCGACATCATCGTCGGCGTCAACGATCAGCCGGTGACCGAGACCGTGAACCTGCTGAACGCGATCGCGCAGATCGCCCCGGGCAGCGCCGCGACGCTGCACGTGGTACGCGGCAACAAGCCGGTCGAACTGACGGTGTCGATCGGCAAGCGACCGATGCCGGCACGCGCGGCGCGTTCGCAGGAAGAAGAGGAATGAGCCGGGCGTGAGCCGCAGGGGGTGAAGCGGGACGGCGACGGCGCAGGGTCCCCGCCGTCGACGATGCCTTACACCACCGGCAGGTTCGCCGCGACGCGCGGCACGAAGAAGCGCGCGACGATCAGCCCGGCCTCGTAGAGCAGGACCAGCGGCACCGCGAGAATCAGCTGGGAGACGACGTCGGGCGGCGTGACGATCGCCGATATGACGAACGCCCCCACCACCACGTACGGCCGGATCTCCTTGAGCTTCTTGAGCTGGACGAAGCCCATGCGCACCAGCAGCACGACCACGATCGGCACCTCGAAGGTCACGCCGAAACACAGGAACATCGTCAGCACGAAGCTGAGGTAGTTGTCGATGTCGGTGTTCATCTCGGCGCCCAGCGGCGCGTTGTAATGCACCATCACCCGGAAGATCGTCGGGAACACGACGAAATAGGCGAACGCCATCCCG
>JBPBQT010000447.1:0-22697 GCA_050955065.1 Janthinobacterium lividum | reverse complement strand
AGTTCTCGGTGAAATAGACGTCCGCCGGCGACGCTGCGCCCTCCACCAGCAATTGCGCGGCCATCGCCGGCCCCTCGCCGTTGCGGATCTTCACCGCGATGCCGGTCTCCTGCTGGAAATCCTTCGCTAGCGCGGCGACGACCTGTTCGTGCTGCGCGTTGTACAGCGTCAGCGTGGCCGCGCCGGCGCCCTGGGCGAGGCCCGCGCCCGCGAGCAGCGCGCCCAGGATCAGGGCGGTGTTCAGCCTGCGCGTCAGCCCCGGCCGCGAGCAGGTCAAGTCCAGTGTCATTCGCATAATGGTGAGTACAGAGTGGGTCGGATCGAAAAACGGTACAGCGCGTTACGAATCAGGCCTCGAACAGTCCCGCGCCGATGTACGAGCCCTCGCGCGCGCCCGGCGGGCAGGCGAAGAGACCGCCGCCGACGTGCGTCGTGAACTGGTTCATCATGTCGAACTTCGCCAACTTCTCGTTGATGGGGATGAAGCCGGTGCGCGGATCGCTCTGGTGGGCGATGAAGATCAGCCCCGCGTCGTACTCGGTTTCCTGGCGCCACGGCGGCCAGCGCTCGACGTAGAAATCCGTGCTGTCGTTGTACGAGTACGAACGTCGCAGGATCTGCGCGCCGTTGTTCTGCGATTCGTTCGAGAGGCGCACATGCGCGCTCTCGGGCGTGACGGGATTGCCGTCCTTGTCGGCCGCGTCCAGATCCAGCGGCTCGAACTCCTGGGTCTTGCCCAGCGGCGCGCCGCTGTATTTCTGCCGCCCGACCACCTGCTCCTGGAAACCGCGCTCCATCTGGTCCCAGTGCTCGAGCGTGATGCGGATGCGCCGCACCACCGTGTACGTGCCGCCCTGCATCCACGGCGCGTCCGGCGCGCTGGCCCAGACGAACTTGTCCATCAGCACGGGCTTGGCGATCGACGGATTGTTCGTGCCGTCCTTGAACCCCATCAGGTTGCGCGGCGTCTGCTCGCGCGGGCCCGACAGGAAACCCGCCTGTCCCCAGCGCATCTGCGCGACGCCGTAGCCCATGCGCGCGAGCTGCCGCACCGCGTGAAACGCCACCTGCGCATCGTTCGCGCAGCCCTGGATCAGGATGTCGCCGCCGGTCTTCTGCGGAATCAGCTGGTCGCCGTTGAACCGCGGCAGATCGACCAGCGCCGCCGGACGCCGCCGCGCGATGCCGTAGCGGTCCTTGCCGTCCTTCGTGAAGAACCCCGGCCCGAAACCGAAGGTGATCGTCAGCGCCGACGCGCCGATGCCGAGCGCGTCGCCGGAATCCGGCGCCGGGCTGTCGTCGGCGGGCAACGGTTTCGCCGTCTCGCCGCGCGAGAGACGTGCCGCCGCGTCGGTCCACGCGCGCAGCAACGCGATGACGTCGTCGCGCTTGTCGGTCGTCAGGTCGAGCGCGGCGACATAGGTATGCTTCTGCTGCCGATCGGCGATGCCGCTCTGGTGCGCGCCGTAGAACGGCACGACGACCGTGTCGGGGTCCACCGAAACGGGCGCTTCCGCGAGCGCGTGCGGGGCTTTCTTCGCCAGGGCGCCGGCGCTGCCGAGCGCGGCACCCGCGGCCGCGCCGGTCGCCAGGCCCGCCTTCAGGAAGCGCCGGCGTGAGGGAGTACGTTCGTCTGTCATGACACTATTTTGCCAGCATCAGCGTGTTCACATCGTCCTGCACGTAGTAAAACCCGTCTCCCGCAGGGGTCATCGCCAGCCCGAACAGGTCGCCGTTGCCCGGGGGCGACTGCGCCTTGTCGGTATCGATCCAGCGCGCGTAGATCTGTTTGCCTTCGACCGGATCGATCTCGACGACCTGGCCGTTGAGTCCGTTCGTCGTCAGCAGATGGCCGGCGGACGTGGCCACCAGCGCCAGCGGGCGGTGCAGCAGGCCGTCCGCGATGATCTGCCGCCCCACGCCGCCGCTGCTGTCGCGCGTCAACGGCTCGTCGATCTCGGTGATCCGGTTGCCGATCGCGTCCGACACGTACAGCTTCGCGTTGTCGGGCGACAGCGCCAGACCGGTCGGCCCGACGAGGAACACGCCCTTGTCCGCCTGCGCGCCGAAACCGCTGCCCACCACGGTCTCCTGCTTGACCGTGGGGACCTTGCCCTCGGCAATATCGAGATCGAGCCGCAGCACCGTCGCTTGCTTGAACACCGGCGGATTGCCGTCCGCGCCGCCAACGCCGAAGCCGGCATTGCTGACGAACAGGCTCGCATGGTCGCCGTTGTCCACGACGGCCATGTTGCCCCATGGGTCGTTGATGTTCGGACTGACGATCGTCGACGCCACCTTGCCCTGGGAATCTAGCACCACGAGACAGCCGGCGCCCTTGGTGTTGGTCGTGCCGTCGTTGCTCGGCGTGCTGCCGACGATGACCCAGCCCGACTTGAGCATCGTCATCGCGGTCGACAGGCCGACGCCGCCGGGGCAGGATTTCAGATCGCGCGGAATCGTCGCGAACAGCGACATCTGCTTCGTGTCCGGGTGGTAATCGACGATCGTGGTGCCCAGGCCCTGCAGATTGGCCGCGTTGTTGAAGTTGTCGACCAGCACGTCGCCCTGCTTGATCGTGCCCGCCGTCACCGGCGCCACGACGATCGCGTAGGGATTCTGGTCACCGTTGTCGGGCGTCGTGTTGATCAGCAACGCATTGCGATGCAGCGTTTCGAGCAGGCCTTTCGGCTCGGCCCGCGCCGGTGCGCTGAGCGCCGTCGCGGCGCACAGGACGAGCGCCGCGACGGCGCCCGGGAGGGTGTTCGGTTTCATGCGAAATCCTTGGTACGGGCGCATGACCTGCCGCGGGACGGGACGCCTGCACAGCACGGAGCGCCAGCAAAATACGCGGTCATGATGGGTGTTCAGAAAGTGATGGTCGTGCGCACGCCGAGCACGAAGGTGTTTTTCAGCGCCTGCGTCGCATCGTTCGGGTTCTGACCGGCGCCCGCGTTGAACGTGTATTGCAGGTCGCCCTGGATGATCCACCACGGCGTGGCCTGATACTGGTACGTGGCTTCGACCGCGGTCTCGCTGGTGCGCACGCCGTACGGGCTGCCCAGTATCGAGCGCGTGTCCAGATCGAGGTCGTGCGCATGGTTGCCGACCTTGATGTAGGCCAGCCCCAGGCCGATGCTGTCGTTGTCGCGCGTGGGGAACGGCGCCTTCATGACGATGCCGGCATTCGCGCTGACGCTGACCAGATTGCGGTCGCCGGGTGCCGCCATTACCCGCGCGAAGACGCCGATGCTGCGCGACTCGTCGGGGTTCGGCCGCCAGACCATCTGGTCGGCCACCGCATAGAAGCTGTAATTGCCGCGATGCGACGCCGCGGTGCCGCTCGACGCCAGGTTGGCCAGCGACAGGCCCGAGTCGTCGTTGCGCTGATCGTCGAAATGATCCGTGTTGTACCAGAAACCCACCTTGTACGACCCGGGCAGGCCGTTCTCGCCCACCCCCACCATCTGCCCGTCGCTGGCCTGATTGATCGCGTACTGCAACTCGCCGATGAACATCGCGCCGTTGTGCAGATTGAAATTGGTGCCGCGCAGATTGTTCGCGTTGTTGCCCAGCGGATCGCCGTCATATACGCCCGCCAGCGCGGTCACCGCCGGCGTTACCTGCGCGCGCACCCGTGCGCCAAGCGCCGCGAGCGGATAGGCGGGACCGCCCGACGGCATGTCGTACGACGGCAGGCCGGGCCAGCCGAACATCGTGTTGATGAAGGTGGCGGCGTAGGAACTGACCATGAACTCCTGGTCGATGCTCTGCTGGCCGACGCGCACGTCCACGCGCTTGTCGAGGAACGACTGCTGGTACCACATCTCCCACAGCCGGGTGGTATCCGTCGCCTCGATGCCGCTCGCGGTGTTCAGCGTGCCGAGGTTGTACTGGCTCAGGTTGCGGCCGTGGATCTGCAGCGCGCTGACGTTGAGGGTGCCCCCTTCCCAGCCGAACGCGCGCTGCGTGTCCACGCCCAGCGTCACGGTGGTCAGGCCATCGTAGGTGCCGCCCGTCTTCAGGCCGCCGCGCGCGTTGTACAGATATTCGGAGGTCTCGGTGGCCAGCAGCGTCACGCCGTACTTGCCAAGCCATGAGCGCACGCCGCCGATGTCGCCGAGCAGCGTCGAGCGGGTCCAGACGCCGGTCCACTGACCGTCGGGCCGGGCCTCTATCTTCAAATCCGCTTCGGACTCGTCCGCAGGCATGGCGTCGGGGTTGCGCACGGCAGCGGAGTTGGGCGCCGTGGCCGAGTTGGGCGCCGTGGCGGAGTTGGGTGTCGTGACGGATTTGGCCGTCGTGGTGGAATCAGGCGAGGTGGCAGGATTCGGCGCGGTGGAAGCGGCGAAGGCGGCCGACGACCCCAACGTCAGGCAGGCCAGGCCGGCTTTCAGCACCGCATGCGAGCGCAGATGGCGGGCGCAGCCGATTATCTTCAAAATGTCCGGTAGTCCCCGACGCGATTTCAACGATGCGATGGCTGCGTCACACGCCGGCCGCCGCTCCCGCGACCTTTTGACTCGATGCTTCATTCGATTTCTTCTTGATTCGCTGGCGGTTACCAGACCACCCGATTATGTTCATCGCCGCATTGTTGAGTGCGGTGCATACGCTAAATGGCAAAAGCCCTTTGATGGAAGGGTATTTCGCGCCGATGCGGTGCGGAACCCGTCGATGTTTCATCATAACCAGCTGCATCGAAGGCGTCAAAGAAAATGAGAATGATTATCAATACATTACAAATCCGGTGTGAAATCTTATTTTTAGCTTTCGAAAGACAGGGTTATTTCTTTCATATCAATTTCAAATATTACAAATGAAAGATTTTGAGCGCGACAGGGCTGCGGATGGTCTCGTGGTTGAGACCGCAGCCGCGCCTTTCCGCGATGCCCGCTTGCATCGCGGCGCCCGGCCATGCCACAGTGACGCCATGTTCTCCGGGTGACGTCGCGGCGCCCGCGCACCGGCGCCGCGCCACTCGCCTCGGCCGCCGTGCTGCGCCGTCCATCACCATCACGCATTCACTTTGAACCCGTCTTTCAAAACCTCGTCTTCCAGCACCTCCACCGCCGACCCGTTGCGCGTCGCGTCGGTATCGTCCATTGCCGCCGATCACGCGCTGCTTACCCGCCGCTCTGTCCGCCGCTTCCTGGACCGGCCACTGCCGGACGGCCTGCTCGAACACCTGCTCGACGTGGCGCGACGCGCGCCCAGCGGCGCCAATCTCCAGCCGGGAGAATTCATTCGCGTGGTGGGCGACACGCGCGCGTCGCTCAGCACCGCGCTGCGCGACGCGCACCACGCCGGACGTCAGGAAACCGAGGACTACGGATATTTTCCCGAGCCGATGCCGCACGCGCTGCGCCGCCGCCAGGTTGCCGCCGCGCAGGCCCTCTACGGCGCGCTGGGCATCGCGCGGGACGATCGCGCGGCGCGCGCCCGGCATTTCGAGCGCAATTTCGCTTTCTTCGATGCGCCGGTGGCCCTGCTGGTGACGATCGACGCGCGCCTCGGCCCGGGCGGCTATATGGATCTGGGCATGATGCTGCACGCGTTGATGCTCGCCGCCGCCGCGGCGGGACTGGGCAGCTGCGCGATCGGCGCGCTGGCGCACTACCCGCGGCTGATCCGCGCCAGGCTCGGTTTGCCGGAAAGCCGTCATCTGGTCTGCGGCCTGGCGCTCGGTTACGCCGACCCCACCGCACCGGACAACGCCTGCCGGACCGCGCGCCTGCCGGTCGACGAATTCTTCACGACCCTCGGCGGCGAAAAATGATCAGACGCGTTCGAACAACGCCGCGCTGCCGATGCCACCGGCGCCCGCCACCGCCACGAGCCCGAGCGCGCCGGGCGCTTCGTCCCGTTCGAGATCGGCCAGCAGCCGTACCAGACTGACCGCGCCCGACGCGCCGATCGGATGGCCGCGCCCGAGTCCGCCGCCGCGCCGGTTGAGCCGTTCCGGCGCGATGTCGAAGGCGGCGGCGAACGCGAGCGCCTGCGCGGCGAACGCATCATGCAGTTCGAGCACCGCCAGGTCGCCGATGCACAGGCCGTGCCGCCGCAGCAGACGCCGGGTGGCGGCCTCCGCGGCCAGCATCGGCTGCTCGGGCGCGACGCCGAGCGCCACGCTCCCCCGCCACACCGCCCGCGCGCGCCAGCCCGCCAGGCGGGCAGCGGCGCGCGTGGTCAACAACACGAAGGCCGCGCCATCGGCCTGCGGGGCCACCGCGAGCCGGCTCTGGCCGTGGTCGGCCGCGGCATCGGCCGGCACCGCCGCGTCATGGAACGGCCGGACAGGAGGGACGGCGTCGTCCACGGGCCGCCCGGGAACGACAGGAGCCGCTTGCGCTCCCACCGCCAGCGGCAGACGCGCCACGCGCGCGGCATCGAGCCGGCGCGCATAACTGTCGGCCCGCACTCCCGCCACCGGCACGATTTCCTCGGCGAGCGCCGCGCGGGCGTCGAGCGTGCGGGCATGGCTCAGCATCGCGAACGCGTCCTGGCTGACGCGCGTGAGCCGCTGCGAACGTGCATGGGCGGCGGCGGCGGCGAGCAGATCCGGGTCGCGTGCAGGGTCGGGCGCGAACGCCGGACGGTCATAGGGCCGCGGCGCGTCGTCCGGCCGCAGCGGCCGGTGCAGCCGGAGCGGCGCCCGGCTCCAGGCTTCCACGCCGCCCGCCACCACCAGTGTCGCCCCGCCCGTGGCGAGCAGGCCGGCGGCCACGCCCACCGCATCCAGGCCCGCGCAGCATTGCGTATCGACGCTCAGCGCGGCGCAGCCGTCCGGCAGCCCCGCGGCCAGCGCCACCATGCGCGCGGGGTTGCCTCCCGCGCCCAACGCATTGCCGGCGACCAGCGCATCGACCCGATCCGCGCGCACGCCGCAACGCGCCAGCAACGCCGTCACCACCGGCGCGCCCAGTTCATGCGGGCCGCAGCCCGCGAGCGCCCCGCCCACCGGCGCGACCGCACTGCGTGCCCAGCCGAGGACGATCAGATCGGTATCGGACATCGTGTTTTCCTGGTGACGTCTGCATTCCCGGCGGCGCCTGCATGCTCGCCATCGCCTGCGTCGTTCGCATCTTCGCCGGCGAGTGCCCGCGCCAGCGCGGGGTGATCCGTCTTGCCGCTGACGGTGAGCGGCCAGTCATCGCAACACAGAAAGCGGCGCGGCACCTTGTAGGCTTCGAGCCGGGTCCGGCACCAGGCGGCCAGCACGCCGCCGCTCGCCTCGCGCCCGGGGGCGAAGCGCACCACGGCGACCACCCGCATGCCGCGCAGCGGATCGCGCAGCCCCTGCACCGACGCCTCGACCAGCGCCGGATGCGCGAGCAGCACCTGCTCGACCTCTTCGGGAAAAAGATTCCTGCCCTGCGTGACGATCATGCGTTTTTCCCGTCCGATCAGGCACAGCCGCCCCTGCGCATCGAGAAACCCGACATCGCGCACCGACAGCCACGGCCCGTCGCGCAACGCCGCGGTCTCGTCCGCGCCGCCGCCGACGTAGTCGCGAAACAGCATCGGACTGCGCACGTGGATCAAACCCGGCGTGCCCGGCGGCACGTCCCTGCCTGCGGCGTCGCGGATCGCGATGTCGACGT
Source organism: Janthinobacterium lividum (assembly GCA_050955065.1). Lineage (GTDB taxonomy): Bacteria > Pseudomonadota > Gammaproteobacteria > Burkholderiales > Burkholderiaceae > Robbsia. The sequence goes on along the minus strand of JBPBQT010000447.1, from coordinate 15,093 downwards.
TCGCGAAAGGCCGGCCGACCACCGCGCCCGGCAGGGCCGGATCGGCATCGGTCCAGGCCACGAAGCTCGTTTCCGACGCGCCGTAGAATTCGATCAGCCGCGCGTTCGGAAACAGCGCGCGCAGCGCCGGCGTGCGCTCGCGCATCCAGCGCGCGCCGCTGATCATGATCAGCCGCACGCCCGGCAGGGGCGCGACGTCGCGGCGCGCGGCCAGTTCCAGCATCAGCTGCAACTGACTGGGCACCGCCACCATGCAATGCTCGCCGTCGCGCAGCAGCGCGAGCGCGCGGCCGGCCGAGAAGCGCGCCTGCAGGCGCACGCCCGCGCCGGTCCACACGCCCAGCAGCGCGCCGAACAGGAACAGCGAGTGGGACAGCCGGCCCGGGCAGAAAACGCGCGCCCGCGCGCCCGCGCCGAATTCGTCGAGCGCGACCCGGAAGCTCTCGACCCAGGACCGGTGATCGCGGCGAAAGCCTTTCGGCAAGCCGGTGCTGCCCGACGTGAAACCGATGTAGAAAGGACCGTGCGGCGCCGGCGGCGGCATCGTCGCCCGCGTGGGGTCGAGCGCGTCGGCCAGCCGTCCGCGCACGCCCGGCGGCCAGTCCTCGTCGCCGACCGCCGCCGCGCGCCCGCTCGCGACGATGGCGAGAAAGTCGCACAGGCGCCCGACCAGGCCGTCGCCCGCGTCCGGATCGGTATCTGCGCGCTTGTTCGCGTCCTTGTCTGCGCGCTTGCCAAGGTCCGGGTCCGCGGTTTCGCGCGCAACCGCGTCGAGCCAGACCGAGGCGGGCGCGCGCGCCGCTTCCAGGGCTGCCGCGCCGCGCGCGACCGCGTGCGCGAGCGCGCCGAAGCTCATCCGGCTGTCGCCGTCGTCGAGCGCGATGGCCGTCGGACGTCGAACGGCCCAGTACGCGAGCGGCGCGTCAAGGGTGTCGAGGGTGTCGAATTCCCCGGTCACGCCGGACAGGTCCGACACGCCGGGCGCATCCGGGGTGGCCGGCGACGCCGCGGGCAGCGTGGACGACGTCGTCGAGGGGGAAAGACGGTGTGGTGCGAGGGTCATGCGTCCATTGGTATGCGTCGGGCCACCGCCGGCGGCCCGGGCAGGAACGCCGGCTGCGGGCCCCGGGCCGAGTCGGGCGTCCATTATAGGCACAGTGCACGAACGCGCCTGATCACCGGCGCGCGTCCCGCGACGCTCTCCCCCAGACCGACAAAACTCAAGTTTTCAGCCAGCCTGTCGTTAGAAGGAGGCACACACCTATGGGCGCAGTCATGCAGAATCTCACGATCCGATCCAGTCTCTTGATGGTCCTCGCCGCCTTTGCGGGAATGATCGTCCTTGGCGCCTGCGTCGGCGTCGTGGCGCTGGGCCGGGCCAACGACGGCGCGTCCCGCCTGTACGAGATTGCCCGGCAGGAACTGCTCGTCAACGATGGCTACAAGGAAACCACCCGGACGCGGGCGGCGCTGACCCGTGGGTACGCGGCCCTGAAGGAACGCAACGACACGTCGGGCCGCGACTCGGCACTCGCCAGCGCGCAGAAAAGCACGGCGCGCGGCATCGCCGACGACCAGGCGTTCAGCGGCGCCCCCGCCTTTCCCGGGCGCGACGAGACCGTCAGGCAGGTGATCGTCGACGCGTCCGCCAAACTCAACGACGCGCTGCAACGCGCCAGCGACGCGCTCGGCAAGGGCGACACCGCCGCGTACGTGCGCATCAACGACGACGAACTGACGCGCAACGGCGCGCAATACAGCGCGAGCGTCGAGGCGTTTCAGAAAGCGGGCGAGCGCCTGATGCACGACGACCTCGCGGCCAGCCAGCGCGAGCATGGCTGGGTCATCGGCCTGGTCGTCGTCGGCGTGCTGACGGCGCTGGCCCTGACGCTGGCGACGCACTTCGCATTGCGCCGCCTCCTCATCCGGCCGCTGCAGGGCGCCGTGCGCACCCTCGACGAGATTGCCGCGGGCGATCTGACGAGCGTCGTGCCGGCGGCCGGGCGCAACGAGATCGGGCAGTTGCTGCAGGCCATGACGCACATGCAGCACGAGCTGACGGCAACGGTCATGAACGTGCGCACGAATTCGCAGGCGATCGATACGGGCGCGCGCGAGATCGCGGCCGGCAACGCCGATCTCGCGAGCCGCACCGAGGAACAGTCCGCGGCGCTGGAGCAGACCTCCGCCAGCATGCAGCAGCTGACCTCCACGGTCAAAGCGAACGCCGACAACGCGCGCGAAGCGAGTGCGCTGGCGCTGGCCGCGTCCGACGTCGCACAGCGCGGCGGCGACGTCGTCGGGCGCGCGATCACGACCATGGACGCGATCCAGACCAGCTCGCGCAAGATCGCCGACATCACCGGCCTGATCGACAGCATCGCCTTCCAGACCAACATCCTGGCGCTCAATGCCGCGGTCGAGGCGGCGCGCGCCGGCGAGCACGGCCGCGGCTTCGCCGTGGTGGCCAGCGAGGTACGGGGCCTGGCGCAGCGCAGCGCCAGCGCCGCGAAGGACATCAGGACGCTGATCGACACCTCCGTGCGCGACATCCATCAAGGCAACGGTCTGGTCACGCAGGCGGGCGGCACGATGGGCGAGATCGTCGGCGCGATCGGCAAGGTCGCCACGCTGATGAACGACATCACGGCGGCCACCGTCGAGCAGAGCACCGGCATCGATCAGGTCGGTCTGGCCGTGCGGCAGATGGATCAGGTTACCCAGCAGAACGCCGCGCTGGTCGAGCAAGCCTCCGCGGCGGCCAGTTCGCTGGAGCAGCAGGCCGGCAGGATGGTCGAAGCGGTGTCCGCCTTCACGTTGCGATAAGGCTGGGCAGGCGATGCCGCGACATCGTTAAGCAGTATGAAAGAAATAAGGGAAAACCCGTAAGGGCGGCAATTTTTTCCAGCATGGCCGGCCTGTACAATCGGCCCACCTCAGCCTGGCACCACGCCCCTTTCCCATGACCGCTGTCGACGCTTCGCGCTGCAAACCATCTTTCCGTCGTTTCTCCCCGCTTGCCCGTCTCGTTGGCGCGGCGCTGCTGACGCTTGCCGCGCAAGCCGCTGGCGCGGCCACGCCCGACGACGGCCCGCCGCTGGGCAAGCTGCCCGACTGGGCCGCGCCGCTGTCGTACAAGCTCGACTTCCGCATCGATCCGCACGGCGCGCGCTTCGACGGCACGACGACCATCGAGCTCGACCTGCGACGCCCGGCCGATCATCTCTGGCTGCACGCGACCAAGCTCGACGTCCGCTCGGCCACGCTCGCGAACGCCGCCGGCAAGCGCACGCCCGTCACGCTGAGCGTCGCCAACGCCAGCCAGGGCGTGGCCGAGCTGCGCTTCCCGCGCCGCATGCCGGCCGGCCGTTTCACGCTGCGCATCGCCTATTCGGCGCCGCTCACCAGAGGCCTCGACGGCCTGTACCGCGTCGATTTCGCCGGGCACTCGTATGCGATGACGCAGATGGAATCGATCAGCGCGCGCAACGTGTTCCCGAGCTTCGACGAGCCGCGCTTCAAGACGCCGTACACGATCACGATCGCCGCGCCCGCGCAGGAACGCATCATCGCCAACACGCCGGAGATCGCCGAGCGCGCGCCGCGGGCGGGCTGGCGCGAGGTCACCTTCGCGACCACCCGGCCGCTGCCGACCTATCTCGTCGCGTTCGCGGTGGGGCCATGGGACCTGGTGCGCGGCCCGACCATCGCGCCGTCGCCGTGGCGCACCGCGCCGATCCCGCTGCAGGGCGTGACGACCGTGGGCGAAGGCCCGCGGATCAACCACATCCTCGACGAGACCCCGGCCATCATCGCCAGTCTCGAAAAATACTTCGCGTTCGGCTATCCGTTCGGCAAGATCGCGCTGCTCGCCGCGCCCGATTTCAGCGCCGGCGCGATGGAGAACCCCGGCCTCGTCACCTTCCGCGACTTCCTGCTGCTGTCCGACGCCAACACGCCGAAGAGCCTGCTGCGCGACTCGTTCGTGACCGTCGCCCACGAACTGTCGCACCAGTGGAACGGCGATACGGTGACCATGGCCTGGTGGGACGACCTGTGGCTCAACGAAGCGTTCGCGACCTGGATGCAGAGCAAGATCACCGAGGAAGTCCATCCCGAATACCGGATCGCGCTCGACGACATGGCCGGCACCGCCCGGGCGATGAGCGAGGACAGCCTGGCGGCCGCGCGTCAGATCCGCCAGCCGATCACCGACAACAGCGACATCGACAGCGCCTTCGACGGCATCACCTATCAGAAAGGCGCGGCCGTGCTGCGCATGTTCGAGAAGCTGTCCGGCGAGACGCCGTTTCGCGACGGCGTGCGCCAGTATCTGAAGGCGCATGCGTTTTCCACCGCGGGCGCGGCCGACCTGATCTCGGCGATCCAGGCGCAGACCCCGTACGGCGAACGTTACGGCGCGGCGTTCCGCAGTTTCATCGACCAGCCCGGCGTGCCGTTGCTGACCACCCGGCTGGGCGAGCGTGACGGCCAGGTCGTGCTGAACGTCACCCAGCAGCGCTACCTGCCGCTCGGCTCGACCGCGGACGCGCAGCGCGTCTGGGGCCTGCCGGTCTGCGTGCGCTATGGCGTGGGCGACGCCTTCGGAACGACGTCGAAAACGAAATGCGAACTCCTGAGCGACGCGCAGGGCAGCATCGTGCTCGACGGCGCGAGCGCATCGAGCTGGGTCATGCCGAACGCCGACGCCGCCGGCTACTACCAGTTCGAGCAGGCCGACGACGACCGCCGGCGATTGCGCGATCATCTCGCGGCGCTGAGCGACCTGGAGAAACTCGCGTACGCGCGTGCGATCACGGCCGGTTTCCAACGGGGCGACCTGCCCTCGGCCGCCGTGCTGGACGCTGCCGCCGCGCTTGCCGGCTCGCCCACGCGTCAGGTGGCCACCGCGCTGACGGGCAGCGCGGGCTGGCTGTACCTGCATGCGACCAGCGACGCGCAGCGCGCCCGGGTCTACGACGCCGCAACCCATGCGTGGATGCCGGCGATGACGCGGCTCGGCTACACCGCGCGCCCGCAGGAAAGCGAGGACGATGCCTTGCTGCGCGCCAGCCTGCTGGGCTTCCTGGCGCTCGACCTGAAGGTACCGGAAGTCCGGCAGGCGCTGCTGGCCCAGAGCGATCAGGCCTTCGCGCATCCGGTCGACGGCCATCCCGACCTGGCCGCGCTCGACCCGAACACCCGCGACGTCGTGCTCGCGGTCGCCGTGCAGGAGCGTGGCGGCGCCGCGATCGCCCCGCTCGCCGACGCGCTCGGCACGGTCACCGATGCCGCACAGCGGCTGAGCCTGCTGCATGCGCTCGGCACCGCGGTGCCTTCGGAGAACGCGGATCGGGTGATGGATCTGATGCTCGACCCGCGCGTGAAGACCGGCGAACTCGCGCAGCTCCTGCGCATCGCCGATGCCGGCCCGGCCAGCAACACCGCGATCTGGAACTGGTATGTGGCCCATGCCGATGCGGTCGCGAAACGCAGCGACGGATGGATGACGCTGCGCCTGCCCCAGCTCTACGGCGCGCGCGGCTGCACCGCCGAGGACGCGGCGCGCGTGGGCACGCAGTTCGGCGGCGGCGCCGTCACGCCGTCCGCCGGGCTGACCCGCTCGGTGCACAAGGTGCAGGAGCAGATCGGCATGTGCGCGGCGCTGGTCGCGAAGATGGCGACGGAATAGCGGGCTGCGCCGGATGTGCCGGATGTGCCGGATGCGCCGGATGCGCCGGATGCGCCGGATGCGCCGGATGCGCCGGATGCGCCGGATGCGCCGGATGCGATGATCGGTGCTTTGTGCTTTGCTTTGCGTGCCTGGGTGCGGAACTTGCGCGCCCGGCGCAAGGGAGGCACCGGACGTAACAGCGTCCGGCCTCCCTTGTACGCACCGCAAAGGAGAGACCATGTCAGACGATCACATCGACGACTGCGCCTGCCGCCGTCGTTTCAACACGACGCTTGTCAAAAGCGCGCTCACCCTGCCCCTGGCCGGACTGTTTTCCAGACTGGCGGGGGCACAGCAGAAACCGGCCGCGCCGCTGCCGGCATCGTCGACTTCCGGGGCGACGTCCATGCGCAGCAAGATGCTCGATACCGGGGCGGACGCGATGCAAAGCAAGAAGCCCATCGATGCGATGAGCGAATACCTGAACGGTTTCCATTTCTATGCGGACGACATGGGCCGCCAGGTGGAAGCCAATCACTTCTGCACGCATCTGAGCGAGGATTTCCATCAGTGCGTGATCTACGATTCGAACCGCGCGGACGCCAAGCTCATCGGCATCGAGTACATCGTCAGCGAGCGGGTGTTCAAGACCCTGCCCGCCGAGGAAAAGCGTCTGTGGCACAGCCATCACTATGAGGTGAAATCGGGCGAGCTGGTGGCGCCGCGCGTGCCCGATCTCGCCGAGCACGCGTTCATGAAGGATCTGGTCACCACCTACGGCAAGACCTGGCACACCTGGCAGATCGACCGGGACAAGACCTTCCCGTTCGGCATCCCGCAGCTGATGATGGGGTTCACGCAGGACGGGCAGGCGAATCAGGCCATGGTGCAAAGCCGGGACGAGCGGTATCACGTCAGCGCCGCGGCGCAGAAGAAGAACCGCGCGGACATTCCGGTGCCGGCGGTCGACCCCGGCGCGAACGCCTGGCAGAGCGGCAAGACCGTGCAGTTGACGCTGACCGAGGTACCGGTCAAAAACCTGAAGAAAACCTGATCGGCGCCACGGGCAGGCACGCCGCGCCTGCCGTGCGCGCAGCGGTACGGCGGGGGACACGGGACATAACGTGTACACTACGATTTTTTCCCGTGCCCACGCCCCCTTCCCCGCCCGCCAAGGTCCAGAACAGTGACGATTACGTGTTCTCGGACCAGATTGGCCATCTTCTCAGGCGTGCTTACCAGCGCCACATCGCCCTCTTTCAGACGGCGATTCCCGATTCCGAACTGACGGCCGCCCAGTTCGTCGCGCTGTGCGCGATCCGCAAGCAGGATGCGTGTTCACTGAACGATATCGTCAAGGCGACCGCCATCGATCAGGCGACCATCCGCGGCGTGGTGGAACGCCTGAAAAAACGCGCGCTGGTGTCCGTGTCGGCCGATCCCGACGACAAGCGCAAATTGATCGTGCGCGCGACCGCCAAGGGCCGCGCGCTGACCGAGCGGACCATTCCGTTCGCGCGGGACGTGACGGAACAGACCTTCGGCTCGCTCAACCCCGGCGAGCGCGTCGCGCTCGATTTCCTGCTGCGCGCGATGATGCGCGCCGAGGAACCGTAGCGCGCGTGCGGGCAAGGGGACGACGCTTGCCAAACGATGGGCCCGTCCGGCAACGTGGCGTCGGTCGACGTGGTGTCGGTCGACGTAGTGCGCGCACCCTGTCCTGTGGTTGCCCGGGCGTTCCAATCCGCCGCGGCCGGCACGCCGCCGTCAATGCCGTTCACCCCGGGGGTCATGCGCAAAAAACACGGCGGCCTGCCTACACGTTATTGTAGGTAGGTCGCCATGTGCGACGATTCAAAGGGTCACGCCACCCGGGTCGATCAGTCGCCCCATTTGCTGTCGACCCATCAGAAGCGCGAGTCCTCGCACGCAATCCTCTCAAGATGGAGCAAATGATGACCGACCCAGGTGCCGAGCGATTAGCGCATGACCCCATCGAGGCGAGCCTTACCCTGGCGGACGACCGCATCACGCTCAATCACTGGTTGCCGCCACAAGCCGGAGTGATGCCGAAGGTCCGTGTCGGCCAGCGTTGGGTCAGCGTGATGTGGGCGCTACCCATCGTCTTTATCGCCCTTGTCGCCGGGGTGGCGATAGCCCAGGCCCTGCGGCAGTTGCCGGCCATCCAGACCTTCATTACGCACCATCACGGCGCCCCCACGTCCGGCTACCTGGTAAATTCCGGCTTCCCCGCCTGGTTGCGGATATGCCACTTCCTGAATTTTTTCTTCATGACGTTCATCATCCGCTCCGGCGTGCAGATTCTTGCCGATCATCCGCGGCTCTACTGGAAACGCGACTGCACGCCCGGCACCGAGTGGTTCCGTTTTCAAAAAGCCGTCCCGACGGACCGGATCTGGACCGCGAAGGACGACTCGGTGACCCTACCACGCTGGCTGGGCATTCCCGGCATCCGGCACGCCATCGGTCTTGCCCGCTGGTGGCATTTCTCGGTCAACATGCTATGGACGCTCAATGGCGTCGCGATATATATCCTGCTGTTCTCGAGCGATCAGTGGCGTCGGGTGGTGCCGACGACCTGGGAGGTGATCCCGAACGCGGCCTCGACGGCGCTGCAATATCTGTCGCTCGACTTCCCGACCGATCATAGCTGGACACAGTACAACAGCCTCCAGCAACTGGCCTATTTCGCCACCATCTTCATCGTGGCACCCACCTCGATCGTTACCGGCTTCATGCAGAGCCCGTCCTTGTCGAATCGTTCCGGCTGGTTCGGGCGGCTGCTGAACCGGCAGCGCGCGCGCTCGATCCACTTCCTGGCGCTCTGGTGGTTCCTGCTCTTCATCCTGGCCCATGTGACGCTGGTGTTCATCACCGGGGCGCGGGTCAATCTGAACATGATGTGGGCCGGCGTGCACGACGGGTCCTGGAGCGGCTTTGCGGTATTCGTTCCCGCAATGACGCTGGTCGTCGTGGCGTGGGCGCTGGCCTCTCCGGTGACGATTCGTCACGCCCGGAAGGTGCAAAAAACAGGCGCCTTCATGGTCGGATGGCTCCTGGGCCTGGGCGAGCGGTGGGACCCGAAGAGCCAGCTCACCGAACAGGACATCTCGCCCTACTTCTGGCCCAATGGCACGATGCCGCACTCGGCCGAGTTCGACGATCTCGTCGCCAGCGGTTTCGCGGGTTACCGGTTGCGGGTCGGGGGTCTGGTCGAGAAGCCGCGGCAGTTCTCGTTGGCGGAGCTCAAGGCCATGCCGAAGCAGGAGCAGATCACCACCCATTTCTGCATCCAGGGTTGGTCCGGCGTCGCCAAGTGGGGCGGCGTTCCGATGCGGCACATCCTGGAATTGGTACGCCCGACCGCCGACGCCCGCTACGCCGTTTTTTATTCCCTCGCCGATGGAGGGGATGGGGGCCGTTATTACGACGTGCACCAGATCGGCAACATGCGCCACGATCTGACGCTGCTTGCGTATGAGATGAACGGGTTTCCGGTCAGCGTGCTGCATGGCGCGCCGCTGCGACTGCGGTGCGAGAACGAGTTGGGATTCAAAATGGTGAAGTGGATCGCCGCCATCGAATTCGTGCAGGATTTCGCCGATCTGGGCGCCGGTCAGGGCGGCTACAATGAAGACCATGAGTTCTACGGCTACCGGGACCCGATCTAACGACGGTCTCCATCCTTTTTGACAGGCGCCCTGGCCATTGCGACGAACCGCCCTGCGACCCCTTGAATGCCGTTCACCAGGGTTGGGTGCAAAGCAGTCTCACCACCCCAGTGGGGATGAATGCCGTCGTGCAGCGTTCGGCTCAAAGCGAGCGGCATTCGTCAATGCGACGTGCCACGAATGCGCGCGGACGTGGCGGCGAGGTCCGGCCATGCGGGTTCCCCCGGCGCGAAACGCGCGCGCAGATACGCCCCCAGCGCCGCGATCTGCTGGTCGTCGAACGCCTCCCTGAAGCCGGGCATGTAGCCCAGCGCGTCCGTCGCGGGCGCGGCGATGCCCTGCTGGATCACCCGGAGCAGATTGTCCGGGCTGCGTTCGGCGACACCGGTGTTGCGTGACATCAGCGGGCGCACCCCGAAATTGCCCACGCCGCCAGCGTCGGCGTGACACACCGCGCATGCGCCCTCGAAAATCCGCTGGCCGGTTTCCAGCCCCAGCAGACGGATCGCCGGGGCATCCTGCTCGTGCGTCGATGCCTGCGTCGGCTCGCGGACTTGCCCGGGGGCCTGGCGGCCCGCCTCCTGCGACACCCGCAACGACGCCAGATAGTGCGCGATCGCCTGGACATCGGCCGCCGGCAAGGTGGCAAGGCCCGCGACCACCGGCGCCATCGGCCCGGCCGCGACGCCGTGTTCCGGGGAAAAGCCCGTGCTCAGATAGTCGAACAACGCTGCTTCGGTCCAGGGCAGGCGCGACTTCACATCGGCAACAAGCGACGGCGCCGTCCAGCCGTCGACGACGCCGCCGGACAGATACCGCGCGCCGCCCTGCTCCGCTCCCAGCGCGTTGCGCGGCGAGTGACAGGCGCTGCAATGGCCCGCGCCCTCCACCAGATAGCGGCCGCGATTCCATTCGGCGGCGCGCGCGGGCTCGGGCCGATAGGCGCCCGGCGTCAGGTAGAGCGCGTTCCAGCCGGCGAGCAGCGGCCGCTGGTTGAACGGAAAACGCAGCCGGGTCGCCGGCGCGGGAACCGGCACCGCGGGCTGCGCCATCAGGTACGCGTACAGGGCGGTCATGTCGGCTTCGCTCAGCTTCGTGAAAGCCGTGTAGGGAAACGCCGGATACAGATGCCGACCGTCGCGCGAAATCCCCTGCCGCATCGCGCGGTCGAAGGCCGCGAACGACCAGCCGCCGATGCCGTGCGCGACGTCCGGCGTCAGGTTCGTCGAATAGACCGTGCCGAAGGGTGTCGCGATGCCCAGCCCCCCGGCGTTCCTGATACCGCCCGGCGCGGTGTGACAGACCGCGCAGTCGCCGGCCGCGGCGATGTCGCGGCCGCGCGCGAGCGTCGCCGCGGACCAGGCCGCCGGATCGGGCCGGTCGATGAGCGGCAGCGGCGCGCGTATCGGCCAGGCCGTGCCGAGCACCGTCGCCAGCGTTCCGGCGCCCGCCGCCATCCAGGCCAGGCCCCGGCGCCGCCGGCGGGGGGTGGCGTCGGGGACGACGGTATCGGGCGCGGCGTATGGGGCAGTGTCGGGTGCGGCGTACAAAGCGCTGACGGGAGCAGCGCTGCGAATGGCACCGCGAATGGCGTCGAGAACAAAGCCGTGCTCACGCAGTCGAGCAAAGCGTCCACGACGACCCTGTCCGGCTTCGTCCAGCACCGCGCGCACCCGCTCCGGCGTGAAGGGTGGATCGCGGAACCGCACACCCGTCGCGTCGTAGAGCGCATTGGCGATCGCCGCGGCAGCGGACGCGGTGTCGCCGGCGTCGATCGCTGGCGCCGGACCGGCGTCCGCCACCGCGCCCCCCGCTTTCACCCTTGTTTGCTTCGCGGTCGTCACGGCATGCCCGACAGCGCCGGACACGCGATAGGCGAGCGCCGCGGGACCGGCGGTCTCGTCATGCGAAGGCGCATAGGCCAGGGTACGGCCGAGCAATTGCGCCGCCGCGCGCGCGATGCGCGCCGCGCCGATGCCTTCGATACCGCTCCCGTCGATACGTCCCCGCGCCTGCCCCGCGACCACGCGCGTGACGGCGATGCCACCGCTCGCGCCATCCACCTCCAGGTCGACGATCCATCCGGAATAGACCGGGTTGTCCGTATCGCCCGGGCGTGGCGCGCGCTTGTCGAAAGCCATGCCCCGGCCCCGTGTCACCCGCATGCCGGACGGACGGGGCGGCAAGGACATTGGCAGCCACACGGCGCGTTGCGCAAGCGCATCGATCAGTGCCACGCCGCCCCCGTCCCTTGCCGGGTCCAGATGCGCGCGCCGGAATGCCAGCGGATCGCGCCGGCCGTCGCGCGCGATCTCGTCGACCAGCGATTCCCGCGCGAAGACATGGGCGATGGCGGGGATCGCGCCACCTGCGTCATCGATCAGGGTCTCGGTATGCGCCGTGCCGTACGGCATCACCGGCTGCATCGGTACACTGGCGTCGCTGGCGTCGCTGGCGTCGCTGGCGTTCGGTTCGCCCAACCCGGAGTGCGTTCCCGGGTGCAGGCGGGAATCCACCTCCGCGTCCGTGCGACCTTCCGATCGGGACACGTCGCGTGGCGACGCACGCGCCACATAACGCCAGTGCGCCAATTTCCCCCCGGCGTCGAGCGACGCGGCGCCGTCGAGTCGCGCGCGCGACGCGGCGGGACCGACCTGCAGCGGCCAGCTGTAACGCGCTCGATGCGACAACGGCGCCCGTGACAGGGCGACAGCCGATCCAGGCGGCGCATCGGGCGGCAAAACCACTTGCGGCAGCGCCGCGCCACCCGGCGGAGTTGCGGCTTCGGTTGCCGGGTGTGACGCCGCCGCCGAACCCGCGTCAGCTTTCGCGCGCATGTTCGACCGGGGGGTTGAGCACGGGATTGAGTGCGGGGTTGAGCGCGGGATTGAACTCGTGTTTGAGCCCATGCATCGCCGCATCCCGCACATACACCGCCGCGCGGCGCACGGCCTGCATGATCTCGACATGCGTGCCGCAGCGGCAAAGGTTGAAGCGCAATGCCTCGCGGATCTGGGCGTCGCTCGGCGCGGGGTTGCGATCCAGCAGCGCCTTGGTGCTCATGATCATGCCGTTGAGGCAATAGCCGCATTGCGCGGCCTGTTCCTCGATGAAGGCGCGCTGGATCGGATGCGGCGCATCGGCGCCTCCCAGGCCTTCCAGCGTGAGCGTCTCGCGCCCGACGGCCGCGGCCACCGGCACCACGCACGAACGCGCCGCGCCGCCGGCCAGCAGCACCGTGCAGGCGCCGCACTGCCCGAGCCCGCAACCATACTTGGGGCCATTCAGCGCGAAATCGTTGCGCAATATGTACAACAAGGGGGTATCGCGCGCCGCGTCGACCGTGCGCGTCGTGCCGTTCACCGTCAGCGTCAGCGACTCGCTTGCCAGGGGCCCGGCCGCCGCGTGCGACGTCATCGCAACGGCACGCCGAACACGTCGTAGCCGAACACCCAGGCGGGATCCTCGTTCGTGCGCAACCAGGTGTTGTCGTGCGAGACCTTCTGCACGCGCGACGCGCGCTCCGCCCGGTTCGCCTCGTAGAGCGCGAACGCGCTCGCGGGATCGTCGGCGCCGGCTTCGTCGAGACAGCGCGTCAGCATCGCCGCGTCCTCGATCGCCATCGCCGCGCCCTGCGCCATGTGCGGTTTCATTGGATGGCAGGCGTCGCCCAGCAGGACCAGCCGCCCCCGGCTCCAGAGCGGCAACGGGTTGCGCTCCAGCAACGGCCATTTCGTCACCTCGGGCGTCGCGTCGATCAGCTTCTGCACCGCCGGGTGATACCCGTCGAACGCCTCGCGCATCTCCTCCCGGCTGCTCGGCAGCATCGACTGTCCCTGCGGCCAGTCCGGCGCGGGCACGCCGGTGACGTAGTAGATCTCGTCCTTTTTCTCCGTCATGTAATAGACCATCATGTGACGGTCCTCGGACCACCATTTCGCGCACAGATCGAACGGTGTGTCGCCCAGCAGCGCCGCGGGAAACACCGCGCGGTGCGCCACCAGTCCGGTATAGATCGGCGGCTCCGCGCCCAGCAGATGCTCGCGCATCCGCGAATTCACGCCGTCCGCGCCGATGGCGATATCCGCCGTCTCGACGCTGCCGTCGGCGAAGCTCAGCCGCACCTCGCCACCCGTGTCCTCGATGCTGCTCAGGTATTTGTTGAACTGCACCGTTCCGGACGGCAGCGCATCGATCATCAGCGCGTGGAAATCGCCGCGATGCACCGTCAGATACGACGCGCCATACTCCTTCACCGCGAAATCGCCCAGCGGCACGCGGGCGATGATTTCGCCGGTGCGGCCATCGCGGCTGCACCACGCATCCGCATGCGACCCCATCCGGTTCATCGCATCCTCGATGCCGATGCGCCGCAGGATCTTCATCACGTTCGGCCCGACGTGAATCCCCGCTCCGATCCGCGAAAACAGCGGCGCTTGTTCGTACAGACGGACGTCGTAGCCCGAGCGGAGCAGCAGCGCCGTTGCGGCCACGCCTCCCAGGCCCGCGCCGATGACCGCGATGCGGGGCTTCTTCATGTGCACTCTCCAGAACGAAAACCGTCGAAACCGAACGTTGGCGAACCCCCTTTGCCCGACACTTCGCCCAACCCTCCATCCGACACTTTTTTCAAGTGTACACATTCAAATTTCCGAGAAAATAAAAATGTGACGCCGCATGCGCGTGGCGGCAACGGCAACAGATTTGCGATTTCTGACCGTTCATTACCTTTATGAACACATCGAATCATCCTGAAAATATCGCGTATTTATTTTGAAAATCCAATGTGTACACTATGCTGTCGATACGCCGACATCGATCCCACCCCATTGGAAAAGCGCATGTCCATCAGCGATTATGAAATGATCGAGGCCTGGAAACAGGTCCTCGCGCTGTCGAAACTGGAGGCGGGCCAGACCGTCACGATCCTGACGGGCGCCGCGTCCCATCCGCAGACGCTCGCCACCGCGCTGATCGCCAGCCAGTCGATGGGCGCGATCGTCAACCGTCTGGACCTGCTGCCGGTCAACGGCGACAAGGCGCTGAGCCGCGATTCGCTCGCCTATCTGGGCACCACGCCGCTGACCGGCAACCACGCGGCCATCGCCGCGCTCAAGGCCAGCGACCTGGTGCTCGACCTGATGACGCTGCTGTTCTCTCCCGAACAGCACGACATCCTGAAAAGCGGCACGAAAATCCTGCTTGCGGTCGAACCGCCGGAAATCCTCGCCCGTCTGGTGCCCACACAGGCCGACAAGGCGCGCGTCACGGCCGCGGCCGCGCGCATCGAGGCGGCGCGCGAGATGCGCGTGACGTCGCCGGCCGGCACCGATCTCACCTGCCCGCTCGGGCAGTTCCCCGTTATCTCGGAATACGGCTTCGTGGACGCGCCGGGACGCTGGGATCACTGGCCGAGCGGCTTCGTGCTCACGTTTCCCGACGACGGCCGCGCGAGCGGGCGCATCGTCATCGATCGCGGCGACATCCTGCTGCCGCAGAAACGCTACGTGGCCGAGCCGATCACGCTCACCGTCGAGAACGGCTACGCGACCCGCATCGAAGGCGGCATCGACGCGGACCTGCTCAACGATTACATGGCCTCCTTCCATGATCCCGAAGGCTATGCGATCTCGCATATCGGCTGGGGCCTGCAGCCCCGGGCGCGCTGGTCGACGCTCGGCCTGTACGACCGCGAATCGACGATCGGCATGGACGCGCGCGCCTTCG
>JBPBQT010000446.1:0-22948 GCA_050955065.1 Janthinobacterium lividum | reverse complement strand
CGAGCGCGGCAATGCACGAGATCGCGGAGGCCCACGAGATCATCGTCAAGGTGCCCAACCGGCCGACCCGTTTCGCATTCAGGAAACTGCCGCCGACCAGCCCGACGATGTTCGCGGCGAAGAAGAAGCCATAATGCTGCGGCGACACATGGTAATAGTCGATGTAGACGAAGGGCGTGCCGGCGATGTACGCGAACATCGCCGCGAACGACATGCCGCCGCACAGCAGATAGGCGAGCGCGGTGGGGTCGGCGAGCAGACGGGCATACGCCAGAAACGAGTGCGCGAGCGCGGCCTGACTGCGTTTTTCACGCGGCCAGGTTTCCGGGACCCGGCTTGCGACCAGCGCCGCGCTGAGGATGCCGTAGCCGGTGAGCACCGCGAACACCGCGCGCCAGCCGCCCAGCAGCAGCAACTGTCCGCCGATCAGCGGCGCGAGCAGCGGGCCGACGGAGGTCACGATCTGCAGGAAGGACAACACGCGCGCGGCGTCGGCGGGCGCATGGGCGTCGCGCGCGATGGCACGCGCCAGCACCGAGGCGGCGCCCGCGCCCAGCGCCTGGACGAAGCGCAGCGACGCGAGCGTGAGGATCGTCGGCGCCAGCGCGCAGCACAGCGACGCGGCGGCGTACAGGATCACCCCGGCGAGCAGCACCGGGCGGCGGCCATAGGCGTCGGACAGCGGCCCGTAGAGCAGCATGCCGACCGAGAAGCCGACCAGGAAGGTGGTGAGCGTGGCCTGCGCGAGGCCCTGCGCCACGCCGAACTGCGCCGCCATCAGCGGCAGGGCCGGCAGGTACATGTCGATCGAGAGCGGCCCGCAGGCCGCCAGCGCGCCCAGCAGGAAGAGCAGTCGTCGCGCATTGCCGACGGGAGTGGCCAGATGAGCGGGCATGAGGCGGCGGTGGACCGGACGGGAGGAAGCGGCTGATTATAATGCCCGCGTCGCGAACACCGATATTGCCGTGCGGTACAATTTGGGATTCAATGCCTTCAGGGCCCGGCGGAACATCAGGACCCGGCGAAACCGGTGGCGCGCGGACACCCGCCGCTTCGCCGGCCCGACCGTTTTCTTTCGCCGCGACCCTCCGGTCCGCGCTTCGCCGGCGTCGCCCGGCCCCGCAGTCATGTCCACCGCACCGTCGCCAGCAGGTAATTCAGCCACTATGTCCCGTAACCAAGAACTCTTCGCCCGCGCCCTGGACAGCATTCCCGGCGGCGTCAACTCCCCCGTGCGCGCCTTCGGCTCGGTCGGCGGCACGCCGCGCTTCATCCAGCGCGCCAACGGCCCCTATTTCTGGGACGCCGACGGCAAGCGCTATATCGACTACATCGGCTCCTGGGGTCCGATGATCGTCGGCCACGCGCATCCCGCGGTGATCGAGGCGGTGCAGCGGGTGCTGGGCGACGGCTTCAGCTTCGGCGCGCCGACCGAGGCGGAAATCGAGATCGCCGAGGAGATCCGCAAGCTGGTGCCGTCGATCGAGCAGGTGCGCATGGTGTCCTCGGGCACCGAGGCGACGATGAGCGCGCTGCGCCTGGCGCGCGGCTTCACGGGACGCGACCGCATCGTCAAGTTCGAGGGGTGTTACCACGGCCACGCGGACAGTCTGCTGGTGAAGGCCGGTTCGGGCCTGCTGACCTTCGGCAACCCGACCTCGGCGGGCGTCCCGGCGGATACCGCGCATTACACCACGGTGCTCGAATACAACAACGTCGAGCAGCTCGACGAGGCATTCGCCGCGTTCGGCGACGAGATCGCCGCGGTCATCGTCGAGCCGGTCGCGGGCAACATGAATCTCGTGCGCGGCACGACGGCGTTCCTGCAGGCGCTGCGCGAGCGCTGCACGCAGCACGGCGCGGTGCTGATCTTCGACGAGGTGATGTGCGGTTTCCGCGTCGCGCTGGGCGGCGCGCAGGCGCTGTACGGCATCGCGCCGGACCTGACCTGCCTGGGCAAGGTGATCGGCGGCGGCATGCCGGCCGCCGCGTTCGGCGGGCGCCGCGACATCATGGCGAAGATCTCGCCGCTCGGGCCCGTGTATCAGGCCGGCACGCTGTCGGGCAATCCGGTCGCCGTGGCCGCCGGCCTCGCGACGCTGAAACTGGTCCAGGAACCCGGCTTCTACACGCGGCTGGGCGAGCAGACCGCCAGGCTCGCCACCGCGCTCACCGATGCGGCGCGCGAAGCCGGCGTGACGTTCAACGCGGCCAGCGTCGGCGGCATGTTCGGCATGTATTTCGCCGCGCACGCGCCGCAGCGGTTCAGCGATATCCAGGCCGCCGGCACGCCGCTGTTCAACGCCTTCTTCCATCATATGCTGGATGCCGGCGTCTACTTCGCGCCGTCGGCCTTCGAGGCGGGCTTCGTCTCCAGCCAGCACGACGACGCGATCATCGACGCGACCGCGGTCGCTGCGCGGGCCGCCTTCGCCGCGCTCGCCGCCGGCGCGCCGGCACGCTGACGCGCGTTCCTCTTCCCACCCGACAGGCTGGCATGTTCTCCGAAACCGACTTCGCCTACATGCAGCGCGCCTTGCTGCTCGCCGAGAAAGGGATGTACAGCACCACGCCGAACCCGCGCGTGGGCTGCGTGCTGGTGCGCGACGGCAGCATCATCGGCGAGGGTTTCACGCAACCCGCCGGCTTCGACCACGCCGAGGTCCAGGCGCTGAAGGATGCGCGCGCGCGGGGCGCCGGCACCGTGGGCGCGACCGCCTATGTCACGCTCGAACCGTGCAGCCACGTGGGCCGCACGCCGCCTTGCGCGAAGGCGCTGATCGACGCCGGCATCGCCCGGGTGATCGCCGCGATGGAGGATCCGAATCCGCGGGTGTCCGGCCGCGGCCTGGACATGCTGCGCGCCGCCGGCATCGACGTGCGCTGCGGCCTGCTCGAACGCCCCGCGCGGGAACTGAATATCGGCTTCGTCTCGCGGATGACGCGCGGGCGGCCGTGGGTGCGCCTGAAGGCGGCCGCGTCGCTCGACGGTTTCACCGCGCTGCCCAGCGGCGAGAGCCAGTGGATCACCGGCGAGGCGGCGCGCGCCGACGGGCACGCGTGGCGGGCGCGCGCCTGCGCGATTCTCACCGGCGTGGGCACCGCCCGGCAGGACGATCCGCAATTGACGGTGCGCGCGGTCGACACGCCGCGCCAGCCGCTGCGCATCCTGGTCGACAGCCGGCTCGGCCTGCCGCTGACGGCACGGCTGCTCGACGGCGCACCGCCGCTGATCGTATGCGCGTCCGACGCCGACGAGGCGGCCCCCCGCGCGGCGGCGCTGCGCGAGCGCGGCGCCGAGGTGATCGCGCTGCCCAACCCGCAGGGCAAGGTCGACCTGCCCGCGCTGATGAACGTACTGGGCGAGCGCAGCATCAACGAGCTGCATGTCGAGGCCGGCGCGAAGCTGAGCGGCTCGATGATCTCCGAGGGCTGCGTCGACGAATGGCTGCTGTACCTCGCGCCGAACCTGCTGGGCCGGGGGTTCGGCCTGTTCGACCTGGCGCCGCCGGCGTCGCTCGCGGAGCGCCGGCAATTGGCCTTCCACGCGGTGGACCGGATCGGCGACGATCTGCGCATCCTCGCGCGCTGGCAGTCCTGACAGGCGCCCGAGACATTCCGGGAACTCGCGCGCAGCGGGCCTGTCCGAAAAGGCGGGCCCGCACTGTCCCGCAATATCCCGGCTGAAAACCCCTTGCCTACCCGGCTGAAGCGGTTCCCCGCCTCGGCCCACAATGGAATCGACACCATGTTTACTGGCATCGTCGCGGCGATCGGCCGCATCGACAGCGTCACCCCGCTCGGCGACAGCGCCGACGCCGGCATGCGCCTCACCGTGGTCGCCGGCGACCTGCCGCTCGACGACGTGGTGATCGGCGACAGCATCGCGATCCAGGGCGCCTGCATGACCGCGGTGACGCTGGACCGCGCGGCGCGGCGCTTCGCCGTCGACGTCTCGCAGGAGAGCCTGTCGCTCACCGTCGGTCTCGCGCAGCCGGGCGAGGTCAATCTCGAGAAGGCGCTGCGCGCGAACGACCGGCTGGGCGGTCATTTGGTGTCCGGTCATGTCGACGGACTGGGCGAGGTCGTGCGGTTCGAGCCGGTGGGCGAATCCTACAGGCTCGACATCGTCGCGCCGCGCGCGATCGGCCGCTATCTCGCCTACAAGGGGTCGATCACCGTGAACGGCGTCAGCCTCACGGTCAATACGGTCGACGACGACACGCGCGACGGCTGCACCTTCTCGATCAACCTGATCCCGCACACGATCGCCATGACCACGCTGAAGCACCTGAAGACGGGCGCGCGGGTGAATCTCGAGATCGATCAGATCGCCCGCTACGTCGAGCGTATCCTGAACGCGCCGAAGGACGCCTGACGGCGCTACAGGGACGGGCAGTACTGCGCCCACCGTCCCTCGAAGTGCTCGTCGATCGTCTTGATCGCGATTTCCTCGGCGGTACGGCTTGCGTCGATGCCGTCGACACCGGCCGCGGCGGCGTACTGCTCGACGAAGCCCGCGCGCTCCTGATCCAGATCGAGCGCGTCGATCGCGATCTTCCTGCCGTCGAACGACAGACCCCAGGGCGTCAGTCCCTCGACATAGAAGGCCGGCACCGACGGCACGACGACGAAACGGCGCCATCGGGTACTGTCCATCGCCACGATTCGCCGTCCGGCGCCGCCGGCATCGGGACCTGATCCGACGCCCGGCCCGAAACCCGGCCCGGTGCCGATGCGCCGGCCGCCGGTGACGTTCGTGACCTGACCGCACAACGCCCCGTCGCGACCCGGCGTTTCGTTGCGCACGCGCGCGGTGCCCGTCACCGGCAGCGTGTCGAGCAGGCGCTCGCGAACCGGTTCGGCCCGGAACCAGGCAGCCCGGTGGCCGAGCGCGAGCCAGGCCGTCCCGATTGCCGCGACGACGACCAGTCCGAGGCACCACCGCCAGCCCTTTTTCATGCGATTTCCGTGGTCAAACCTGCGATGAGCAGGCATTTTCGCACGCGCCACGGCGGTCGGGCACCGTTTCGGCGGAAACAGCCGGGGTCAGGGACGCGGCGATGGCGTAAAATGACGGCTTTTTCCTGCCTCGGGCCTACCCATGAACCTCGCGTCCACCCCAGAGATCATCGCCGAGCTGAAAGCCGGCCGGATGGTGATCCTCGTCGATGAAGAAGATCGCGAGAACGAAGGCGACCTGATCCTGGCCGCGGACTACGTAAGTGCGGAGGCCATCAACTTCATGGCGACCCACGCCCGGGGCCTGATCTGTCTGACGCTGCGCCAGGACCGGTGCCGGCAGTTGCGCCTGCCGCTGATGACCGCGCAGAACGGCACGCAGTACGGCACCGCCTTCACGGTCAGCATCGAGGCGGCCGAGGGCGTCACCACCGGCATCTCCGCGCCGGACCGCGCCCGCACGATCGCCGCGGCGGTGGCGCGCGATGCGCACGCGCACGACATCGTCCAGCCGGGGCACGTGTTTCCGGTGATGGCGCAGGAAGGCGGCGTGCTGATCCGCGCCGGGCACACCGAGGCCGGCTGCGACCTGACCGAACTCGCCGGACTGACGCCGGCCTCGGTGATCTGCGAGATCGTCAAGGACGACGGCACGATGGCGCGGTTGCCGGACCTGATCGAATTCGGCCAGCGGCACAATTTGAAAATCGGCACGATCGCGGACCTGATCCATTACCGGCTGCGTCACGAATCGATCATCGAACGGGTGTCGGACCGGGTGATGCATACCGCCTACGGCACCTTTCACGCGACGCTGTACCGCGACCTGCCCACCGGCGCGCCGCATCTGGCGCTGGTGCGCGGCACGCCCCGCCCCGACGTCGACACGCCGGTGCGGGTGCACGAGCCGCTGTCGGTGCTCGACCTGCTCGAAACCGCGTCCTCGACCCATTCGTGGACGCTCGATGCCGCGCTGCGGGAAATCGCGGTGCGCGAGGTCGGCGCGGTCGTGATGCTCAATTGCGACGCGTCGCGCGAACGTTTTTTCGAGACCTTCGCGGCCTTCGACGAAACCGAGAAGGCGCGGCGCCTCGCGCACCGGCCGGTCGACTTCAAGACCTACGGGGTCGGCGCGCAGATCCTGCGCGACCTCGGCGTGGGCCGCATGCAGGTGCTGTCGGCGCCGCGCAAGCTCGGCAGCATGTCCGGTTACGGCCTCGAGGTCACCGGCTTCATCTCGATGCCGGGCCAGGCGCCCACCCCGCCGGACCCCCTGAGCGGCGTGTGAGCGTACGCCGCCCCGCTTCTGCCCTCATACCCTTGCGGCCCCCCCGAACCGGGCCCGCCCTATTACGGAAACGAACATGATGGAAATCGGCGAATATCATTTGAAACTGGACGGCAACGGCCTGCGCATCGGCGTCGTGCAGTCGCGCTTCAACGAGGACGTCTGCACCCAGCTGCGCACCGCCTGCATCGCCGAGCTCGAACGGCTCGGCGTGACCGGCAGCGACGTGCTGCTGGTCACCGTCCCGGGCGCGCTGGAAATTCCGGTGGCGCTCGCCAAGCTCGCGCAAAGCGGCCAGTTCGATGCGCTGATCGCGCTCGGCGCGGTGATCCGCGGCGAAACCTATCACTTCGAACTGGTGTCGAACGAGTCCGGCGCGGGCATCTCGCGCATCGCGCTCGACTTCGGCCTCCCGGTCGCGAACGCGGTGCTGACCACCGAGGACGACGCGCAGGCGCTGGCGCGCGCGAGCGACAAAGGCCGCGAAGCGGCGAGCGCCGCGGTCGAAATGGCGAATCTGTGCGGCGCGCTCGACGAACTGGCCGACTATGGCGACGAAGAAGACGAAGGTGCAGCATGAGAAACGCCCGTCGGCGCGCGCGCGAACTCGCGACGCAAGCGCTCTATCAATGGCTGGTGTCGGGCGCCGCGCCGTCGGAGATCGATGCGCACATCCGCGGCACGCAGGGCTTTGACAAGGCGGACCGCGCGCATTTCGACGCGCTGCTCTACGGCGTGGTCCGCGAGGCGGAATCGCTCGATGTGGCGATCGGGCCCTGCCTGGACCGCCCGGTCACCGAACTGTCGCCGGTCGAGCGTGCGGTGCTGATGGTCGGCACGTATGAACTGCGGCATCACGTCGACATTCCGTACCGCGTCGTCATCAACGAAGGCGTCGAGCTGGCGAAGACATTCGGCGGCACCGACGGCTACAAGTACGTCAACGGCGTGCTCGACAAGCTCGCCGCGAAGATCCGCCCCGACGAGGCGCAACGACGCGGCGGCCCGGCGAAGAGCTAGGCCGGATGCGCATGCCCGAGATGCCCAGCATGTCTGCCGCCGCCGTTCCTTCCGGCACCGCCGGCGCGCCCGCCAGCGCGCACCCGGCCCTGCAACTCGCCTCGCGGGTGGCGGCGATCGAGCCGTTCCATGTGATGGAGCTCGCCAAGGCCGCGCACGCGCTGGAGCGTGCCGGGCGCGACATCATCCACATGGGCATCGGCGAGCCGGACTTCACCGCGCCGGAAGCCGTCATCGAAGCGGCGGCGCACGCGCTGCGCCGCGGCGCGACGCAATATACCAGCGCGCTCGGCCTGCCCGCGCTGCGCGAGGCCATCGCCGGCCACTACCGGCAAGCCTACGACCTCGACATCGACCCCGCACGCATCGTCATCACCGCGGGAGCGTCCGGCGCGCTGCTGCTTGCCTGCGCGGCGCTCGTGTCGCCCGGCGACGAGATCCTGATGCCGGACCCATGCTATCCGTGCAACCGTCATTTCGTGACCGCCTTCGAGGGCGTGCCCGTGATGGTGCCCACCGGCGCCGCGGAGCGCTTCCAGCTGTCCGACGCGGCGGTCGCGCGGCACTGGGGCCCGCGCACGCGAGGCGTGCTGCTCGCGTCCCCGTCGAACCCGACCGGCACCTCGATCGCGCATGACGAGCTCGCCGCCATCGTCGCCCAGGTGCGACAACGCGGCGGCGTCACCCTCGTCGACGAGATCTATCAGGGGCTGACCTACGACGGCCCGGCGCGCAGCGCGCTCGAATTCGGCGACGACGTCGTGACCATCAACAGTTTCTCGAAATATTTCTCGATGACGGGCTGGCGTCTGGGATGGCTGGTGGCGCCTCCAGCGCTGGTGCCGGCGTTCGAGAAGCTCGCGCAGAATCTGTTCATCTGCGCATCGGCCGTGGCCCAGCATGCCGCGCTTGCCTGTTTCGCGCCGGCGACGCTCGCCGTCTTCGAACGGCGACGCGAGGAACTGGCGGCGCGACGCGACTACCTGGTACCGGCCCTGAGGCGACTGGGCTTCACGGTGCCGGTCGTGCCGGACGGCGCGTTCTATGTGTATGCGGATTGCACGACGGTCGCCCACCCGGCACGCGGCCACAGCGACCGCCTCACGCGCGCGATACTGGACGAGGCGGGAGTGGTGATCGTGCCGGGCATGGATTTCGGCGTGCACGCCCCCGAACGGTACGTCCGGCTGTCGTATGCGACGGCGCTGCCGCGCATCGAGGAAGCCATCGGGCGGATCGCGACGCTGTTCGCGGCCTCGGCGAACAGCGTCTAGAACGGTTCTTCCGCGATCCCGGCGATTTTGCGGCATTGCCGCAACATGCCGCAACACCCACTGGTGTCGTTCAGGCGGCGTCGAGCGACGCGGCCGCGCTGGGCTCGCCGTTCGTGTACGGATGATGTTCGCCCACGGTCTTGCCGGCGCCGTCGTCGTTGGCCGCTGCGTTCGGCGCGCCGTCGACGTGCTCGATCGTCGGCACCGCCGCAACCGCGGCAACCGCCGCGGGGCGCGCCGCGACATGCGGTTTCACCGATGCCGTCAATAGGGGGCCACCGCCAGGCAGTCCGACCGCCTCGTGCAGCCGGGCGCGTTCGGCCAGCACCTTGGCGCCGTACCCGCCGTCGCCCGGCGTGGTCGCACCCACATAACGACGCAGACCGCCGGCGATCGAACCCGTCTGACCGATGTAATCCTTCAGGATCAACGCGCCGACGCGCAGGTTCGGCACCGGTTCGAGCGCCGCTTTCGGGCCGCCGTAGTACTGGAACTTGTCCGAATGGATCGTCGGCATCACCTGCATCAGGCCGCGCGCGCCCACCCCGCTCTCCGCATAGGGGTTGAAGCCCGACTCGACGGCCATCACGGCCAGCAGCAACAAGGGGTCGAGACCCACGTCGCGTCCCGTCTGGAAGGACGCGCGCACCAGCGTGTCGATCGGCTCCTGCGCGACACGATAACGGCGCGCGATATAGCTGGCCACGCGCGCCTGATCGCGGGTCGCGCCGACGCGCTCGCCGCCCGGCTGTCCGGCGCGCGCATCCGCGATGAGCGTGGCCGGCATCGCCAGGCGCACGACCGACGCCGGCAGATTCGCCGGATCGAGCGGCGTATCGAAATTTTTCAGCGCGACCTGCGGCGCGGCCACGGCGACGTCGGCCGCCACGCGTGCGGGCAAAGGCGCGCCGGCGACCGTCGTGGGCAGCAGCGGAACGTGCGGCAGTTCCGCGCCGGTTTTCAGCAGGCGCATGACCCCCGCCTGGGAATCGGACATCAGGCTCGGCAACACGCTCTCGGCCAGCAACGCGCGCAATCCCGGCTGGAACCAGAGCGCCAGCGCGCCGGCGATGGCCAGCAGGCCCACCGCGCTCGAACAATAGTGACCGACGCGCGTACCGCGGCGTAGCGCGATGCGCGCGACGACCGACAGACGTCTGACCGGTTGGTCGGTAATGACAGCACTCATCAAAGAATCTCCCTCTCGTGAGGCGGCGCATCCCGATATCGAATGTCGCCATCTGGGCGTCGGCCGTTCCGGTCGGATCGGACGACGCCGGGATCGAGTGGCCCTGGCCACTCGGCGCGGTGCTTCCTGATGGAGAAGCACACGCGTCCACATCGGATCCGACGAGGCAAGCCAAGGTTGCCCGACGTCGGCGTGGGTGCCCGAAACCGCTTGAAAGCGGGGGCGAAAAAAGAGGCGCCTCGCAGGAAGCGCCAAAATGCCTGTCCGGCTCATGCATGCTGCCGGAACTATTGACAAAGGATTTTAACAGCGGATCCCACTCGGTCAACACTATAGAAATTGAATTCAATAACTTAAAGTTATATAGAAACAGGCGTTTTAAACGGTAAAACTCCCCGGCAGCAAGGCTCTGCGGGGCATTTCGGTGGATTGGCCGATCTGCCATCGTTAACGCTTTGTTACAAGGGAAAATTGAAAATTTTTTTTCTTCGCCAGGTTTTCACGCGCCGATTCCGTGCGCTCCGGCGGGATCGAGGATGATTCCGTACAATGACGGGGGCGACGCCTCGCATGGAAAAACGACTGAATTCAAGCCTCAGGACAAGGTTTTATGAAATACAAGGATCTGCGCGACTTCATCGGACGGCTCGATACCCTGGGAGAACTGCGTCGCGTGACCGCGACGGTGTCGCCCAGACTGGAGATCACGCAGATCTGCGAACGTTCGCTGCATGCCGGCGGTCCCGCGCTGCTGTTCGAACAGGTGGACGGGTCGAGCCTTCCCGTGCTCGGCAACCTCTTCGGCAACACGCGGCGCGTGGCGCTGGGGATGGGCATCGATGCCCCCGCCAGCCCGCGGCGCGGCACGCTGGACAGCGATATCGGCGGCGATACGGCGACGCTCGAGGCGCTGCGCGACGTCGGCCGCCTGCTCTCCGCGCTGAAGGAACCCGAGCCGCCGCGCGGCGTGAAGGATCTGGGACGGCTCGCCTCACTCGCCAAGGCGGTATGGGACATGGCCCCGAAGACCGTCTCCGCGCCGCCGTGCCAGGAAATCGTCGTCGAGGGCCGGGATGTCGATCTGACCCGCCTGCCGATCCAGCATTGCTGGCCGGGCGACGCCGCGCCGCTATTGAGCTGGGGGCTGACGGTCACGCGCGGACCGAACAAGCCGCGGCAGAATCTCGGCATCTACCGTCAGCAATTGCTCGGCCCCAACAAGCTGATCATGCGCTGGCTGGCGCATCGCGGCGGCGCGCTCGATTTCCGCGAGTTCGCCGCGACGCATCCGGGGCAGCCTTATCCGGTGGCGGTGGCCCTGGGCGCGGACCCCGCGACGATTCTCGGGGCGGTGACGCCGGTGCCGGATACGCTTTCCGAGTACCAGTTCGCCGGGCTGCTGCGCGGCGGGCGCACCGAACTGGCGCGCTGCCTGACGCCGGGCCTGGAAGGACTGAGCGTGCCGGCCCGCGCCGAGATCATCCTCGAGGGTTTCATCTATCCGCAGGATCCGGCGACGCTGCCCGCCGACGCCGTCGGCGCGCCGCCGCGGCCGCGCAAGGGGCCGGCCGCCGCGTACGAGCACGCGCTCGAGGGCCCGTTCGGCGATCACACCGGCTATTACAACGAGCAGGAGTGGTTCCCTGTCTTCACCGTCGAGCGGATGACGACGCGTCGCGATCCGATCTACCACTCGACCCATACCGGCAAGCCGCCCGACGAACCCGCGGTGCTCGGCGTCGCGTTCAACGAGATTTTCGTTCCTCTGCTACAGAAGCAGTTTCCGGAGATCACCGATTTCTATCTGCCGCCGGAGGGCTGCAGCTACCGGATGGCGATCGTGCAGATGAAGAAAAGCTATGCGGGGCACGCCAAGCGCGTGATGTTCGGCGTCTGGAGCTTTCTGCGGCAGTTCATGTACACGAAGTTCATCGTCGTCGTCGACGAGGACGTGCGCATCCGCGACTGGAAGGAGGTGATCTGGGCGATCACGACGCGCGTCGATCCATCGCGCGATACGCTGCTGGTGGACAATACGCCGATCGATTATCTGGACTTCGCCTCGCCCGTCGCGGGGCTGGGCTCGAAGATGGGCATCGATGCCACCAACAAGTGGCCCGGCGAGACGCAGCGCGAATGGGGGCTGCCGATCGAGATGGACGCCGCCGTCAAGGCACGCGTCGACGGGCTGTGTCGCGATCTGGGATTCTGACGCGTTTTACGCCGCCGTACGTGCCGGCGGGCGGCGCGGCGGGCCGGGCATGAGCAGGACAGATTACCAGCGCGGGCCGTAATAGCCGCCGTGGGCATAGTAGCCGGGGTGCGGATGCCAATGTCGCGGGCCGTGGCGATAACGATACACCGGTGGGCCGTACATCACCGGCGGCGGGCCATAGAAGGGTGCCGGCACATAGGCTACACGCGGCGGCGCGTAGACTACCGGAGGCGGCGCATAGACCACCGGTGGGGCATACATCACCGGGGGCGGCGCATAGTACGGCGCACCGATGCCGATACCGATCGAGACATGCGCACACGCTGCGTTGCCGACGCTGGCCGCAAGCGCGCCCGCAGTGGCGAGCAGGAGGAATTTTTTCATGGTGCTTCTCCAGAGGACCGCCGCGCATGGCCGCGCCAATGCGTCGGGGAATGGCCACAATCTACAGAAATCCACGCAAAGGAAACGCAACAAAGTGTTGCAAAACGCGACCGCATCGCCCGGCGTGCCGGCATCTCGCTCGACCGCCGCATGGAGATTCGCCCGGCTGACCGGCACGCTTTGCTCGGCGGCGTTCATCCTCGCCGCCTGCGCGCCGGCGACACCGCCGCAGATGCCCTCGGCATTCGCTGCCCCGCGCCATACGTCGGGTATGCCGGGTATGCCGGGTATGCCGGGTATGCCGGGTATGCCGGGTATGCCGGGTACCGCATCATCTGCTGCATCGGCGCCGTCCGCCGAACCGATATCGTCCACGGCCCTGTCGCTGGCGCGGCCGCTCTCCCCTACCGCGTCGCTCTTCGCACTGCAGCGCTACGATCAGGATATCGCGCACTGGATCGATCCACGCGGGCCGGACGCCGACCGACCGATATTGACGGCGGCTCAGCAGGCAAGCGCGGTCGCGCAGTTGAAGACCCGTTATTTCGGCGCCGCGGCAAAAACGGGCGCGACGGCCGATGCGCCCGCCTCCCCCTGGGACCCGCGGGTCATCGACCGTCTGCTCGACCCGGACACCGGCGTCAACCTCGCGCTGCGCGTCGCGTCGACCGTGAACCGTTTCGGCGCCGCCTCGGCGCAGCCGGGCTTCGGCCGCAACCTGCGGCCCTATGCGCCGGACTGGATCGAATCGATCCGGGGCAACGCGCAAGCCGGGCAGTTCGCCGACCAGCGACACTATCAGAGCACGAACCGGGCGATCACGACCACGACCGGGGCGCTGCGCCTGTTGCCCACGGCGGAACCGTTTTTCTACGATCCGCGCCTGCCCGGCGAAGGCTATCCGTTCGACAACCTGCAGCAGACGGCGCTGCGTCCGGCCACGCCGCTCTATATCCTGGGCCGCAGCCGGGACGGTGGCTGGCTCTACGTGCTGGCCCCCGATGCGGCCGGCTGGATCCGCAGCGATGGCGTGGGACGCGTCGACGCGCGCTTTGTCGCGCAATGGCGCGCGGCGGCCTGGCATGCGCTGGGGGCGATCACCGGCGCACAGGTCGGCGTGACGGACCGTTCCGGGGTCTTCCGTTTCGCCGCGCCGATCGGCACGGTACTGCCACTCGCCATCGCGCATGGCGCGGCGCGCACGGTCATGGTGCCGGTGCTCGACGCCGATCACCGGGCGCAGTGGCGCCTCGCCGACCTCGCCAGCGACGACGTGACGACGATGCCCCTGGCCGCGACACCGGCGAATTTCACGATGCTCCTGCGCCGGCTGCAGAACCGCCCCTATGCCTGGGGCGGCAGCGATGTCTACAATGACTGCTCGCTCGAACTGAAGAGCCTGTTTGCCCCGTTCGGCGTCTGGCTGCCGCGGCACTCGTCCGAGCAGGTCCGGGGCGCGGACGTCGTCGACCTGCCCAGCGCCACCCCCGCGGCGCGCGTTGCGGCGTT
Source organism: Janthinobacterium lividum (assembly GCA_050955065.1). Classification (GTDB taxonomy): domain Bacteria; phylum Pseudomonadota; class Gammaproteobacteria; order Burkholderiales; family Burkholderiaceae; genus Robbsia. Next base: position 9,107 of record JBPBQT010000446.1, on the reverse strand, counting down.
GCGCGAGCACGGACGACCCTGGCTGAGCGTCATCGACATCGGCGGCCACGTGATGCTGTACCTGGGCAATGGCCTGGTCGACGGGCAGACCGTACCGCTCGTCTACGAGAACGTCTGGGGCCTGTCGCCCGCCGACGGCAGCCGGCGCGCGATCCTGGGCCAATCGGTGATCCTGCCGCTGCTCGAACGCTTTCCCGAGGACACCGGGCTGGCCTCGCAGGCGGACCGGCCGCGCTTCCGGTTCGGGTCGGTGCCGGCCGCGCAATGAATGGCGCGGCAACCGGCACGGCAGGCCGGGACGCCACGGCAAACCGGCGCGGTTCCCGGGCCGCCCCGGGACGCGGATGCAACGCGGCGCGCCCGGCGGAGTATCATCTCGCCTTCATGAACTCCAGACGATGCGCCGCATGGTCCCACTTGCGCCGGGTTACCCCCGCGTTCGTGTTCCACGCCCGGCCCTCTCGCCACCCAGCATGGCCCTCAAAGCAATCATCTACAAAGCCGAGCTGCAGATCGCGGACATGGATCGGCATTATTACGGCACGCACACGCTGACGATCGCCCGTCACCCATCGGAAACCGACGAGCGCATGATGGTGCGTCTCGCCATTTTCGCACTGCACGCCTCGGACACCCTGACCTTCACCAAGGGGCTGAGCGAGGTCGACGAACCGGATATCTGGCAGAAGGACCTGACCGGACGCATCGAGAAGTGGATCGATCTGGGTCAGCCGGACGAGCGGCGGATGGCACGCGCAGCGGGCCGCGCCGACGCCGCGCTGGTGGTCGCGCACGCGGGACGCACCGCCGACATCTGGTGGCAGCAGGTCAAAAACAAGGTGGCGCGGCTCGACCGGCTCGAGGTGTGGAGTCTGGCCGACGGCGCCGCCGCCGCCCTGGCCACGCTCGCCGCGCGCAGCATGCGTCTGCAGTTCACGCGTCAGGACGGACAGCTCTGGGCCGGTTCGTCCGACGTGGACCCGGTCCTGGTCGAGTGGCAGGTCCTCAAGGCACCGGGCAAGGCCGGATAGTGCCGGATCGCCGGCCCGCACCGTCGTTCAGTGGTCGCGGCGCGTTGCGAGCTCGGCGCCCTGGCGCAGCGCCTCGAGCAGGCTGCGCTCGTCGGCGATGCCCTTGCCGGCGATATCGAACGCGGTGCCATGGTCCACCGACGTGCGGATCACTTCCAGGCCCACGGTCACGTTGACGCCCGCCTCCAGCCCCAGCACCTTGACCGGTCCGTGCCCCTGGTCGTGATACATCGCCACCACGAGGTCGAAGTCGCCGCGCCCGGCGCGGAAGAACAGCGTGTCCGCGGGCAGCGGGCCGGTGATGTCCAGGCCGCGCTCCTGCAGCAGCTTGACCGCCGGCATGATCTTCTCCTCCTCCTCGCCATAACCGAACAGCCCGTTCTCGCCGGCATGCGGGTTGATGCCGCACACGCCGATGCGCGGGCGCTCGATGCCGGCCTTGATCAAGGTCGCGTTGCCGCGTTCGATCGTGCGCTGCACCAGTCCCGGTTCGATCTTGCGGATCGCATCGATGATGCCCATGTGCGTGGTGACGTGGATCACGCGCAATTGCGGCGCGACCAGCATCATCGACACCTCCTCGACGCCGGTCAGTTGCGCCAGCATTTCGGTGTGGCCGGGAAATTTGTGACCGCCGGCGTGCAGCGCCTCCTTGTTGAGGGGCGCGGTGCAGATCGCGTCGATCTGTTGCGACTCCGCCATCTCGACCGCGCGCGCGATATACCGGTAGGCGGCGTCGCCCGCGATCGGCGAGAGCTTGCCGAACGGCAGATCCTCCGGGATCAGGCCGAGATCGACGCAGTCGATCGTGCCCGGCTCGTAGCGCGCCTCGTCGGCATGCGCGATACGCCGGACCTTGGCGCTGCCGTGGACGATGTCGTTGGCCTGTTCGAGCCGGCGCGCGTCGCCGATGACCAGGGGCCGGCACTGTGCGTACACGACCGGGTGCGTCAGGCTCTTGACGATCACTTCCGGGCCCACGCCGGTCGCGTCGCCCATGGTGATGCCGATGACGGGAAGGGAATCATTCATGGTGGTTCGTTCCTTGGACTCTGGGTGAGTCATGTCTTGGGACGCCGCGTCGTCGCGCTCGGGAAAGCACGCGCGCGGCAGATTGCGTAAATGTTGGTAGGCGCCGAACAACGCATGTTCGCTGCCGAAAGCGCCGGCCTTGGTGACGATCGCCGGCGCGCGGGCGCCGGACGCCACCGCCCGCGCCACCGCCACACCGGCCTCCACTTCGCTGAGCAATTCGAGCATGCCGACGCCGGCGGCGACCAGCATCGCGCGGGCGGTCTCGCCCCCGGTCACGATCAGGCCGGCCACCTGTTCGAAGTGCGGCGCGATCCGCGCCGCGAGGCCGTTCGACAGATGCGCGCCCTCGGCGGGATCGAACGCGTCGTCGCGCCCGATGCGCACCAGCAGATCGGTGCCCGCTGCGAGAAAGCCGCCGATGGCCGCCTGCCAGCCGGCCCAGTCGGCATGCGCGGCGCCGAGGCGCAGCATGGCCGGCGGCACCGTCAGTTCCGGAACCCCGGCGCGCTCGCGCAGCATCGCGCACTGCCGGTTGGACACCGCCGACAGACTGCCCACCAGCGTCAGGATCGCGCCGGCATGACGCTGCTGCTGCGGTACCGCCGTGGGCGGCGGGCCGAACAGATCGGGCAGCGCGGCCAATTCCCGCGCAAGCCCGCCCGAGCCGACCCAGAACAGCGGCGTCGGCAGCATCGCGCTCGCCTGCGCGAGCAGGCGCAGATCGTCGCCCGTTTGCGCGTCGAAGACCAGCGCCTGGACGCCCGCGCGCGCGGCCGTGACGATCCGCGCCTGCAAGTCCGTCACATGACCACGCAGGGTCGCCAGCCCGACATGCTCGCAGCGCAGCCCGGCCGCGGCGAGCATTGCGCCGACATTGGCGGTGCGTCCGGCGTTTTCGAGTTGCCAGGTGTCGGTGTGTTCCAGTGGTTCGCCGTGCACGAACACGTTGCCGTCCCGGAGCGTGCGGCCGGTCGCCGGAAAGGACGGCGCGACGATCGCGAGCCCTGCCAGCGGCTGCAACGCGGCGACTTCGGCCGCCCAGTTGCCGCGCAGCGTCGAATCGATCTTCTTGCATAGCCGACGCCGCGGCGCGGCCAGCCTGCGAAACGCAGCGGCCGTGCGCCGCGCCGCGTCGTCCGGCGACAACCGCCGTGTATCGGTGTCTGCCGCGATCACCTGCGCCGTGGCCGCCCCGTCACCGCTTTGGCCTGCCATGTCGAGCATCACCATCGTCCGGCGCCCGGCGCCGGCGAAAGCGATCGCGCAATCCGCGGCGCCCGACAGATCGTCGGCGATGATCAGCAGGCTGTCCAGCCGCATGGCCGTGTCGGCCGCCGCGTCGATCGTGGCATCGGTATCGTATGCTGAATTCATTCCCGTACCTCACCCGTTACCGGACGGCGCGCGGCGTCGCGCAGGTTGGCCCGCTTGGCGACCGCGGCCGTCAGGAACGGCGAGACGATCGATGTCACCACGACGCAGGCAGCGACCAGCAACGTCGCGCTCTTCGCCGCTTCCGCGTAAATGGGGTTCGCGGCCGCGATCAGCGCGGGAACGGCTGCCGCGTTCCCCGCCGTGTTCGCCGCCGCCACGCCCGCCACGCCCGTGCCGCCCGTGGCACGGTCGGCGAAATACAGCGGAATGCCGGTCACGACGACCACTGCCAGGCCCAGGCCGATGCCGAGCAGTCCCGCCTGCCAGACCTTGTGGAGATCGAGGCTCGCTCCCAGGGCCAGCGCAAAGAACGGGATCATCACCGGCACGGCCCGTGCGAGGAACGCGCGCATTTCCCGGTCCAGGTTGCCCAGCAGCATGCCGATCGCGAGCGGCAGGATGCTGCCGACCAGCGTCGGCCAGGGAAAGGCCGCCAGTCCGGCTATCCCCAGCGTGACCATCGTCAGGAAGGGTCCGGACTCCAGCGACATGATGGTATAGGCGCCGACATCCTCGGAGCGGCCATACTGTCCCATCAGCGCCATGTAGAGGCCACCGTTGGTGTCGTTCATCGCCGCCACCACCGCGAGCGTCGACACGCCCGCGAACAGACCGGAGGCGATCGGCTGTTCACCCAACAGATGACCGAGCACGATGCCCACGACCACGGCCGCACCGATCTTCGTCGCGAACAACGCACCGCCTTTCTTGATCAGATAGGGCGTCGCCTTGATATCGATGCTCGCGCCCATGCAGACATAGAACACCGCGAGGATCGGCAATGCGCCGGTAAACAGCGCATTGGTGAAGGAACCGAAGAACTTCGGCATGCCCGGCAGAAAGGTGGCCACCAGCGAGCCGATCAACAATGGCACGATCATCATGCCGCCGGGAATGCGCTCGATCGCGCGTTTGATGGGTATTTGGGCCATGCGGGTCTCCAGTAGGTGCCGATTTGACGCAAGTGCGCGAATCGATCAAATTATGATTGAATAGATCATAATCAAGCGTACTACACGGGGGAATTTTGCGCAAACCAGTCAAACCCTGATTGAGATGCGCATTTTGTTCAAAAGTCGCAAATGGGGGGGAAAGGTTGTCGCGTCGTGGTTGCCCGTGCCCGTCAAACCTCTTATACTGCCCCCCTCAGCGGGCGTCGTATAATGGCCATTACCTTAGCTTCCCAAGCTAAAGACGTGGGTTCGATTCCCATCGCCCGCTCCAGAATTGCGGTTTCCCGTATAAAAGAACCCGCGTCGGCATGTGCCGCGCGGGTTTTTCCGTGTGTATCGCTGGAGAGGACGCGGCGCTCAGAGCCAGCCGGCGCGGCGGAATCGCCAGAACAGCATGCCGCAGCCCGCCACGGTCAGCGCCAGGACCGCCGGATAGGCCCATGGCCAGTTCAGTTCCGGCATGGCCTTGAAGTTCATCCCGTACATGCTGAAGACGACGGTGGGCACCGCCAGCACGGCGCCCCACCCGGCCAGGCGCTTGACGATCTCGTTCTGCGCGACCGAGACCAGCGCCAGATTCACCTGGATCGCCGTGGTCAGCATTTCCCGCACGACGTCGACGATATTGATCACGCGCGACACATGATCCTGCACGTCGCGGAAATACGCCCGCAGGTCCTTCGACACCAGGTCCTCGTGCAGCCGGATCAGCTCGCTGCAGATGAGTTCGACCGGCATCGCGGAACCGCGCAGGCGCAACAGCTCGGACTTGATGTCGTACATGCGCTCGATGGCCTGCCGATCGAAGCGGTCGCTGAAGATCGCGGTTTCCAGCGCGTCGAAGCGGTGTTCGAGCTCCGTCGCCACCACCCCGTACTGATCGACGATGAAGTCGAGCAGCGCATAGAGCACGTAGGCCGGGCCCTTGGCCAGCAGATGCGACGCCGCTTCGGCGCGCTGGCGCACCGGGGCGAACGACAGCACGTGCCCGTGCCGGACGGTGACGACGAAGTGCGCGCCGATGAAGATATGCACTTCGCCGAACTGGACCTCGCCCTCGACCAGCTGGACCGTGCGCAGCGCGATGAACAGGCTGTTGCCGTAGGTTTCGATCTTGGGCCGCTGATGCGCGTTCAGCGCATCCTCGATCGCCAGGTCGTGCAGGCCGAACTCCTCCTGCACCCGGCGCAATTCGGCGGTATCCGGATCGGCGATACCGAGCCAGACAAAGGTGTTCGGCGCTTGCAGCGCGTCGCTGATGCGCTCCATTGCGACAGGACGGGGCGGCGAACCAGGCTTGTACGCAAGCGAATTGACGATCATCGGGGAAACGGGGAATGACGGAAAGCGCCGGGTGCGCGGCCGCCGGCGACAGCGCCGCCGGCGCGCCGCCAACGCCTAGAGCGTCGCGCGGCGTGCCGGATGATGCGCTTCGCGCCCGGCATCGTCAAGGACGCTGGCGCCGCGCGCCGCACGTACCGGTGCCAGTTGCGGGCGCGTCACCCACATGCGCCACGCCACGACGGCGAGGTTCAGAAACACGATGAAAGAGATGATGAGAATCGTCATGACCGTCCACGTTGGGAGAGAGATGGTCTGCTTTTGCCATCTCGTTAAAGCAAATAATACCGATAAATCAGAGTATAAGGAAAAAATTTCTTATTTTCGGTAAAAGTTGGCATGGCGCCTTGCGTTAACGCAACACTTTGTCCAGGGGTAAGGCAGTGTGGAAGTCACTACTCGTCCGGCGGTTCGGGATGGCACGACAGATTGCATTTGTGAGCCGGTGCTAAAATCCTTATACTGCCTGCCTCCGCGGGCATGGCGAGAGGGTCATTGCCCTGGCTTTCCAGGCCGGGCATGGGGAATCGATTTCCGGCGCCCGCTCCGGAATTTCCGCTCGCCGCATTCGAAAACCCGCGCCGGCCTGTGCTACGCGGGTTTTTTCTTGCTTGTCGAACGTGCAGCGGCGCACCCGCCGCGGCAATGCATCGACCCATCGAACATACCGACATGAACGCCTCGAACACGCCGCCCGATCCCGCATTGCCACCCGCGTCCCCGGGTGAGAAAGCGGCACTGCCCGCGACGCCCGACACCGAGTCGCGTGTCGACGACGGCAATGGAACGCCGCCGGCGCACCATCGCCGCATCCGCAGCTTCGTCACCCGCGCCGGCCGCCTGTCCACCGGTCAGCGGCGTGCGATCGACGCGCACGGCGAGCGTTTCGTGCTGCCGTTCACCGCTGCCCCGCTCGACTGGCCGGCACTGTTCGGACGCGCCGCGCCGCGCATTCTGGAGATCGGTTTCGGCATGGGGGCCACCACCGCCGAGATCGCCGCGCGCCGGCCCGGAGACGATTTCCTCGGCGTGGAAGTGCATGCACCCGGGGTCGGTGCGCTGCTCAAGCTGCTGGGGGAACGTGAACTGCAGAATATGCGAATCATCCAGCACGATGCGGTCGAGGTACTCGAACAGCAGATCGCGCCGGCCTCGCTCGATGGCGTGCATATCTATTTCCCGGACCCGTGGCACAAGGCCCGCCACAACAAGCGCCGGCTGATCCAGCCCGCTTTCGTCGCCCGGCTCGCGTCGCGCCTCAAGCCCGGCGGCTACCTGCACTGCGCGACCGACTGGGAGCCCTACGCCCAGCAGATGCTGGAGGTGCTGGGCGCCGAACCCTCATTGAAAAACACCGCGGACGGGTTCGCCCCGCGCCCGGACTACCGTCCCACGACGAAGTTCGAACAGCGCGGCATCAATCTCGGGCACGGCGTCTGGGACCTGCTGTTCACACGCGCTCACTCGACCCAGGTCACCAGCCCGCTGTAGCCGGAAGCCAGGATCACGCAGCCGAAGACGATCCGGTACCACGCGAAGACCGTGAAATCGTGCGTGGCGATGAAGCGCAGCAGCCAGCGCACGCAGACGATCGCCGACAGGAAAGCCGCCAGCAGACCGATCAGGAACAGACCGATATCCGTGGCGGCGAGCACGTCGCGGCTCTTGTAGAGGTCATACGCGGTCGCGCCGAAGATGATCGGAATCGACAGGAAGAACGAGAATTCGGTGGCGACCTTGCGGTCGAGCCCGAACAGCATGCCGCCGATGATGGTCGAACCGGAGCGCGAGGTTCCCGGAATCAACGCCAGGCACTGGGCGACACCCACCTTGAGCGCGTCGAGCAGGCTCAGATCGTCGATCGAATGCACGCGCGCCAGCGGATTGACCGCAGGTGCGCCAGCGGTTGCCGCGCCGTCCGCCGGCAAGCCGTGCGCGGCGAGCGCAAGACGGTTGCGCCGCTCCGCCCACAGGATCACCACGCCGCCGACGATCAGCGCGACGGCCACCGGCACCGGCGAGAACAGCGTCGCCTTGATGTATTTGCCGAACATCAGCCCGAGCACCACCGCCGGCACGCAGGCGACGATCACGTTCAGCGCGAAACGGCGCGCGACCGGCCGCGACGCGAGCCCCGAGACCGTGTCGCCGATGCGCCGCCGGAATTCCCAGCACACGGCGAGGATCGCGCCGAACTGGATCACCACGTCGAACAGTTTCGCGCGATCGTCGGTGAAATCGAGCAGACTGCCGGCGAGGATCAGATGGCCGGTGCTCGATACCGGCAGGAATTCGGTCAAGCCTTCGACGATACCGAGGATGAGGGCTTTCAGCGCTAGCGTGAGGTCCAATTAGGGCGTCCTGTGGATGAAATGAAAAGCGGCGCGTACGCCGTTCCCGAAAATCGGGCGGATCTGACGGGTCGACCCATCAGACTGCATTTTATCGACAGGCTATCGACAGGTGGAAGAAAGCAATTCGAAAGATATCCGAATTATCGCTCAACGATCTGTACGCGAACGCCTTTTGGCAGCACATTGATGTCGCCCGGTTCGTAATGCACGCCGGCGAAGCTCAACTGGTCCGGCTTGAAGGTGTAGATCGGGAATCCCTCGAGCAGTTGCGACACGGCCAGTTCGAGCGCGCCGCGGATCTCGCTGCGATAGGGGCCCGAGAGATCCGGAAAGTCGAGCGATTCGATCGCCGGGCTTTGCAGGACGATCGCCTGGCGCCCGCGGTCGTAGACGAGCGCGCTCGTGAGCACGAAACGCCCGTCGGCGGGCGCCGCCAGGAAGGGGCTTTCGATATGCGCGTGCGCGCCGATCGAGACCCGGTTCGCGTCGGGTCGGGTGCCGACGACCGGATCGTCGAGACGCAGATCGACGATCTGCGAGATCCGCCGTCGATACGGAAACTTGCGCGCCACCGCGCCTTGCATCTCCACGACGCTGAACGTGTAGTGGTTCGGCAAGAAGGGAAAGGTGGCGCACGCGCCCAACGGCAGCACGCCGGCCAGCGCGGTCGCCACGCCCAATTGCAATATCAGGCGGCGCCGGCGCGACGCCCTTTCCTGTTCCAGTTCACGGCTCATCGAACATCCTCGGGTCCGGGACCCGGCTGCGCGCCGGATCGTTGATTCGGGCCGCCGGGCCTGCGCGCGCCAGGCCCGCGGGCCCGCGCGCGGACCCCACGGCGAACGACGATCTTACCGGAAGCCCCCGCGCTTGCCACGGCAATGCGCTGCCGGGACGCAAACTGATTTGTTACAATCCCCGGTGCGGTATTCCTCGAAAGCATTCCCGGGGGCTCTTTC
>JBPBQT010000445.1:0-1629 GCA_050955065.1 Janthinobacterium lividum | reverse complement strand
GGTCGACTGGCAGCCCCGGACGATCACCTTCTACCTCGACGATGCGGTCGTCGCGCGCCGATCCACGCCGGCGGACATGCACAAGCCGTTCTACCTGATCGTCAACCTCGCGGTCGGCGGCCCGGGAAGCTGGCCGGGCGCACCCAATCAGCAGACGGTCTTTCCGGCATCGTTGACGATCCACTCCATCAGGATTTGGAAATGAACACCGTGATGACCGTGGCCGAACCGTTGCCGCCGATGGTCAGCGTCATCATCGCTAACCATAATGGCGGCGCCTTCATCGAGGACGCGCTCGCGTCGGCCGCCAGGCAGACCGTGCGGCATATCGAGATCATCGTCGTCGACGACGTGTCGACCGACGACAGCACGGCGCGCGTCGAGGCGTTCGCCGCGCGCGATCCGCGCGTCAGCCTGATCCGGATGACGCAACGGACGGGCCCGGGCGCGGCGCGTAATCAGGCGCTGCGGGTCGCGCGCGGGACATGGATCGCCGTGCTGGACAGCGACGATCTCATGCATCCGCGCCGGCTCGCCGAACTGGTCGAGGCTGGCATGTCGGACGGCGTCGAGCTCGTTGCAGATAATCAGCTGGTGTTCGACCATGCGCGCGTCGTTCCGGCACGTCCGCTGCTCGACCGCAACGCGCTGCCGATCGACGGAATGATCGATATCGCGGACTACGTCGTCTCCAACCGGTTCTTCTCGCGCGCGATGCCGCTCGGCTACCTGAAGCCGCTATTTTTGCGATCGTTTCTAGAGCGGACCGGCTGCCGCTATGATCCGACCCTGCTGATCGCAGAGGATTACGACCTCGTGCTCCGGCTGCTGTTGTCGGGCGCGCGCTTCCGCGTGCTGCCGCAAATGACCTATTTCTATCGCCGTCATTCGCAGTCGATCTCGCATCGCCTGTCCGAGGCGACCCTGCTGCCGATGCTGGCGGCCGACACGGCGCTTCGAACGGCCGCCTCCTCGTTTCCTGCGCTTACCGGGTCGGTCGCCGAGGCGCTCGATGTACGCCGCGAGACGATCGTGCGGGCGCTAGGGTTCGAGGCGCTCGTCGCCGCCATCAAGGCGCGCGATTGGGGGGATGCGTTGCGGATCGGCTGCCGCCGGCCGTCTGTCGCGTCCCTGCTCCGGGTGCCGGTCGCGGATCGGCTGCGACGCCTGCTTCGGCGCCGCCCGTCCCGTGTCGGTGGTGCATCGTCCGGACCGCGCGTCAGCCTGGTGTCCCGCCAGCGCATCGTCGGACCGACCAACGGCAGCTCCGCCTACCTCCTGGCGTTGTGCGAGAGCCTGAAGCAGGCGGGCTATGAGATCGACCTCGTGTCGCCGTCGCCCGCGATGTTCGGTCGGTGGCCCGCGCTGCGGCTTGATCCCGTGATGGACGTGTTCGCATCGATCCGCATCCGAGATTCGATCCGGATCGGGCGGGTGATTGTCGCGCGCGATCCGCGCATCGCCCTGCGTGCGGCAGGCGAGGTGGCGCACCGGCTGCTGGCGCGCCTGCATGTGCGGGTCGACGCATTCTCGCGCAAGGCGCCGCATGCGATCGCGGTTCCCTGGACGGATGCCGACCGGATCTTCGTCGTGGACGCGATCCGTCGCTCGTCGGCGATCCTGACCGAC
>JBPBQT010000444.1:0-1833 GCA_050955065.1 Janthinobacterium lividum | reverse complement strand
CCGAAGGCCGGCGCCACTGGTTCGACGGCCGCGTCCTGCCGCACCCGCGCAAGGATCTGCAGGCGCTGTTCGACCGCTATTACCGCGAGGCGCTCGCCGCCGGCGTCACCCTCGAGCGTTACCGCGTGCCGACGCCCTTCGGCCCGATGGTCAAGGCCAGCCAGGCATCGTATCAAGGCAACCGTCGCACGCGCCGACGGTCCCTCTGGTCGCGCCTGACGCGCCTGCTCGCGCCGTCGCGCCATGGCCGGAGGGGTGGCGCGAGGAGCACGGGGAGCGCGGCGGACTCCCACGGCGTCGACAGCGCACGACCGTGAGCGTCTTCCCCGTGGCGCGGCGGCAGACTGGCGCGGGCGGACCGCCTGCCGCCCCGCGTCCGCCCCTCGCCCGTGCGCTGCGCCATGCGTACAGCACGCTGACGAAACAGGTGTTCCGGGCAACGCACCCGCGCGACCAACGGCATAACGAACGGTTCTGGCCGCATGTCGCGATCGAACGCGACGCTGCCGGCCGGATCGTGCGTTTCGCGATCCGGCAGCGCGAGATTCCCATTGCCAATGCCGACGTCTTCCGCGAACGGGAGGCGGGCCGTCACGCGGGAACCGCGCATCTGATCGCGTGCGGGCCGTCGATCCGGTCGATCGACTACGCGACGCTGCGCCTGCCGCACGCGCTGGGCGTGAACGGCGCCGTGGCGCTGGCCGCGGATCAGTCGCTGCATTTCGATTATTACTGCGTCACCGACACCCTCTTCGTACGCGGCAAGCCGGACATGATCGCCGAGATCATCGGACGCGACCTGCTGCTCTTCACCACGCCCCTGTGCCTGTGGCACATCCTCCAGCACTTCGACGCGGACGCGATCCGTTGCCGCATCTTTCTGTTCGAACGCGTGGACCTGCCCGCGTCACAGGCGGATGCCGCGGGCACGGCAGGCACCCCAGGCACGGACGCCCGGCGTGGCCTGACGGTATTCGACGCGGCACGCGGCCTGGGATTCAGCGAGGACATCCGGGACGGCGTCTTCCCGGGCGGGACGGTGGCGTACGAGAGCTTGCAGATCCTCAACTGGCTGGGTTTCACGCGCTTCTTCCTGCATGGCGTGGACCTGGGCAACGCGGCCAGCGAGCCGCGCTTCTACGAAACGCCCGGTGCGGCCATGCCCACCACCCTGCACCTGCAGCTCGCCACCGAGATCGAACCCTCGTTTCGGCAGGCGGCCGGCATACTGCGTGCGCAAGGCGCGACGGTGCGCAACCTGTCCCCGGTCAGCGCGCTGGGCGAGGACATCTTTCCGAGGACCGACTGGCGCACGCTGCGCGACCCCGCGGCCACTGGCACATAGCGCCCTCTAGAGCGTGCCGAAGACCCCGAAACCGATCCGCCCGATGATCATCAGCGCGATCTGCGTCAGCACGAACAGCACCAGCGGCGACAGATCCATGCCGCCGATCAGCGGCATCACCCGCCGGATCGGGTTCAGGAACGGTGCGGTCAGCACGTTCAGCAGCGCCAGCGACGGCGCGCGCGGATTGATCCACGAGAGCAGCGCCATCAGCAGCGTCGCCCACATCAGCAGATTGACCGCCCACTTCAACGCGGTCAGCAAGGCGATGAGCAGCACCATCGGGAAGAGCGACGCCGGGTCGCCGCCGGCGACGGTCACGACCAGCACCAGGTACAGCACGGCCGTCACCCAGACGCCCACCAGGCAGGCCCAGTCGACGCCGCCGCGGCCCGGCAGCACGCGCCGCAGCGGCACCACGAGCCAGTCGGTGATCTGGAAAACGCCCTGCGAGAAAGGGTTGCGCGGCGGCAGGCGCACGGCCTGCA
>JBPBQT010000443.1:0-2187 GCA_050955065.1 Janthinobacterium lividum | reverse complement strand
CGGTTTTTCGGTGTCAGCGTCATCGTGGCGTTGTTGATCGGTCTGACACCCGTACTGCGGCGACGCAAGATCGCGACGGGCGTGCTGCTGGCGGGCTTGCTCGCCGGGCTGGTGGTGGCGTTGACCTACAGCAATGGCGAGCGCTTGCCGGCCATGGGCCACGAGGAAGTCCGGAGTAAATCGCTGACCTTCGAACACGCGTTCGACGTCGAGCGCTGGCCCGGGAGTCTTCGACACATGGTTACGGTCGATCCCCGGCCGCGGATCTGGCACGCCTACGCCGACCTGGGCGAGGAGCATCCCTGGCTGGGCGTGGGCTTCGGCAAACCGCTGCCGGCGTACGCATACGCCGACGCGCTGCCGCCCGACCTGATCACCCAGGAACCGCATGCGAAAACGCATGCCCACGACCTGTTCCTCAATACCTGGCTGCAGGTCGGCGTCATCGGCCTGATGCTCGAATGCCTGCTGTTCGTCGCCCTGATCCGGGCGTTCCTGCGGACCGCGCCCGCGGATGTCTGGCTGCGCGCGGCCGGCATCGCGCTGGTGTGCGGGGTGATCAGCAAGAACCTCACCGACGATTTCCTGTGGCAGTCGACCAGTCTCGCGTTCTGGGGGCAGGCGGGCTGGCTGCTCGGGCGCGCGCGCCTTTCCGGGATGATCCGGTACCGGCTGGCCTCGGGACGCTCGGTGGCGATGCGGCGCCTGCGCCGGGTCGGAAACTGAGGACGCGACACGATGAATGGAAAAGGAACTTCCGCCAAGGCCGGTCCGGACACCCTGACCGCCAAGCCGATCGCCAACATGGCCGTGTTCAGGCGGCTGCGTGTCTACCTGCAACCGCATTGGCTTGTCCTGGTGGCCGCGGCGCTGTCGATGGCGCTCGTGGCCGCGAGCGAGGCCGGTATTCCCTGGCTGCTCAAACCGCTGGTGGACCGCGGTTTCGGACAGGGCGCGTCGGGCACCTCCCGCTGGATGATCCCGGTGGCGGTGGTCGTGCTCGCCTTCGTGCGCGGCGTGGCGCAGTACGGCTCCGGCTATCTGCTGAGCTGGGTGACCAACCGCGTGCTGCAGGAACTGCGGCGCGCGATGTTCGAGAAGATGCTGCACGCGCGCGTGACGTTCTTCCAGCGCGAGACGGCGAGCACGATCATCAACGCCGTCGTCTTCGAGGTCAACCAGATCCTCAACACGTTGAGCGGCGTGATGGTCACGCTGGTGCGCGATTCGATGACGGTGCTGTGCCTGCTCGTGCTGCTGTTCTATCGCAACTGGCGCCTGACCCTGGTCATCGCGGTGATCCTGCCGGTGATCGCCTGGCTGGTCGGCAAGATCAATCGCCGGCTGCGGCGGCTCAATCGCGATTACCAGCAACAGACCAACCAGCTGTCCTACATCGTCGAGGAAACCGTCGGCGGCTACAAGGTCGTCAAGGTCCACAACGGCGAAGCGTACGAGATGGGGCGCTTCGAGGAAATGAGCCGGCGTCTGCGCGGCTACGCGATGCGGATGACGGTGGCGGGCGGGCTCGCGCAGCCGCTCACGCAGTTCATCGCGTCGATCGCGCTGGCGATCGTGCTGGCGATCGCGATGATCCAGTCCGCGCACGATCAGACGACGGTGGGCGGTTTCGTGTCCTTCGTCACCGCGATGCTGCTGATCATCTCGCCGTTGAAGCACCTCACGGACGTCAATCAACCGCTGCAGCGCGGCATGACCGCCGCGGAACTGATCTTCGGCCTGATCGACGAACCGCCCGAGGCCGCCGGCGGCGACCGGCCGCTCGCGCGCGCGCGCGGCGCGGTGCGTTTCGAGCGGGTGAGCTTCAGCTACGGCAACGTCACGCGTCCGACGCTCGATGCGGTGTCCTTCGCCGCGGAGCCCGGCGAGATGATCGCGCTGGTGGGCCCGTCGGGCAGCGGCAAGACCACGCTGGTGAACCTGCTGCCGCGCTTTTTCGACGCGACCGGGGGCCGTATCCTGATCGACGGCGAGCCGGTCGAGGAATACCGGCTGGCGGACCTGCGGCGCCAGATCGCCTTCGTCAGCCAGGAAGTGGTGCTGTTCAACGACAGCATCGCCGCGAACGTCGCCTATGGGCAGGAGATCGATGCCGAGCGGGTGAACGCGGCGCTGGCCGCGGCGAACCTGACCCATACGGTAGCGTCGATGCCCGACGGCATCGAC
>JBPBQT010000442.1:0-2277 GCA_050955065.1 Janthinobacterium lividum | reverse complement strand
CGCGCCATTGAGCAGGACCGCCTGGATGCCGATCATCGCGTTGCGCCCGATCGTGCAGCCATGCAGCATCGCCTGGTGCCCGATCGTCACGCCCGGCGCGATGTGCATCGGGTAGCCCGCGTCCGTATGCAGGATCGCGCCGTCCTGCACGTTGCTGCCGGCGCCGACGACGATGACCTCGTTGTCGCCGCGCAGCACCGCGCCCGGCCAGACGCTGGCCCCGGCCTCGAGAATGACCTGACCGATCAGCATGGCGCCGGGCGCGACGAACGCCGTCTCGTCGATCGTGGGTACGTGGTCGCCGAGGCGGTAGATCGTCATGTCGTCTCCTGTTGCGCCGGGGCGCGAATATGTCGGGCAGGGGTGTCTCCAGCAATCCACGCGGACGATCCGGTCGACGGGGCGTCGGCGCGCCCTCGGCCATGGCGACGGGTGATCCAGCCGATATGCGGGCGAATGGCTTAAAATAAAGGGTGTCTCGCCCGGTGAACCGTCGTCGTGCAAGCCGCGCGCCGTTCGGATGGGCGCTTTCGCATCCGCCTTCCGGATTGTAACGTGCGCCGTCATGCCGCCGCCGTTCATTGCGGCGGGGGTCACCCTTCCGACGTTACCCGCGCGCGTATCCGGATCCGGAGCCTGGCGACGCCCGTATCGCGCCATGCCGGCGCCACTTGCCTGCACCTGTCCGCAGCCTGTCCTCTCCACCTGCCCGAACGTCTCCTCCGTGCCATCGACCCCGCCATCTTCCGCCGCCTCGCCGGCGCCGTCAGGCCCTGCGACCGAAATGCCCGATGCCCGCCTGCTCGCCGCCGCCGCGCTCGCCGAACCCGATCCGCGGCGCAAGGCGCAGGCCGCGCGCGCGCTGTACGACGGCCTGCGTGCCGGCGCCTGCGCGATCGAACCGGCGCGCGTCGTCGATCTGCCCGACCTGCCGGGCCGCCCCGTGCAACCGGTCCTGGTCGCGCCCCGCGAGCTGTCCCGGCGCGGCGTGCAGACGCTGGAGGGCCGGGTGGCGATGCTGCATGCGATCGCCCATATCGAGTTCAACGCGATCAACCTGGCGCTCGACGCCATCGCGCGGTTTCCCGCGATGCCGCTCGACTACTATATCGACTGGGCGCGGGTGGCGGCGGAGGAGGGCTACCACTTCACGCTGCTCGCCGATCATCTGGCGCGGCTGGGTGGCGGCTATGGCGCGCATCCCGCGCACGACGGGCTGTGGGACATGGCGGTACGCACCCGCGGCGACGTGCTCGCGCGCATGGCACTGGTGCCCCGCACGCTCGAAGCCCGGGGGCTGGACGCGGCGCCGCCGATTCGCGCGAAACTCGCGCAGGCGGGCGATACGGTCGCCGCGGGCATCCTGGACATCATCCTGCGCGACGAGATCACCCATGTGGCGATCGGCAACCGCTGGTTTCGCTGGCTGTGCCGGCGCGCCGGTCATGACCCGCTGGCGTTCTACGCCGTGCTGGCGCGCGACTACCGCGCGCCCCGCCTGAAGGGGCCGTTCAACCTGCCGGCGCGCCGCGCGGCCGGTTTTGGCGAAGACGAGTTGCAGGCGCTGCAGCGGGATGCCGCCATGCCCTGAGCGGGCATCGCGCGGTGCCGTCATTACGGTAGAATGAAGGCATGACGCTCAACGCCGATCTCCATTGTCATTCAACCGTCTCGGACGGCATGCTCGCCCCCGCCGAGGTCGCCGCGCTCGCATCCCGGGGCCACGTCGATCTCTGGTCGCTGACGGACCACGACGAACTCGACGGCCAGGCCGCCGCGCGCGACGCCGCCGCGGCGCTCGGGATGCGTTACGTCGCCGGGGTCGAAATCTCGGTGACCTGGGCCGCGCGCACCGTGCACATCGTCGGTCTGCAGATCGATCCGACGCACCCGACGCTGGTCGGCGGTCTCGAACAGACCCGCTCCGGCCGGCTGGCGCGCGCGCGCCTGATCGGCGAACGGCTGGCCGAGGTCGGGGTGCCGGGCGCGTTCGAGGGGGCGATGCGCTACGTGTCGAACCCCGACATGGTGTCGCGCACGCACTTCGCGCGGTTCCTGGTGGAGAGCGGCGCGGCGCGCTCGACGGGCGAGGTCTTCACCCGTTATCTCGCCGAAGGGCGTCCCGGCTTCGTGCCCCACCGCTGGGCAGCGCTCGGCGACGCGGTGGACTGGATCCACGCCGCGGGCGGCACGGCGATCGTCGCCCATCCCGGGCGGTACGCGTTCACGGCGACCGAATTCGGCGCGTTGTTCGACGAGTTCAAGGAACGGGGCGGC
>JBPBQT010000441.1:0-2302 GCA_050955065.1 Janthinobacterium lividum | reverse complement strand
TCGGCGCGGGTTACGCGGGGCTGTCGTGCGCGCTCGAGTTCGCGAAAAGCGGCTGGTCCGTCGTGGTGCTGGAGGCAAACGTGCCGGGTATCGGCGCGAGCACGCTGAGCGGTGGTCAGGTCTCGGGCGGCGTGAACGTCGGCAAGGCGCCCTCGGGGAAGAAGCTCGACGGCAGCCTCTCCGAGGAACGGCAGAACGCGCTGCTCGCCGAAGCCGCGTACTCCTACACGGTTTTCGAGAACATCCTGCGGGACAACGCGATCGAATGCGCGTACACGATGGCCGGCCGCATCAACGCCGCCTGGACCGACGCGCACATGGCGCAGTGGAAAAAGCGCATCGTCAAGCTCAACGAATTCGCGAAGACCGATGCGCGCATCCTGACGCGCGAGGAATTGCGCAGCGAGCTGGCGACCGATATCTACGCGGGCGGCGTGCTGCTGGGGCGCGCGGGGCAGGTGCACCCGTCGCTGATGCTCGGCGGCCTGCTCGACGCGGCGCGCCGCGCGGGGGCGACGGTATGCAGCGAGGCGCCGGTCACGCTCATCGAGAAAACGGATACGGCCGGTCCAGGCACGGCCGGTCCAGGCACGGCCGGTCGCACGCCGGCCTACCGGGTGCGCAGCGCGCGCGGCACGGTGCACTGCCGTCATGTGGTGATCTGCACCAATGGCTACACGGGTCCGCTGACGCCGGCATTGCAGCGCCGCGTGGTGCCGGTCGTCTCCCATCAGATCGCCACCGAGCCGCTGTCCGCGGACCTGCGCGCGACGCTGATTCCGAAGCGCCGCGGCATCGCGGAGACGCGCCGGGTCGTGAACTACTACCGGTATTCGCCGGACGGCACGCGCTTGATGTTCGGCGGCCGGGCGCGTTTCTACCAGCTCGATCGCCGCCAGTCGGGCGCGGTGCTGCGCGCGCAGATGGTCGAGCGGTTTCCGCAGATGGCCGATGTGAAGATCTCGCACAGCTGGGGCGGCACCGTGGCGCTGACGCTGGACTTCCTGCCGCATCTGGGCAAGACCGGGGAGGGCGTGCACTACGCGCTGGGCTGCAACGGCAGCGGCGTGGTGATGATGACCTACCTGGGCCACAAGCTGGCGCGCCTGATGATCGAGCGGCAGCCGATCGAGGCGAGCGCCTACGGCCGCACGATGCCCACGCACCCGCTGTACCGCGGCAAGCCGTGGTTCATGCCGGCGCTCGGCAGCTATTACCAGATTCGCGACGTGCTGGACAAGCAGAAGCAGCGCAAGCAACAAAAGCGGAAAGAACCGTCCCGCACCTGAGACAGGCTCGGCAAGAGTCAATGATCAATGAGCAACGCGGTTGCTCACCAACGTCAGAAGGATAAGCAATGGGCTTGAGAATTGGAGTCGACATCGGCGGCTCGTTTACCGATTTCGCGGTACTCGACGACGACACGCGCACCATCCGCACGCTGAAGGTCTTCTCGCGTCCGGACAGCCCGGGCAGCGAGGTGATCGCCGGCATGCAGGGCCTGAAGGAGCATTACGGCATCGATCCGCGCGACGTCGTGTATTTCACGCACGGCACGACCGTCGGCGTGAACGCGGTGGTGCAGCGCAAGGGCCTGAAGCTCGGCCTGGTGACCACGAAGAACTTCGAGGACGTGCTCGACATCGCGCGGCTGAAGATTCCCGACATGTACCACCTGATGTCCAGCCGCCCGACGCCGCTGATCCCGCGTGACCGCGTGTTCGGCGTGGTCGAACGGCTCGCGGCCGACGGCACCGAGGAGACGCCGGTCGACGCGGCCAGCGTGCTCGACGCGGTGCGCGGCATGCAGGCGGCGGGCTGCGAGGGCGTGGTGGTGTCGCTGCTGCACTCGTACCGCAACCCGGTGCACGAACAGCAGGTGAAGGCCCTCATCGAGCGCGCGGTGCCCGGCCTGTTCGTATCGTGCTCGCACGAGATCTGGCCGATCATCCGCGAATACGAACGCACCGTCACGGCGACGATCGGCGGCTATGTGCAGCCGCGCGTCTCGCATTACCTGACGCAGCTGCAGGGCGCGCTGAAGGAAAGCGGCGTGGCCGCGGACCTGAAGGTGACGAAGTCGAACGGCGGCGTGATGAGCGCCGAGAACGGCAAGCACAACTGCGTGCAGATGATTCTCTCGGGCACGGCGTCGGGCGTGATCGGCGCGGCGTATCTGGCGCAGAAGTCGGACATCCGTCACTGCATGAGCCTGGATATCGGCGGCACCACCGCTGACGTCGCGCTGATCATCGACGGCAAGCCGCAGTATGCGACCGGCGAATACATCGGCGACTTCCAG
>JBPBQT010000440.1:0-2404 GCA_050955065.1 Janthinobacterium lividum | reverse complement strand
ACGGCGGAACTGGTCGAACAGCACGGCCAGCAACAGGATGCCGCCGCGGATCAGGTACTGGTAGAAGGTCGGCACGTTGAGCAGGCTCATCGCGTCCTGCACCGATCCCATGATCAGCACGCCGACCAGCACGCCCGAGATCGTCGCGACGCCGCCGGTCAGCGACACGCCGCCCAGCACGCAGGCGGAGATCACGCCGAGTTCGAGCCCGACCGAGGTCTTCGGGTCGCCCAGGCTCATCCGCGACGCCAGGATCACGCCGGAGAGACCCGCCACCAGACCCTGCAGCACGAACACCGTGATCTTGATGCGCACCACCGAGAGACCGGCGAGGCGCGCGGCCTCGGCGTTGCCGCCCACGGCGAGCACGTTCTTGCCGAAGACGGTCTTCTTCAGCAGGAAGCCGAAGAGCACGAAGCCGATGATGTTGCTCCACACCGGGTAGCTGATGTGCATGAACTCGCCGGCGCCCAGCTCGAAGAAACGCTCCTCGGAGATCATCACCGCGTCGCCGTTGGACGTGATGTAGGCCAGACCGCGCACCACTTCCATCATCGCCAGCGTCACGATCAGCGAGTTGATCCGGAAGCGCGCGACCAGCACGCCGTTGACCAGTCCGACCGCGCCACCCGCGAGGATGCCGACCGCCACGCCGAACATCACGCTATGCGTGGCGGTGATCAGGACCGAGGTCACCACCCCGGAAAACGCGACGATCGACGCCACCGACAAGTCGACTTCGCCCAGCGCCAGCACGAACATCATCGTGACGGCGATCGAGCCGATGAGCGTCACCGACAGCAGCAGGCCCTGGATATTGCGGGTCGTGAGGAAGTCCGGCACCGCGGCGGACAACACCACGAACAGCAACACGAACACGACGACGATGCCGGATTTGTTGATCAGGTCCCAGGTACGGGCCACGCGTTCGCGTGCGCCGACGCTGGCTTTGGGGTTGTCGGCCGGAGCCGGGGCGGACGGAGGCTGGGGAGCATGCATGAGTGGTCTCTGCGATGTGCAGTAAAACCCGCGGCAAAAAACCCGCGGCAAGATAAAAAAAGGTCGCGTGGCGTCACGCGAATACGCTGGCGGACGACACCGGCGCATCGGGCGAACGCATCAGAAGCGAACGCATCGGGTGCACCAAACCGGCGGACGAGGCGCACGGGCGCGGCCCGGTGCCTAGTGCGGCAACGCCATCCGGATCAGCTGCTCGGGCGTGGCCTGGGCCTTCGGCAATTCGCCGACGATCTGTCCTTCCTTCATGACCAGGATCCGGTCGGTGACGCCGATCACCTCGGCCAGATCGCTCGACACCACGATCACCGTGCGGCCCGCTTCCGCCAGCCCGTACAGCAATGAGTAGATCTCGCTGCGCGCGCCGACGTCGATGCCGCGCGTCGGTTCGTCCATCAGGAAGATATCGATGTCCTCCGCGAGCCAGCGGCTCAGGATGACCTTCTGCTGGTTGCCGCCCGACAGCGTGCCGATCAGCGTCTCGCCGGTGCGCGTCTTGATGCCCAGCTTGCCGATGTATTCCTGCGTGACCTCTGCCTCGCGCCGGCGATTGAGAAGGAAACCCGCGGGGCTGAAGCGTCGCCGGCAACTGATGTTGACGTTGTCCGACACCGAGGCGATCGCCACGATGCCTTCCTGCTTGCGGTCTTCCGGGCACAACGCCACGCCGGCCCGGACCGCGTCGCGCGGGCTCTTGAAATCGATCCGCGCGCCGCGCAGTTCGATCTGGCCGCCGGTCTTGGGCACCGCGCCGTAGATCAGCTTCATCAGTTCGGAGCGGCCCGCGCCCACCAGCCCGAAGAAACCGACGATCTCGCCGGCGCGCGCGGTGAAGTTCGCGGGCGCCGACAGTCCCGGGCCAGACAGGTCCCTGACCGCCAGCTTGACGTCGCCGCAGGCACGGCTGCGATAGCCGTAGACGTCCTCGATCGAGCGGCCGACCATCGCGCTGATCAGGCGGTCGCGTTCCAGCGTCGCCACCGCGTCGAAGGTCTGGACATGGCGACCGTCGCGAAACACCGTGACGCGGTCGCACAATGTGTAGACCTCGTCCATCCGGTGCGTCACGTAGATGATCGAACGGCCCTCGGCGCGCAGCGCGCGGATGATCTCGAACAACCGCTCGGACTCGCGGGCCGACAGCGAGCTGGTCGGCTCGTCGAAGGCGATCACGCGCGCGTCGCGCATCAGCGCCTTGCCGATCTCGATCATCTGACGCTGGCCGATCGACAGATGCTTGACCGCGATGTTCGGATCGAGTGTCTCGCCCAGGCGCTGGATTTCCGCCATCGCCCGCGCGACCATCTGACGACGGTCGACCACGCCCAGGCGGTTCGGGATCTGGCCGAGCATCAGGTTTTCCGCGACCGTCAGCTCCGGCACCAGA
>JBPBQT010000439.1:0-2488 GCA_050955065.1 Janthinobacterium lividum | reverse complement strand
GCAACGCTCCACTGGCTGACGCATCCCCTCGCGCCGTCAGCCGACGGCGCGCAGGGTCATACCGATACCGACGCAGACGCAGACGGCGACAGTGCCGCCGATCGCAACCCCGACGCCAGCACCAACACGCCCGCTCACACCGACCGCAACGCCGGCACTGCGCGTCGCGGGCAGGAGGTCGATATGATCGCTCTGTACCGTCGGATCCAGGAAAACACGACGCTGCACGATGCGATCACCATCGCACGGCGTCTCGCCGACGCGCGCCTCGTGCAACCGTCCGTACCGCTGTCCGTAACGCCGCTCACGACGGACCCGCTTTACCAGGTGGACCGGCTGGCGGACCTTTTCGATCTCCCGGCGTCGTGCCGGCCGCCGCGCACCGAACTCGGTCTGCTGCGCGAAGTCCATGCGGTTCTCGGCACGCTCTTTCCCGAATACCGGGCGACGCTGTTCGACGAGCACGCGCTCGCAGTCGCGACCCGGTTGTGGCGACGCTGCATGGAGGCGCCGCCGGACACATTGACGGGCGCGTCGCTGACGGCCATGCGCGGCGACTTTCAGCATAAAGTCAGCGCCGAACTCACGGCGCAGGTACGCGCCGCGCAGTTGATTCCCTGGAGCGACACGCCTCCCGCGGACGGACGGGCGTGGTTTGACGGGATCGCGGTGCGGGACGCGGCCAACAAGACGCTGGACGATCTGGTCGACGATCTGCTGCGGCTTCGTCCCTCCCTCGTCACGCGCCTGCTCCCGGACGACGCGCCGCGGCATCCCGGATCGGCGTCGGCGTCGGCGTCGGACCGGCCTGCCGCATCGCCACCCACCGCGGGACACACCAACCGCCCGCTGCTCGGGCAATGGATGAAGAAACGGCTCGTCGATCTGGTCGAGAGCGTGCGCTTCCCGTTCGGCACGCCGCCGCAATCGATCGACACCATCGTGCTGCGCCTCTCCGGCCTGCATGGCGTCCCGTGCACCCCGGGCGACGATTTCACCACCGTCCTGCGCGATTTCACGCGTCTGTGTGCTGACTGGCAAGCGCGCCCCGGCTACTGGGTGTCGCCCACGCTGGCCGCCGCCCTGCATCTCGCGCATGCCAGTGGCACGCACGCCGCGCTGGACGGCCTCGATCCGGCGCAAAGGGAAAACCGGCTGATCGATGCCTTTCACGAGCGCTTGCGGGCGTACCGGAGCGGCCCGGAACACGCTCCGGACGCCCCCCCGAAATGCGCGGGCAGCGCCTCCGGCTGTCGCGGCGACGCACGCCGGCCCGGCCCGAGCGCGCCGCTTGTCGCCTCACCGGATGCACCGGACGAAGCGGACGCAGCGGCAGCGACCACGACGTCTCCCGGGTTCCGGGAGGCATTTCTGACGACCGCCGAATCGTGGCTGGCGCTGCCGCGCTGGCCGATGTCCGTCGGTCGTGCGCTCATGCGTGGCGAGCCCCGCGAGATCCTGGGCCTGATGCCTTTCGTCGTACCGGCCTACGACATCGAGGAAGGCGTGCGTCTGGGCAACGCGAGCCGTGCAATGCGCGGCGCCTTCCAGTTCGGCGCCGATGTCGTGATGACCTGGATCGGCGGCCGGATCGACGCATCGCTGGCGGTGCAGGAGGCGCTGCCGGCGCTCGGGCTGGAGGAACGCGCCGCGCTCGCGATGCTGCACCGCGGCGCGGCGACGCTGGGCGAAACGCGTCCGCAGCACTTGCCGCTGACCGAACGCGCCGCGCTCGGACGGCCGCGCGGCGTCGTCACCCTGCCCGAGGACGGCACGGTGCCACTCCAGCACCGTCACCTGGCGGCACGCGCGCGGAGCGGCGAGATCGTGCCGATCCGTCTGCCCAACGTGCCGAACGCGCGTCTCGTCCATCTACCGCGGGAGCGCCGCGTGATCCCGGTCGGGCTCGCGGGCGCGTCGGTCTGGGAACTGGACTGGGAAGGCCATATCGTCGGCAGCGTGGAGGCCCGTCGCATCGGCGATCGTTGGGAGACGCTGCGTGCCGAAACGCGCGTCCGCGCGCCTGATGCATCCGGCGCGCGCGATGCCTCTGACGCATCCGATACATCCGATACATCCGATTCGCACGACCTGCCGCAACATGGCGCCGCGCGATGGCCGGTGACCGATGGCCGGACCGTCGAATCGATGGAACGGTGGCTCGCCCGCGCGGACCCCTTGCCGTCGCACCACGCGCCGGGGATGCGGGAAGCGGACGAGACCCTGCGCGGCGTGCTCGATTTCGACGAGGAAAATCCGCAAGAACTCGCGATGTTCGTGGAACTGCGCGCCGCGTACCGCCGCTCGCGGACCTTTCGCCTGGTGACGCAATCGGGCACGGCACACCCTGGCGGACGCCGCCTCAGGCTTGCCATCGAACCGGGCGCGACGCCTCACTACACGCCCGCCCGCCATGTCATCACGGTGCCGCCCGCCCATGAAATCGCCCGGATCGAGTATCTCGGGTGGAGCGGTCCGACACGGTTCG
>JBPBQT010000438.1:0-2945 GCA_050955065.1 Janthinobacterium lividum | reverse complement strand
AGCGGCTGCGCGACGGCGTACTCGCGCTCGAGGGCGTTCGCCTGAACGGTGCGAATGCACGAAGGATTCCGCACACCCTGAGTTTGACGATTGCGCGTGACGGTTTCTTTCCGTTTCAGCTCGCCGACGCGCTCGCCGTCTCGTCCACGTCGGCTTGCAGCGCCGCGGCCGGCGTGCCCTCGCATGTCCTGAGCGCGCTCGGACTCGACGCAGTCGATGCCGGCAGAACGGTTCGCCTCAGCCTGGGCCGCTTCACCAGCGACGCCGACGTCGACGTGGCGGTCGCGGCGCTGCGCCGCTGCGTGGCGTGCGGCGCTTGAGAACGGGTGAGGAGACCCGGGGGCACCGGCCTCACGCGACGCGCACGCGCCTCGATGCATCGAGGCATCGGAACCTCAGGATGTCACGACATGAATCCGCCGCGCCTCGGGCGCGCCATCCGGCTTCGCCGGGGCACTCAACTCGAATTCGAGCACGACATTGCGCGACGGCAGCCGGGCGATGACCGATGCGTCCTGAAGACTCGCGGTCTTGAAATAGGCCGGCTTGGTATCGGTGGCGGCGAGCACCGGCGTTTCCGGCAGGGATGGCCAGTACGCGATGAACCCATACCCCTCCTCCGCACCGAACTTGTTGCACACGCCCCGCACCTTGCCGCCCAGTTGCCCCCAGCGTGCCGCGGGCGGACCGGGATCGCGCAGCGGCAGCAGGTTCGGCACCAGGTAGCCATTGATGAACTGATCGGCTGCGTCGCGCAGTTCGCGCGAGACATTGTCGAAACCCAGCACATCGACGCGGCACCCCTTGCTTTGCAGCGCGCGAACGACCTGGATGAAATCGCCGTCGCCCGTCGCGAGCAACACGGTGTCGAGCCGCTCCGATTCCATCAGCGCGTCGACGGCCATGTCGAGATCGGCGTTCGATTTCGTGGTCTCCACGCCATCCTCGTCGCGAAAATGCTTGACCGTCTTGACCGTCACCCGGAAGCCCTGATCCCGCAGCGCCGCCTGATAGGACATCGCCTTGGTCTCGTAGTCGGGCGATTGCGCGGCACGCCGCTCGTCGAACGCGAGATAGACGTTCAACCGCTGGGCCTCGCCGCCGCCGCGGCACGCAAGCGCGCGCAACACGTCGTAGCGCAGGCCATGTCCACCATTCATGCCGATATTGCTTGCGTCTACATACACGCCGATTCTTCTCATTTTCCACCCCGATAGCTTGCTGCAACCGCAGGCCGCCATCTTCTGACAAAACCGGTAAAACAGCAATGTCCGACCGGTCTCCAATGGGGCTCCGTGAAATGCGGCGATAGAAATTTGTATCGGCTTCATCGCTTTGTACGCCCAAGTACAATGAAATCGCACGAACGTTGTTACATTCTGGTCTCGCAATAGCCATTGCACTGCCGGGTCGTTTGCACCGACGCGGTTCCACCTGCAACGAGGTCAGACATGCTGGATTCCTTTTTCTTCGACACCGCCGCCCGCCTGCCCGAGGCACCGGCGCTTTGGGTTGACGAGCAGTTGTTGAGTTATCGGACGCTGGCCGGTCAGGCACGACATATCGCCACCGGCCTGCAACAGCTGTTGTCCGACACCGCTCCCGCGCAGGAAGGCGAGACTCCCGCCTGTCTGCTGTTCGCCAACCGGTCCGCGGCCGCCTACGGCGGGCTGCTGGGCATCCTGGCGAGCGGTCAGGCCTATGTGCCGCTGGGCGCGCATTTTCCGCCGGAACGCAACGCGGCGATCGCACGGCGCTCGGGCGCCCGCCTCATGCTGGTGGATCGCGACTGCGCCGCGCGTCTCGACGAATTGCGCCCGCTGCTCGACCCGTCGATCCGTATCGTCGACATCGACAGCCTGCTGGCGCTGGAGCCGGCCGCTGCCCTGCCTCCGTCCCCGTCCCCGTCCCACGCGCGGCGTGCGGATACCGATATCGCTTACGTGCTTTTCACCTCCGGCACCACCGGCGTACCGAAGGGCGTCAAGGTCACGCACGCGAACGGCACCGCCTACATGCGCAGCCAGCTGGCGCTCGACCCCGCCGCCCCGAACTCGCGCTACAGTCAGGCGTTCGATCTCACCTTCGACCTGTCCGTGCACGACATGTTCGTCTGCTGGGCCAATGCGGGCTGCCTGTACGTGCCACCCAGCGGCGATCCGTTGACCCTGGCCGCCTTCGTCCGGCAACATTCGCTCACGCACTGGGGATCGGTGCCGTCCACCGCCGCGTTCATCCAGCAGTTCCGCAAACTCAGGCCCAGCGTGTTTCCGTCGCTGCGCATGACGATGTTCTGCGGGGAAGCCTTGCCGACGTCACTCGCGCAAGCCTGGGCGCTCGCCGCGCCGCACAGCCGGATACTGAATCTGTACGGTCCGACCGAGGCGACGATCGCCTGCATGCGCTACGAAATCAAACGCGCCACGCTCGACGCCGCCACCGATGCCGTGGTGCCGCTTGGCTGGTCGCTGCCGGGCGAGGAGACGCTGATCGTGGATGCGGAGGGCGAGCCCGTGCCGGATGGCGCGAAGGGCGAACTGCTGCTGGCCGGCGCGCAACTGTCCGCGGGCTATATTTCGGACAATCCCGCAGATCACGCGAAGTTCTTCGAGCGTGCCTATGCCGGACGCGCGGCGCGCCGCTGGTATCGCACCGGCGATCTCGCCAGCGTCTCGACGGTCGAGGGCATGCGTTTTCATGGCCGCATCGACAGTCAGGTAAAGATTCGGGGTTATCGGATCGAAACGCAGGAAGTCGAACATGCGCTCCGGCTGGCCAGCGGCGCGCAGATGGTGGCGGTCGTGCCATGGCCGCGCGATGCGGTGGGCATGGCCAATGGACTCGTGGGGTTCGTGACCGGCACCCTGCACGAGGAGGACGCGGCCATTCTCGCCGCATGCCGTCAGCACCTGCCGCTCTACGCCGTGCCGAGCCGCATCGTCCGG
>JBPBQT010000437.1:0-2979 GCA_050955065.1 Janthinobacterium lividum | reverse complement strand
CTGCCCGAGCCGCTGGCGGCGCTCATGGGCCTGAAAGCCATGCCCGCCGGGCGCTGGCAGATGTTCTGGTGCGTCAATATGGCGCTGGCGTTCGGCGCGTCGTGGCTGGGAAACGGGCTCTGGAACCTGGCGAGCCGCGCGCTGCCGCTGACGCTCTCGGGACAGATGATCGTTTTCGAGACGCTGTTCGCGCTGCTCTACGGCTTCGCCTACGCGCAACGCTGGCCGCGTCCGCTCGAGATCGCGGCCATCGGCCTGCTGGTCTGCGGGGTGGTCTGGTCGGTGCGCCGGCACCGACCCGGTTCGTGAAGACGCCGGGCACCAGGCCGGCAGTTCGCTGCAAACCGGCTGTCCGCGGACGGCCGTCACCCTGCTAACCGGCTGCCTGCGAACGGCCGTCACCCTGCAAACCGGCTGTCCGCGAACGGCCGTCACCCTGCTAACGATATTCCCGGTTCGCCCACTTGCGCCCTTCGACCGAACCGCCCTTGCGGGCCTTGGCCACGCGCCGGGCGCGCGCGAGCTTCGGGTCGACGGTCAGCGCCCGGTAGATCTCGACGCGGTCGTACGCGCCCAGCCGGTCGTCGAGCGCGCGCACCTTGCCATGCACCCCCACCTTCTGCGTGCTTAGATCGACCTCGGGATGACGCTCGCACAGGCCGCTCGCGCGGATCGCGTCGGCGAGCGTCGCGCCCGGCGGCATGTCGACGTCGATCAGCGTCTGCACGCCCGGCGCCATGTAACAGACCTGCACGGCGATGCGCTCAGCCGGGCTGCATTCAGCAGGACCGTGCTCAGCCGGGCTTGGCATATCGCACCCCGGCGCGCTTGACGAAGGAATCGACGAAGGTGTTGGCGATGATGCTGAACACCGGGCCGATGATCTTCTCGACGAAGAAATTGGCGAATTCATAGTGCAGCGCGAACTCGATCTTGCACGCGTCCTCGCGCAGCGGCGTGAAGCGCCAGCTGCCGCTGAAGTTCTTGAACGGCCCCTCGGCGAACTGCATGTCGATCCGGGTCGGGCGCTCCTGCACGTTGTGGGTGGCGAAATGCTGTTTCAGGCCCTTGAAATTGATGGCGATGCGCACATCCATGCTCGTCTCGTCCTGATGCTGAATCTCGACGCCCCCGCACCAGGGAAGGAAATTGGGGTAATCGGCCACGTCGGTGACGAGGTCGTACATCTGCTCGGCAGAGTGTCGGATGAGAAGCGTTTTCTGAACGTCGGCCATAGGGGCTTTTAAACTGCGACGAGGTTTAGGTCGACGCGGGCGGGCATTTGCTAGAATCGTGATTTTATCCGACTTGGCGAACATCCATCGATGAGCATCGCAGACAACAAACGCGCCCACTTCGACTATTTCATCGAGGAGCGCTACGAGGCCGGCATCGTGCTCGAGGGATGGGAGGTGAAGGCGATCCGTGCCGGACGCGCGCAGATCAAGGAAGGCTACGTGGTGATCCGCGCCGGCGAGCTGTTCCTGATCGGCGCGCACATCAGCCCGCTCGGCTCGGCCTCCACCCATATCCATCCCGATGCGACCCGCACGCGCAAGCTGCTGCTGCACGCGGCGGAGATCCGCAAGCTGATCGGCAAGGTCGAGCAGAAGGGCTATACGATGGTGCCGCTGAACTTTCACTACGCGCGCGGGCTGGTGAAGTGCGAGATCGGCCTGGCGAAGGGCAAGAAACAGCACGACAAGCGGCAGACGGAAAAGGACCGGGACTGGAATCGGGAAAAGGCCCGCGTGTTGCGGGTATCTTCCTGACGCGCATTTCCGCACGCTCGCGCTTCCGGGCCGTGCCGCCTGCGTGTTTCGCGCCGGCGGCGCGGCACGGATGCGCCAGGGCGCCGCGCTTGCTGCCGCGCTTACTGGCGTCCGACCGGTTTCACGATTTTCAACGCCGCGGCGATCATGCTGCTCATGTCGCTCAGGTTCGCCGGCACGATCAGCGTGTTCCCCGTCTTGGCAAGGTTGCCGAAGGCGCTCACGTACTGTTCGGCAATCTTGAGGCTGACCGCGTCCATGCCGCCGGTCGACTGAATCGCCGCCGCGATGGTCGTGATCGCCTGCGCGTTCGCGTCGGCGACCGCGGTGATCGCGTAGGCCTCGCCCTGGGCGCGGTTGGTGGCCGCCTGGCGTTCGCCCTCGGATTCCTGGATCGCCGCCTCGCGCGCGCCCGACGCGAGATTGATCTGCTCCTGCCGGCGGCCTTCGGACGCGGCGATCAACGCGCGCTTCTCGCGCTCGGCGGTGATCTGCGACTGCATTGCCCGCAGAATCTCCTGCGGCGGCGTCAAATCCTTGATTTCATAGCGCAGGACCTTCACGCCCCAATTGCCCGCGGCCTCGTCGAGCGAGTCGACGACGCTGCGGTTGATCACCGCCCGTTCCTCGAACGTCTTGTCCAGTTCCAGCCGGCCGATCACCGAACGCAACGTCGTTTGCGACAACTGCGTGATGGCCATGATGAAATTGCTCGCACCATAGGACGCCTTCATCGGGTCGGTCACCTGGAAATACAGCACCGCGTCGACCTGCAGCTGGGTGTTGTCCCGGGTGATGCAGATCTGGCTGGGAACATCGAGCGCGATTTCCTTGAGCACGTGCCGGTAGGCGACCCGGTCGATGAACGGCACCACGATCGTCAGGCCGGGGCGCAGCGTCGCATGGTAGCGCCCGAGCCGTTCGACGACCCACGCATGCTGCTCGGGCACGATCTTGATCATCTGCGCCGCGACGAATATCACCACCACCAGCAGTACCACGGCCACCACATTCATTTCGATCATCGCTACGCGCTCCCTGTGTGTGTTCGCTCATTCCCGGCATGGCGGCCGCGCCGTCACATTCCCGTGTCCCCTGTCCCATGTCCCGTGCGCGCGTTCGCTTCCGCTGCGGGCGTTCACCGCTCCAGAATCAGGCAGATGCCGTCGATCCCCCGGATCCGGTACCAACCTGCTCCGTCTGGCGC
>JBPBQT010000436.1:0-3037 GCA_050955065.1 Janthinobacterium lividum | reverse complement strand
CGCATCGAGCTGGGCGATCAGGTCGAAGAAGAAGAACAGCCCCGAGAAGGCGAAGAGAATGAAGGAAAAGGTCAGGTAGACCTGCTTCCCGATGTATTTTTCGTAGGTGCGGATCATCGGCTGGAAACCTGTTCGCATGGTGGGGCTAGCGTCCACGCCGGAAATTCAGCGAGAAGAAGGGCCGATTGCGCACGCGCCGCCAGAGCATCAGCAGGGCGATGATCGCGACCATGACGTGCAACGCGACCAGGCCGACGGGAAACGACACCTTGCCCTGGTCGATCCAGTTCTGCATCAGGTTCTGCAGATTCGAATAGGTCAGGTAGATCAGGACCGCGAACACCATGTTGATGGTCCGCCCGCGCCGGGGATTCTGGTATGCGAGCGGCACCGCCAGCAGCATCAGGGTCACGCCCGTGAGCGGCAGCCCGATCCGCCACGCGAGTTCGCCGAGATTGGCGGGCGTCGGGTTGTGGATCAGATCCATGGTCGCCGTGCCGCGCGAGGTCGTCGGGTTGACCGTCGGCTTGTCCTCGATCTTGACGCCGTAGCGCTTGAATTCGACGATGCGGAAATCCGGATGGCCCGGCTCGCCGTCGTAGCGCCGGCCGTTCTCCAGCACGATGAAGCGGTCGCCGTTCGGATGCGTCTCGATCGAGCCGTTCTGCGACACGACGACGAACAGCTTGCCGTTCTCGGTGCTGGTGACGAAGACGTTCTGCACGCGCTGCGCGTTGGCGGACAGTTTCTCGACGAAGAACACGCGCTGGTTGCTCGCCGATTCGCTGAACTGGCCCGGCGCGATCATCGCCACGTCGTCGCGCTGCTGGAAACGCGCGCTGATCTTCGACTGCTGGTTGCTGGCCCAGGGCCAGGCGACCAGCGAACAGAAGGCGATCAGCAGCACCAGGGGCGCCGAGAAGACGGCGAGCGGGCGCAGCAACGCGGTCAGGCTGAGTCCCGCGGCCTGCCAGACCACCATTTCGGAATCGCGGTACCAGCGGGTCAGGACCACGAGGATCGAGACGAACAGCGTGACGATGAGCATCACCGCGAGGTAGCCCACCATCGTCAGGCCGATCAGCACGAGAATGTCGCGCGGGTCGGCCTTGCCGACCGCGGCCGAACCGACGATGCGGATCAGCATCGTGGTCAGCATGATGGTCAGGAGCACCATGAAGACGGCGCCCGCCGTATAGGCGAGTTCACGCTGCAGTGAACGTTGAAAAATCATTGTCTACGGAATCGAGCGCGCGGCCGTTTGCGCCGGGACGCATGCAGCAAGCCGCACTGGAGAAAATAGCGGATAATCGCGCTTAAACTGACAATCAGGGATTAGCGCGATGGACTTTAGCATAAAAGCCTTCGAATGGAACACCGCAGGCGGTTCCACCGTTCCCGGCACGAAGGCCGATTGTATCGTGGTCGGCGTGTTCGAAGCGCAGCCGCCGGCAGGCGCCGCGGCGCGGATCGACGCGGCGCACGACGGCTGGCTGTCGCGGCTGATCAAGGCGGGCGACATCGACGGCCGCACGGGCACGACGCTGATGCTGCACACGCCGCCGCAAACGCCGTCGACCGCGGGCGCGGCGCGCGTGCTGGTCGTCGGGCTCGGCAAGCAGGCGGATTTCGGACCGAAGGCGTATGCCGACGCGGCGAAGGCCGCCGCGCGGGCGCTCGCGTCGAGCAAGGCGACGCAGGTCGTCTTCACGCTCGCGCAGACGCCGGTCGAGGGCCGTGACGCGGCCTGGGGCGTGCGCACGGCGCTGGCCGCCTGGCGCGACCACACCTACCGCTTCGCCGGGCTGAAGACGCAGGCCGAGACGCCGCCGGCGCCGACGCTGAAATCGTGGTGCTTCACGGTGCCCGCGGCCGACGAAAAGGCCGCGAAAGCGGCGCTGATCGACGGCGCCGCGCTGTCCAACGGCGTCGATCTGACCAAGGAACTGGGCAACCTGCCGCCGAACATCTGCACGCCGACCTACCTGGCCGACGTCGCCCGCGAACTCGCGGCCGACTGGAAGCTGAAGGTCGAGATCCTCGGGCGCAAGCAGATCGAGGCGCTGCGCATGGGTTCGTTCCTGTCGGTCGCGAAGGGGTCGAGCGAGCCGCCGCAGTTCATCGTGCTGCGCCACAACGGCGGCGCCGCGAAGGCGGCGCCGGTGGTGCTGGTCGGCAAGGGCATCACGTTCGACACGGGCGGCATCTCGCTCAAGCCCGGCGATTCGATGGACGAGATGAAGTACGACATGTGCGGCGCGGGCACCGTGCTGGGCACGATGCGCGCGGTCGCCGAGATGAACCTGAAGCTGAACGTGATCGGCGTCATCCCGACCTGCGAGAACATGCCGGCCGGCAACGCGCTGAAACCGGGCGACGTGGTGACCAGCATGTCCGGGCAGACCATCGAGGTGCTGAACACCGATGCGGAAGGGCGGCTGGTGCTGTGCGACGCGCTGACCTACGTCGAGCGCTTCAAGCCGGCGGCGGTGATCGACATCGCGACGCTGACCGGCGCCTGCGTGATCGCGCTGGGTCATCACAACAGCGGCCTGTTCTCGCCGGACGATGCGCTTGCCGACGAACTGCTGGCGGCGTCGAAGCAGGCGGCCGACGCGGCCTGGCGCATGCCGATCGAGGAGGCGTACCAGGAACAGCTGAAGACGAATTTCGCCGACATGGCCAATATCGGCGGCCGGCCGGGGGGCAGCATCACCGCCGCCTGTTTCCTGTCGCGCTTCGCGAAGGCGTACCGCTGGGCGCACCTCGATATCGCCGGCACCGCGTGGAAGAGCGGCGCGGCGAAGGGCGCGACCGGGCGTCCGGTGCCGCTGCTGGTGCAGTTCCTGAGCGCGCGCGCGGCCGAAACCGCACGTCCGGCGCAGGGCGGCGCGCGCGCGTCGTCCGCGGCGCCGGCGAAGGCGCCGGTTCCGGCGCTGGCCGATACCGGCGCGGCCGACGCGGCATCGTCTTCCGACCGGGCGACCGGTGCCGGGCGGCAGGGCGTGCGTGCCGTCGAACGTCCGACCGCGGGCCC
>JBPBQT010000435.1:0-3100 GCA_050955065.1 Janthinobacterium lividum | reverse complement strand
GACGAGGCGCCGGTGGAGGAAACGCTGGTGTCGAACCTGCTGAAATCGAATTGTCCGGTGACCGGGCAGCCGGACTGGGGCAGCGTGCAGATCCGCTACGCGGGGCCGCAGATCGATCAGGCGGGGTTGTTGCGCTACATCGTGTCGTACCGGATGCACACCGGTTTTCACGAGCAGTGCGTCGAGCGCATCTTCACCGACATCCTGCGCCTGTGCCGGCCGACGCAGCTCGCGGTGTACGCGCGCTATACGCGCCGCGGCGGCCTGGACATCAATCCGTTCCGGACGAACTTCTCGATGCCGCTGCCGGACAACGCCCGCACGGCGCGGCAATAAAGCCGGTCCGACGTTCAACGGGCGTGTCGGCAGACATGTTCGCCGCGCCGGAAAGCAGACCCGCCAGGCAGGACATCAAACCGCGCTCTTGCAACGGGCGGCCACATCCTTGATGCGCGCCTCGAACAGCGTCATCGTTTCTTCCATCAGGCACAGCCGCTCTTCGGACAGGCTGTCCGTCGCCTCGGCCAGGAACACGTCGCGCAGCGGGGTCGCCTCGGCGATCTTCTGGCGGCCCTTCTCGGCCAGCGCGACGTTCGTGAGGCGGTTGTCGCGCTCGTCGATGCTGCGCGTCACCCAGCCCTTCTGCTCCATCTGCTGCAACTGGCGCGTGAGCGCGCCGGCGTCCACGTCGAGCGTCTCGACCAGCGTCTTCTGCGGTTGCGCATGCGGCAGGTCGCGCAGCATCAGCAGGATCCGCCATTGCAGCAACGGCAGGCCGACACAGGCCTGGAACGCCGTCATGAAAGCGCGATAGGTACGTCCGAATTGCTGCACCACCGCGATGCGGTCCTTTTCATC
The DNA here is from genome assembly GCA_050955065.1 of Janthinobacterium lividum. Classification (GTDB taxonomy): domain Bacteria; phylum Pseudomonadota; class Gammaproteobacteria; order Burkholderiales; family Burkholderiaceae; genus Robbsia. The sequence continues at coordinate 2,242 of JBPBQT010000435.1, read as the reverse complement.
AAGCATCCGTTCTACTCCGCTATGTTTCGGCCGGGTTGGTTTCAGCGATGCGCGCGTGATCGACAGGGCGCCGCCATTATGCCCATCGCCCAGTACTTGCGCGAGCAGCACTGTCTTATCTTGACGATTGACACGATTCATACCGGCCTTGGGTATGGGTCATTGGTGAGGCCGCCAACTGTAAGGCACGCAAGCATTCGCGCGTCCGGCGAACCCGCAGTCCGGGAAGCGCGGACGAAGCGGGGGCCGCGCAAGCGTCCGGCGGCAGCCGGACAGTGACCAAGGAGCCGCCGGACGTTGCCCGGGCAAAGATTTCCCTGGCACCGGGCCGGCGAGCGCGGTGCCCGCCCGCCGCGCCTCAGCGCCGAACCGCCAGCGGGCGGTATCATCGGTAATACCCTGCGCTGTCTCCCTTTCTCCTACCTACGAGCATGATGCCCCTTCCCGCCACGATCGCACCGGAACACCTCGACGAATTACGCAAGGCGCGCGCGCGTCTCGAGCACCCGGGCTTCCCGGTCAAGCTGGCATCGATGGTGGGCGCGCCGGTCGAGAAACTGCTGGCGCGCCTGCCGGGCGTCGCCGGCAATCTCGTCAACGACGCCACGCGCGCGGCGCTGGACAAGTGCCTGGCGCTCGCGCTGCGCACCATCCGCAAGACACCCGGGACGGCCGCCGACGCCGCCTGGGGCAACCCGGCGACCCCGACGACCGGCAACGGCACCCGGCCCGGCGTGCCCGCGCCGCATGGCGAGGCGCTCGAGCGCACCAGCAGCCGTTTCCACAAACTGGCCGTCGCCGCCACCGGCGCGGCCGGCGGCGCGTTCGGTTTCGTGTCGCTGCCGGTCGAGCTGCCGGTGACCACGACGCTGATGTTCCGTTCGATCGGCGAGATCGCCCAGGCGTACGGCGAGGACCTGACATCGCCCGACGCGCAGCTGCAGTGCCTGATGGTGCTGGCGATGGGCGGCCCCGCGAAAGCCGAGGACGACGCCACGTACGGCTATTTCGTCGTGCGCGGCGCGATGGCCCAGACCGTCGCGTCGGCCACCGCGGAGCTGGCCGGCAAGAGCGCGGCGAGCCACGGGTCGGCTTTCGTGACGAAGATGGTGCATTCGGTGGCGGCGCGCTTTTCGGCGCAGGTGGGCGAGCAGGCCGCGGCGAAGGCGATTCCGGTCGTGGGCGCGGTGTTCGGCGCGGCGATCAATACGGTGTTCATCTCGCATTTCCAGGAAATGGCGCGCGGCCACTTCGCGATCCGGCGCCTGGAACGCCTGTACGGCGAGGAGGCCGTCAGACTGGCGTACGAGCGCGTCGGCGGATGAATTCGCCGGCCTGATGCAGCGCGATGCGGGCCTCCGGCAGGATGCCGGCGAAGATCTGCCATGCATGCGGGAGCCCGTGCCATTGACGAAACTCCACTTCCACGCCGGCGGCGCGCGCCTTGTCGACCACGCGCCGGGCGTCGTCGAGCAGCACCTCGCTGTCGCTCGCCTGGATCAGCAACGGCGGCAGGCCGGTGAAATCGCCATAGAGCGGCGATGCGCGCCAGTCGGTGTCCGGCATGCCGGCGAGGTAAAGGCGGGCCGCCGCACGCACGCCGCGGCCGTCGAACAGGACGTCGGACGCGGCCAGGCGCTCGATCGTCTCGCCGGTGACCGCGAGATCGGTCCACGGCGAGAACAGCACGCCGGCGGCCGGCAGCGGCTCGCCCGCGTCGCGCAGCGCGAGCAGCAGCGCGAGCGCCAGGCCCCCGCCCGCCGAATCGCCGGCGACGACGATCGTGGCGGGGGCGACCCCGTCCGCCAGCAGGCTCCGGTAGGCGGCGAGCGCGTCGTCGAGCGCCGCCGGCGCCGGATGCTCGGGCGCGAGCCGGTAATCCGGCACCAGCACGCGCGCGAGGCCGCGCAGCGCCAGCGCGCAGGTGATCGAACGGTGCGTGCGGGGCGAGCAGAACAGATAGGCGCCGCCGTGCAGGTACAGGACCGTGCGCGACAGCGTGGGGATCAGATCCGGCGAGGCGGGCTCGATCCATTCCGCGGCGACCGTCGCGGCGTGCCCCTCGGACGCCGCGCGCGCCGGCACCGGGCGAATCCGCCAGTCGCGCGGCGCGCGGCGCGGCGCCCAGAGCTTGTCGGCCAGCGCCCGCGCCTCGGCGACGTCGATCTCGCCCTGCCCCTTGCCTTTCATGCGCCTGCGCAGGAACCACGACAATGCGACATTCTGCCAGCTCATCGGCGCA
>JBPBQT010000434.1:0-3350 GCA_050955065.1 Janthinobacterium lividum | reverse complement strand
TACTGGCAGGCGTTGGTGTCCTGGTATTCGTCGACGAGCAGGTAACGCAGCCGGTTCTGCCATTTCTCCCGTACCTGCTCGTTGCGCGCGAAGAGTTCGGCAGGCAGGCGGATCAGGTCGTCGAAGTCCACCGCCTGGTACGCGTGCAGCGTGGCGACATAGCTGCGGTAGACGATCGCGGCTTGATGCTGATCGACGTCCTCGGCGGCGGCGGCGGCCTGGTCGGGCGTGAGCATCGCGTTTTTCCACAGCGAGATCGTGTTCTGGATCTTGCGGATCAGCGCCTTGTCGGTGGTGCCCAGCTGCTCCTGGATCATCGAGAAGCAGTCGTCGGAGTCCATGATCGAGAACTGCGGCTTGAGGCCGACATGCTCGGCTTCCTGGCGCAGGATCTGCACGCCGAGCGAGTGGAAGGTGCAGACGGTCAACTGGTTGACCGGCACCTTGCGTCCTTCCTTGCCAGGGGTGCTCAGCACCGCGCCCTCGAGCAACTTGGCGATGCGCTCGCGCATTTCGGCGGCGGCCTTGTTGGTGAAAGTGACGGCGGCGATGTGCTTGGGCTCGAAACCGCGCTGCTGGATCAGGTAGGCGATCTTCTGCGTGATGACCCGGGTCTTGCCGCTGCCGGCACCGGCAAGGACGAGGCAGGGGCCGTCGAGATAGTGCACCGCCTCACGCTGTGCGGCGTTCAATCCTGACATCGGAGGACTCTCTGGCTGGGGAGGGAAAAGGCATGGACATGCGGGAAGAGACGCGATGGTAGCATGGCCGCCGCCCCGCCCGCCGCCCATCCGAATGGCCGGGCACGGTGGCCGCCAGCGGGCATGGAGCGGGGCCGAAGCAGGGCCTGACGCCGGCGTCAGGGCGCCCGGGAAACGACGCCGGCAAGGGCTGCGCGACGCGGACGTCGGCGCCACGCAGGCGGCGGCCGACTATTTTCTCCGATTGACAGCGCGCCTGCCGTCGACTAAATTCTCCGGGCGCATCGGGAGAGCGCGATGCCGTCGGGCATCGCCGCCGAAGGGGTAATACCCACAAACTCTCAGGCAAAAGGACCGATCGCGCCGGAATTTTTTCCGAATCTCTGGAGAGCGGCAGCGGAGCGATTCATGCTCCAGCCTGCCCACCGAAGGGGCGCGCACCCAGGAAGCCGGTTTCGCCGGCGACCTCGTGCAATCTCTCAGGTATCGAGGACAGAGGGGTCGAGCCGATGGGCGTACGTGCGAAAACGCATGCGCCATCGGCTCGGCCCCCCATTGTTTTCCGATTCCTGCCGGGGCGCTCGAATGACCGAATTGCATAAAACCGCTTTGAACGGAGTCCATCGCGCCGCTGGCGCGCGCATGGTCGATTTCGGCGGCTGGGACATGCCCGTGAACTACGGTTCCCAGATCGAGGAACACCAGGGCGTGCGCGCCGTGGCGGGCATGTTCGACGTGTCGCACATGCGCGCGATCGATCTCACCGGCGTCGCGGTCCGCGCCTTCCTGCAGCGCCTGCTGGCCAACGATGTGGCGAAGCTGCAGACGCCGGGGCGCGCGCTCTATTCGTGCATGCTCAACGGCGCGGGCGGCGTGATCGACGACCTGATCGTCTATTTCTTCGATGAACAGTCGTTCCGCCTGATCGTCAACGCCGGCACAGCGGCCAAGGATCTGGCCTGGATCGGCCAGCAGAACGCGGACGGCGGCTTCGACGTGTCGATCGCCCCGCGTCCGGACCTGGGCATCGTCGCGGTGCAGGGCCCGCTGGCGCGGGAGAAGGTCTGGGAGACGATTCCGGGCGCGCGCGAGCAGAGCGAGGCGCTCAAGCCCTTCCACGCGGCCCGTCTGACGGATTCCGCCTTCGGCTCCCTGATGATCGCGCGCACCGGCTACACCGGCGAGGACGGCTTCGAGATCGTCTGCGAGGCGCGCCGGTCGGCGGACCTGTGGCAGGCGCTGAGCGCGGCCGGGGTGCGGCCGGCGGGCCTGGGCGCGCGCGACACGCTGCGCCTGGAAGCCGGGATGAACCTGTATGGCCAGGACATGGACGACACGGTGTCGCCGCTGGACGCGGGTCTCGCCTGGACGGTCGACCGCTCGACCGATCGCGCCTTCATCGGCCGTCCGGCGCTGGACGCGGACGGCCAGCGCGCCGCCTTCGTCGGTCTGCTGCTGCTGGGCGGCGGCGTGTTGCGCGGCCACCAGAAGGTGCTCACGCCGGCAGGCGACGGCGAGATCACGAGCGGCACGTTCTCGCCGTCGCTACAGCGCTCGATCGCGTTCGCGCGGGTGCCGACGGCGGTGCGGCCGGGCGACACCGTGCAGGTGGTCATCCGGGATAAACACTTGCCCGCGACCGTGGTTAAATTGCCTTTCGTACGCAACGGCAAGACGCTGGTGGCGCTGTAGCCCGCGCTGCCCTGCCCCGGTGCGGCTTCGCGCGCGCGCCGAGGATGCGAAACGACATCCCCATACTGGAGAAACACCTATGAGCACCCCCGACGATCTGAAATTCGCGGAATCCCACGAGTGGGTCCGCACCGAAAGCGACGGCACCCTGACCGTGGGCATCAGCGACCACGCGCAGGAAGCGCTGGGCGACATCGTGTTCATCGATCTGCCGGAAGCCGGCCGCCAGATCAACGCGGGCGATACCGTCGCGGTGGTCGAGTCCGTCAAGGCGGCGTCGGACATCTATGCGCCGGTGGCGGGCGAGATCGTGGCGTCGAACGCGGATCTGGCGAATTCGCCGGATGCGGTGAACGGCAAGCCGTACGAGGCCTGGCTGTTCAAGATCAAGCCGACCGACCCCGCCGCGACGGACAAGCTGCTGAGCGCCGAGCAATACCGGCAATCGATCGGCGAATAGCGGGCATGTGACCGGTGCGTGGTCGGCGCTTGGTTGGCGCGTAGTCGGCGTGTGGTCGGGTAATCCGGCAATGACCCGGCCGCTGCCGTGCAGCAATCGCGCAGCAACCCGCCCGCCTCCGGACCGCCGCTCGACAGCCGCCCGACAGCCGCCCGGCAGCCGACAAGCATCATGGCTTCCCTGCCGTTTGCCGCCCGGACGGCGGGCGGTGACCGGGCGCCTTGATAACCGTCCGGCGGACCGTATTGCGCACTGCATTCCAACAGGCGCCGGCGTGCTACCGGCGCCCGTTTTGCTTCCCCGAATTTGCTTCCCTGATTCGTTTTCCCGATTCCATCCTGATATCCACGCGCCGATACCGCGCCAGATTTCTTTTCCTGACCGCCCGATCATGCTCGATACCCGTCCCACGCCCGCCGTCCCGAACGCTGCCGAAACGGCGACGCCTGCGCTGCCTGCGCTGTCCGCTCTGTCGCTGGACGCGCTGGAACGCCCGG
>JBPBQT010000433.1:0-3389 GCA_050955065.1 Janthinobacterium lividum | reverse complement strand
GCTGTTTACGGTGTTCAAGCAGTTCGACAAGCCGCGGGTCCAGGAAGGCGTGCCGTATTCGCAGTTCATGGACGACGCCAAGAACGGCAAGATCAAATCCGTGACCGTGCAGGGCCGCAACCTGAACGTCACCCCGGCCGACGGCAACAAGTATTCGATCGTGCAGCCGGGCGACATCTGGATGGTCGGCGACCTGATGAAGTACGGTGTCCAGGTCAGCGGCAAGCCGGAAGACGAGCCGAACCTGCTGGTGTCGATCCTGACCTACGTCGGGCCCTCGATCCTGCTGATGGTGTTCTGGTTCTACATGATGCGGCAGATGCAGGGCGGCGGGAAAGGCGGGGCGTTTTCGTTCGGCAAGTCGCGGGCGCGATTGATCGACGAGAACAACAACGCGATCAACTTCACCGATGTCGCCGGTTGCGACGAAGCGAAGGAAGAAGTCAGCGAGCTGGTCGATTTCCTGCGCGATCCGCAGAAGTTCCAGAAACTGGGCGGTCGCATTCCGCGTGGCGTGCTGCTGGTCGGCCCGCCGGGAACCGGTAAGACGCTGCTGGCACGCGCCATCGCCGGCGAGGCGAAGGTGCCGTTCTTCGCCATCTCGGGCTCGGACTTCGTCGAAATGTTCGTGGGCGTGGGCGCGGCACGGGTGCGCGACATGTTCGAACAGGCGAAGAAGCATGCCCCCTGCATCGTGTTCATCGATGAAATCGATGCGGTCGGTCGCCATCGCGGCGCCGGCATGGGCGGCGGAAACGACGAGCGCGAGCAGACGCTGAATCAGATGCTCGTCGAGATGGACGGTTTCGAGGCGAATTCGGGTGTGATCGTGATCGCCGCGACGAACCGTTCGGACGTGCTGGACAAGGCGCTGCTGCGTCCGGGCCGTTTCGACCGTCAGGTCTATGTCGGCCTGCCGGACATCCGCGGCCGCGAGCAGATCCTGAAGGTGCACCTGCGCAAGGTGCCGATCTCGGGCGACGTCGACGCGGGTGTGATCGCGCGCGGCACGCCGGGCTTCTCGGGCGCGGACCTCGCGAACCTGGTCAACGAATCGGCCCTGTTCGCCGCGCGTCGCGGCAAGCGTATCGTCGAGATGCAGGATTTCGAGGATGCAAAGGACAAGATCTTCATGGGTCCGGAGCGTCGTTCGGCCGTGATGCGCGAGGAAGAGCGTCGCAACACCGCCTATCACGAGTCGGGTCATGCAGTGGTGGCGAAGCTGCTGCCGTTCGCCGATCCGGTGCACAAGGTCTCGATCATGCCGCGCGGCTGGGCATTGGGGATTACCTGGCAGTTGCCGGAACATGACCGTGTGAATCTGTACCGTGAGCGGATGTACGAGGAAATCGCGATCCTCTTCGGTGGACGCGCGGCGGAGGATGTCTTCATGAATTCGATGTCGACGGGCGCGTCGAACGACTTCGAGCGTGCGACGAAGATGGCGCGCGACATGGTGACGCGTTACGGCATGTCGGATGTGCTCGGCACGATGGTCTATGTCGACACCGAGCAGGACGGCATGTTCGGCAAGATGTCGGCGAAGACGGTCTCCGAGGCGACGCAGCAGAAGGTGGACGCCGAGATCCGCCGGATCCTCGACGAACAGTACCTGCGTGCCCGGACACTGCTCGACGAGAACCGGGCGAAGGTCGAAGCGATGGTGGGTGCGTTGCTCGAATGGGAAACCATCGACGCGGACCAGATCGACGACATCATGGCCGGCAAGGATCCGCGGCCGCCGAAGAACCTGCCGCCGCCTTCCGGTGGCAGCCCGACCGGCGGCAACGGCGGTGCGGATGTGAAGACACCCAGCAGCATCACTGCACCGGCCTGACGGGCAGTGAATTCCAGCGGGCCGATGCGAAAGCACCGGCCCGCTTTGTCTATGGGTCCGGCATGTGCCGGATTGGCAAGCGCAACGGTCATCCGGCCTTGCGCTTTCCCTTTCTCCTCGTTTCCTTTCTCCCTATGCATGACACTCATGGCACGCTGCGTTGCGGCCGCTTCAATTTCTCCCTGTCGCGGCCGCTGGTCATGGCCATCCTGAACGTGACGCCGGATTCGTTTTCCGACGGCGGCCAGTTCCATTCCCGCGACGCGGCATTGCGGCACGCGGAACGGCTGATCGCCGACGGCGCGGACATCCTCGACATCGGGGGCGAGTCGACCCGTCCGGGTGCGCCGCCCTTGTCGCTCGGCGAGGAACTGGACCGGGTCATGCCGCTGGTCGAAGCCCTGCACGATTGCGGCGTCGCGGTCTCGGTAGACACCTACAAGCCCGATGTCATGCGCGCGGTCCTCGATGCGGGCGCCGACATGATCAACGATATCCGCGGCTTCACCGAGGACGGCGCGCTCGAGGCGATTGCCCGCAGTGAATGCGCGGTCTGCGCGATGCACATGCTGGGCGACCCGAGAACGATGCAGGAAGCGCCGATGTATGCCGACGTCGTGGCCGAAGTGCGGGCGTTTCTCGATCGACGGGTGATCGCGCTGGAATCGGCCGGCGTGGCGCGCGAGCGCATCGTCGTCGATCCGGGCTTCGGTTTCGGCAAGAATGTCGCGCACAACTACCGTCTGCTGCGTGACCTGCCGATGACCTCGCCGGGCGGCCTGCCGATCCTGGTGGGGATGTCGCGCAAATCGATGCTGGCCGCGGTGCTGGGCGATACGGCGCGATCGGTCTGGGAGTCGGCTATACAGCCGGCTTCACAGCCCGCTTCACATACTGCTTCACATACTGCTTCACAGCCTGTCGCAGAACACACTTCACAAACCGCTTCACAGACTGCTTCACAGGCCGTACCCCAGCCTGCCCCCGTCTCGAAGCCGGCCTCGCAAACCCCTTTGTCGCCCGCCGCGCGGCTCCACGGCAGCATCGCCGCGGCGATCTGCGCCGCGGAAAGAGGCGCCGCGATCATCCGCGTGCACGACGTCGCACCCACCGTCGAGGCACTGGCGGTCTGGCGCGCGATCAATGCGAACCATGGCGACGCAGGCAACGCCTGATCCGGTCTACAATCCGGTTCCGGCCGGCGGGCCCGGGCGCGGACACTCCGCGCAGACAGGTCGCCGACCGATATCCGAACCGTTGCACGAGCAGGAGAATGCATGGAGCGTCAATACTTTGGTACCGATGGCATCCGCGGCCGCGTCGGTGAAGCGCCGATCACCCCGGACTTCGTGCTGAAACTGGGCTACGCCGCCGGCCAGGTGCTGGTGGGCTCGGCGAACCGTGCCGCGCAAGGCCGTCCTACGGTATTGATCGGCAAGGACACGCGCGTCTCCGGCTATATGCTGGAAGCGGCGCTGGAAGCCGGTTTTTCATCCGCCGGCGTCGACGTGATGCTGGCCGGACCGATGCCGACGCCGGCCATCGCCTATCT
>JBPBQT010000432.1:0-3492 GCA_050955065.1 Janthinobacterium lividum | reverse complement strand
AAGCGGCGGGATTCAAGGCGGAAATGGCCGAAGTCACGATGAAGCCGCAAAACGAGATCGCGCTGGCCGGCGAAGACGGCGCGCGGATGCAGAAGCTGCTCGATGTGCTGGAGAACCTCGACGACGTTCAGGAAGTCTTCTCCAACGCGATCATCGACGACGAATGAGCGCGCGCAGCGCCCGCTCGACGGGTGCCGCACGCATCGGACACGCATTGGCCGCATGCAGGACGCCACGCGCGGCGCGACGGCTCTCGGGCGGACGCGACCAGTCAATGCGGTAATGAAGAACGGCAGGACCTTACGTATCGATCACGGGGCCGCGCACGACAGCCGGACGGTCGCGCGCAACGTCAGGGCGGCGCTCCGGGACGGCCGGACGACGGACCGCGACGGGCCGCATGACCGGCCCGGCATCGGTCCGGGGCCGGCCCGGCACGGGCGCAATGCCGGAGGGACGGCCTGCGCGCCGCGACCCGGCGGCGTCGCGCGGGCCCGGCGCTTGCGGCCTGGCGCCCCTGCCCGGGCACGCCTGGCCGGGCGCCCGTCTTTGAATACGGCATCATCTTTCGGGGAAACACAATGAATCTACTGGTAGTCGGATCGGGCGGTCGAGAGCATGCGCTGGCATGGCGACTGGCGCAATCGCCCCGCGTGCAGACGGTCTTCGTCGCGCCGGGCAACGGCGGCACCGCCCACGACCCGCGGTTGCGCAACGTCGACCTCCCCGAGCTCGCCCACGGCTACACGCCCGCGGCGCTCGAGGCGCTCGCCGATTTCGCCGAGCGCGAAAAGGTCGGCTTCACCGTGGTCGGACCGGAAACGCCGCTGGCCGCCGGCATCGTCAACCTGTTCCGCGCCCGCGGCCTGAAGGTCTTCGGACCGAGCAGGGAAGCCGCCCAGCTCGAGTCGTCGAAGGATTTCGCCAAGGCGTTCATGAAACGGCACGGCATCCCCACCGCCGATTACGCGACGTTTACGGTTGCCGCCGACGCGCACGCCTATCTCGACAGCAAGGGCGCGCCGATCGTCGTCAAGGCCGACGGCCTGGCCGCCGGCAAGGGCGTGGTCGTCGCGCAGACGCTCGCGGAGGCCCACGCCGCGGTGGACGCGATGCTGGCCGACAACCAGCTCGGCGACGCCGGCGCGCGCGTGGTCATCGAGGAATTCCTGACCGGCGAGGAAGCGAGCTTCATCGTCATGGTCGACGGCAAGCATATTCTCCCGCTGGCTTCCAGCCAGGACCACAAGCGCCTGCTCGACGGCGACCTCGGTCCGAACACCGGCGGCATGGGCGCGTATTCGCCGGCGCCGGTGGTGACGCCGCAACTGCACGCCCGGGTGATCCGCGAGATCATCCAGCCGACGGTCCGCGGCATGGAGGCCGACGGCATCCGCTACACCGGCTTCCTCTACGCGGGTTTGATGATCGACGCGCAGGGCAATCCGAAGACGCTCGAATTCAACTGCCGGATGGGCGACCCGGAAACCCAGCCGATCATGGCGCGCCTGAAGGGCGACTTCTCGAAGGTGATCGAGCAGGCGATCGCGGGACAGCTGAACGACGTCGAGCTGAGCTGGGACCGGCGCACCGCGCTGGGCGTCGTGGTGGCCGCGCGCGGCTACCCCGACGCGCCGCGCAAGGGCGACCTCGTGGGCGGCATTCCGGAAGAGACCGAAGCGGCGATGACCTTCCATGCCGGCACCGAACTCGTCAACGGCAAGTTGCTCACCTCGGGCGGGCGGGTACTGTGCGTGGTGGGGCTGTCCGATTCGGTGCGGGGCGCGCAGTCGATCGTCTACGATGCGATCAACCAGATTGCATTCGACGGGATGCAGTACCGCCGCGATATCGGCTATCGTGCGTTGAATCGGAAACACTAGGCGAACAGCGTGGACGACGTTTCAAGCAAACCCCTGCGGCACGATGCCGCGTCACGGCCCGACGGCGCAACGCCCGAGCGTGCACCGATGATCGCCGCCATCGATATTGCGCCGGTGCGGGCCTATCTGCTGGGCCTGCAGCAGCGTATCGCCGAGACGCTCGGGGCGTTCGACGGCAGCGCGTTCGCCACCGATGCATGGCGGAAAGCGCCCGAGGAACGCCTGCAGGGCGAAGGCATCACCCGCATCGTCGAGGAAGGCGCGTTCTTCGAGCGCGGCGGCGTCGGTTTCTCGCACGTGCGCGGCGCGTCGCTGCCGCCCTCGGCCACCGCGAACCGGCCCGAGCTGGCCGGTTGCGGCTTCGAGGCGCTGGGCGTCTCGCTCGTGATGCACCCGCGCAATCCGTACTGCCCGACCGTGCACCTGAACGTGCGGATGTTCGTCGCGCAGCGCGACGGGCAGACGGTCGCCAGCTGGTTCGGCGGCGGCATGGACCTCACGCCCTATTACGGCTTCGAGGACGACGCCCGGCATTTCCACCGCGCCTGCCGCGATGCGGTCGCGCCGTTCGGCGACACGCTGTATCCGCGCTTCAAGGCGTGGTGCGACACGTATTTCTTCCTGAAGCACCGCAACGAGCCGCGCGGCGTCGGCGGCATCTTCTACGACGATTTCGCCGAACTCGGCTTCGAGCAGGGTTTCGCGATGATGCGCAGCGTCGGCGATGCGTTCCTGCCGGCCTACGTGCCGATCCTCGAAGCGCGCCGCGCGCTGCCCTATGGCGAGCGCGAGCGGGATTTCCAGGCCTACCGGCGCGGGCGTTACGTGGAATTCAATCTGGTGTTCGACCGCGGCACCCTGTTCGGCCTGCAAAGCGGCGGACGCACCGAATCGATTCTGATGTCGATGCCGCCGCTGGTGCGCTGGCGCTACAACTGGCAGCCGGCGCCCGGCTCCCCGGAAGCGCGTCTCGCCACCGACTTCCTCACCGGCCGGGACTGGCTGGAGTGCGCATGACGCGCCGCATCGCGATTCTCGGCGGCACGTTCGATCCGATTCACGATGGCCATCTGGCCCTCGCCGCGCATTTCTCCACGCTGCTGATGCTCGACGAACTCGTCCTGATGCCGGCCGGCCAGCCCTGGCAGAAGACCGGCGTCTCGGCCGCCGCGCACCGGCTGGCGATGGCGCGCATCGCCGCGGCCCATCTGCGGCTGCCGGGCACGCGCGTGAGCGTGGGCACCGACGAGGTCGAACGGCACGGCGACACGTATACTGTCGACACGCTGGCCGCGTGGCGCGCGCGCGTCGGTCCCGACGCGTCGCTGTCGCTGCTGATCGGCGCGGACCAGCTCGTTGCGCTGGATCGCTGGCATGACTGGCTCGAACTGTTCGAACTCGCGCACGTCTGCGTCGCGGCGCGCCCGGGCTTCGACCTGGCCGACGCGTCGCCCGCGGTCGGCGCGCAGATCGCACGCCGCCAGCTGCCGCTGGAGGACGTCCGGCGGCACGCGCACGGCGGCATTCTGATCGACCGGTCGCTCGATCTCGACATCTCGGCCACGCATATCCGCCAGTGCGCGCAACAACGTCTGGCGGCGGACGCAAA
>JBPBQT010000431.1:0-3538 GCA_050955065.1 Janthinobacterium lividum | reverse complement strand
GCCTCCAGGCCGGCCGTTTCCATCAGTTGCTTGAGCGTGTCCTGGTCCGGGTGCATGCGGATCGACTCGGCGAGATAGCGGTAGCTTTCGGCGTCGCCGGCGATACGCGAGCCCAGCCAGGGCAGCAGTTTGAACGAATACAGGTCGTAGGCCTTGGTGAGCGGTTGCCAGATCCGCGAGAACTCCAGCACCAGCACCTTGCCGCCGGGCTTGAGCACGCGCCGCATCTCGGCCAGCGCCACATCCTTGTGGGTCATGTTGCGCAGGCCGAACGCCACCGACACCACGTCGAAATAATTGTCCGGGAACGGCAGTTTTTCGGCGTCGCACAGCAGGGTCGGCGTGATCACGCCCTCGTCGAGCAGGCGGTCGCGGCCGACCCGCACCATCGAGGCGTTGATGTCGGTCAGCCAGACCTCGCCGCGCGGCCCCGCCGCCTTGGCGAACGCGCGCGCGAGGTCGCCCGTGCCGCCGGCGATGTCGAGCACCTTCTGGCCCGGGCGCACGTTCGCGCGGCCGATCGTGAACGCCTTCCACACCCGGTGCAGGCCGCCGGACATCAGGTCGTTCATCACGTCGTACTTCGCCGCCACCGAGTGGAAGACGCCCGCGACCTTCCGCGCCTTTTCCTTCTCCTCCACCGTCGTGAAGCCGAAATGGGTCTTGCTCATCGCGTCGTCCTTGTTCTTATTGGTTCAATGATGGCCGCACGCGTGGCCGTGGCCACCGTGCGCGCCGCCCGGCGCCATCGGCGCGTCGCGTTCGACGCCGGCGGCCGCCAGCCGGTCGAAGTACGCGCGCCAGAGCGCGTCCTGTTCGGTCGCCAGCTTGTAGAGATAATCCCACGAGTAAATGCCCGTGTCATGGCCGTCGGAAAACGTGAGCTGGATCGCGTAATGGCCGACCGGCTCGATCTTGGCGATCATCACCTGGCGCTTGCCGGTCTGCAGCACCTCCTGGCCGGGCCCGTGCCCCTGGACTTCGGCCGAGGGCGAATACACGCGCAGCAGTTCGAACGGAATGCGGTAGCTGTCGCCCGCGTAGTGCAGTTCGATCACGCGGGACATCTGGTGCAACACGACCCCGGTGGGGATCGGGGTATCTTTATCGAGTCCTGCCATCGTCTGTCTCCTGCGCGGATTGATCGGCGGATGGGTCAAAAAAAGCGGCGTCGAGCGCCGTGCGCAGCACCGGGCCCAAGCCGCCGGCGCGCGCGGCGCGGGCCGCGTGCAGCGCTTCGGGTACCGCGCGCTGCGCGTCGGCCCAGACCGGTTTCGGGAAATGGGCGTCGTCGGTGAAGCGCGGGATCACATGCCAGTGCAGATGCGGCACCTGGTTGCCGAGGCTCGCCAGATTGATCTTGTCGCACCGCATGACGTCGCGCACCACCTGTTCGACGACCAGCACGACGTCGAACAGGTGGCGCCGCGCGGCGGCGTCGAGATCGGTCATTTCGGCCTGATGGTCCTGCCAGATGACACGGCAGAAACCGGGGTAATCGGCGTCGTCGATCCGGACGACGCGCAACGTCGCGTCGCGCCAGACGAGCTGGCCGTCATCGCCGGTGCACAGCGGGCAGGCGGAGGCGTGCGTCATACCAGCACCCGCTCGATGCCGCCGGCGTTCGCCTTGCTCACGTATTCGACCATCCAGTTCTCTCCCAGCACGGCGCGTGCCATTTCGACCACGATATAGTCGGCTTCGACCTTGACGTCGTCGCCGTAACGCGACAAACCCTGCAGGCAGGACGGGCAGCTGGTCAGGATCTTGACCTCGCCCTGGAACGGGACGGCCTGCGTCGTCAGACTGATATTCGCCATGCCGCCGCCCGCCGGCACGACCGACACCACCGACGTCGCGGTGCCCGCCGCGCGCACGCGCGCCTCGCCCCTGCGCATCTCCTCTTCCTTGCGGAAGCGCACCTGCGTGGAGACGTCCGGCCGGGTCACGGCCAGCGTGCCGGACTCGCCGCAGCACCGGTCGTTCTTTTCGATCCGGTAACCGTCGTTCGCGGTGCCCATCAACTGGTTCACCAGCTTCACCGGGTCCATCGTCTTGATCGGCGTGTGACACGGATCATGGTACATGTAACGCGTGCCGGACACCCCGTCGAGCTTGATGCCCTTCTCCAGCAGATACTCGTGGATGTCGAGAATCCGGCAGCCCGGGAAGATCTTGTCGAATTCGTAGCCGGCGAGCTGGTCGTAACAGGTGCCGCATGAGACCACGACGGTCTTGATGTCGAGATAGTTCAGCGTGTTCGCGACCCGGTGAAACAGCACGCGGTTGTCGGTGACGATCTTTTCGGCCTTGTCGCTCTGCCCCGAGCCGCGCTGCGGATAGCCGCAGCACAGGTAACCCGGCGGCAGCACGGTCTGCACGCCCGCGTGCCAGAGCATCGCCTGCGTGGCGAGCCCCACCTGCGAGAACAGCCGCTCCGAACCGCAGCCCGGGAAGTAGAACACGGCCTCGGTGTCCGCGTGCGTGGCGCGCGGGTCGCGGATGATCGGCACGACCTTGTTGTCCTCGATGTCGAGCAACGCGCGCGCGCTCTTCTTCGGCAGGTTGCCGGGCATTTTCTTGTTGATGAAATGCACGACCTGCTCGCGCAGCGCCGGCTTGCCGACGGTGGCCGGCGGATGCGCGGTCTGCTTCCTCGCGAGGCGCTTGAAGACGTCGTTGCCGGCGCGCTGCGCCTTGTAGCCCCAGTTCATCATCAACTGGCGCGTGACGTTGATCGTGTTCGGGTTCGTCGCGTTCAGGAAGAACATCGCCGCGCTCGCGCCCGGATTGAACTTCTTCTTGCCCATCTTGCGCAGCAGGTTGCGCATGTTCATCGATACGTCGCCGAAATCGATCTTCACCGGGCACGGCGTCGCACACTTGTGGCAGACCGTGCAGTGGTCGGCGACGTCGGTGAACTCGTCCCAGTGCTTGATCGACACGCCCCGGCGCGTCTGCTCCTCGTACAGGAAGGCCTCGATCAGCAGCGACGTCGCGAGGATCTTGTTGCGCGGGCTGTACAGCAGGTTCGCGCGCGGCACGTGCGTGGCGCACACCGGCTTGCACTTGCCGCAGCGCAGGCAGTCCTTGATGCTGTCGGAGATCGCGCCGATATCGGACTGCTGCATGATCAGCGATTCGAAGCCCATCAGCCCGAAACTCGGCGTGTACGCGTGGCGCAGGTCCGCGCCGGCCATCAGCTTGCCCTTGTTGAAGCGGCCCTGCGGGTCGACGCGCAGCTTGTACGCGCGGAACTCGGCGATCTCGTCCTCGGTGAGGAATTCGAGCTTGGTCACGCCGATGCCGTGCTCGCCGGAGATCACGCCGTCGAGCGCGCGCGCGAGCGCCATGATGCGCGCCACCGCCGCGTGCGCGTCCTGCAGCATCGCGTAGTTGTCGGAATTCACCGGCAGGTTCGTGTGCACGTTGCCGTCGCCGGCGTGCATGTGCAGCGCGACGAAGACGCGGCCGCGCAGCACCTGCTTGTGCAGCGCCTGCGTGGCGTCCAGGATCGGCTTGAACTCGCCGCCGTTGA